>CAMBFD010000010.1 GCA_945865625.1 Chitinophaga pinensis
ATTTTATGGAAATATGGAATTCAACTCCGAATTAAAAAACCCAGAGCCACCAAACTTGGCGATTATAGGCCTCCACAACCTGGAGAAGCACATCGAATTTCAATCAATAAAAATCTTAATAAATTTGCGTTTTTAGTTACATTTCTGCATGAAACCGCACATTTAATAAATTTCGAAAAAAGAGGGTTTAAAGTTCAGCCTCACGGATTAGAGTGGAAGCAAGAATTTAAAGTTGTAACTCTGCCTATGTTGCAAGAAACCATATTGCCAAATGATGTGCAACATGCTTTAAACCGCTATTTGAAAAATCCTAAGGCAAGTAGTTGCACAGATCCTTTTTTGTTTAAAACCCTAAGGAATTACGATGACCGTCCCGACCATTTGGTCTTGGTAGAAGCTATTCCGTTCCAAACATTGTTTCAAACCAAAGATGGAAGGATATTTAGAAAACTCGATAAGCTGAGAAGCAGATTCCGTTGTGTTGAAGAGAAAACGGGGAAAATTTATCTAGTTCCCGGATTGATGGAAGTTGAAGTTGTACTCTAAATTTCAATCGCGTTATATGCAAATATCTAATTTGTTGGTTGTGTAAATGTAACCTATTTTTGTGTTTTCTATGAAAACACTGTCAATTGTTATCCCCGCTTATAATGAAGGTCCAACCATTCACCATATTTTGAATAAAATTCAAACAGTTCAATTGATTGGTGGAATTGAAAAGGAAATTATCATTGTAAACGATTGTTCAAAAGACAATACTTGGGAAATCTTGCAGGAATATAAAAACAGCCATCCAGAGTTAAATCTTCAACTTTTTGCTCATGAAGTTAACAAAGGAAAGGGTGCCGCACTTCATACTGGAATTCAAAAGGCAACAGGTGATGTTGTTGTGATTCAAGATGCCGATTTAGAGTACGATCCAAATGAGTTTAATATATTACTGAAGCCAATTTATGACAATGTTGCTGATGTTGTGTTTGGTAGTCGTTTTATGGGTGGTAATCCTCACCGAATATTATTCTTTTGGCATAGTATTGGAAATAAATTTTTGACATTTTTGAGCAATATGTTTACCAATTTGAATTTAACGGATATGGAAACATGCTACAAAATGTTCCGTAGAGAGATCATACAGAGTTTAGCATTAAAGGAAAAACGCTTCGGGTTTGAACCAGAAGTAACCGCAAAAGTGGCAAAAGTTCCAAATGTTAGAATTTATGAAGTTGGCATCAGTTATTATGGAAGAACGTTTGAAGAAGGGAAGAAAATTGGATGGAAAGATGGTTTCCGTGCAATTTATTGCATCCTGAAATACAACTTGTTTTCAAAGTAAATGGGCAATCAATTTTTCCATTTTTGCGCAAATAGAAAGTGGTTACTGCTACTAGGGTTATTTGCACTAATCGGTGGAGTTTTATGCATTCGTGATGGCCATGAATGGGGAGACGATTTTGCAATGTACTTGTCGCAAGCAAATGCAATTCTGAAAGGGAATTCCAATCAACTTGCAGAATATAATACTTGGTCGATGCAAAATTCCGATGGAACACTAGGGCCTTATTTATATCCTCCTGGCTATCCTTTATTTTTAACATTATATCTCAAATTTTTACCTTTCAATTGGGTTGGAATCAAAATATTTCAATGGGTATTTTACCTCTTAGGTTCTATTGCGTTCTACTTTTTAATTTCATCATTTAAAGTCAAACTTTCTAAATCTTGGATTTTATTTGTTTTGGGAATTGTGCTTGTGCATCCTAAAATTTTAGAATTTTCAGATAGAATCATGAGTGATTTATGGTTTTTAGTCACCGTATATCTCTTCTTTTATTTTTTATTTACAAACGACTTTAGGAAATCGTCGAAATTATTTTTAATCGGAATTTCTTTGATTTTGGGTTCAATAACAAGGGTGAACGGATTTTTACTCATTGGCTCTTGGTGGATCTATATTTTAATGGATCAAATTGAATTGAAAAATAAGATTAAGGATTTTTTGGTTTCCTTGCCATTTGTTTTATTTGTTTTGTATCTGAAAAAGATTGATAGTCAATACGAATCAAATCATATCGATTTACTCTCGAGCATTTCTACCACTTCAGTTTTTTATAACCTATCGCTATATTTCAAACAAATTGGTCAATATGTGCTTTGGCATTTAGGGTTCTTGCCAATCACAGGTGTTTTGTTTGGAATAATACTCTTATTCTTTTTTGGAAATGCACTGAAATCTATGAACCGTTTGAAATTATTCGCTCCAATTTTAATTTGGATATTGGTGAATTTTGCACTGATTGTGATTTGGCCAATTGCACAAGGTACAAGATATTTATTACCAATTATTCCGTTCATAATTTGGATTTCCGTTATAGGGTTCAACGATTGGTTTCCGAATCAAAAATGGAATCGCCTGATTTCTCTTACATTTATTAGCCTAATTGCGCTGCAAGCAGCAGCTTCTATTTTCTTTTATCGATTTGTGTTCAATACGAACAAAGTCATTGGTACCGCACAAACTGATATTTATGAGAAAGTGAAGTTAATAGTTCCTGATCATGAGGTGGTTGCTTTCGATAAACCTCGTTGGCTTCATTTGATAACCGATAAAAAATGTGTTCGTAAGCAGACTGACTCTACTTTTTTCAAATCAGATGCCAAATATTTACTGATTACAAACAAAAATATTTATAGTGATAGAATTCAAAAAAGGATTGATTCGAGACTAGATTCCATGTATGGGAATTCCGATTTTACCCTGTACAAGAGAAATGATTTACTTTACAGGGAAAAGTGAACTTTTTTGTACTTTAATTAACTGTCCTTTGTTTCCCACCATCCAAATCGCATTGTCGCTCAATTGACATGCATTGATTCCTTTAAGATTGGAATCGTGTTTGAATAATTGTATTTTATATTTGAGGGACATTGAATTGTTTCCTGTGATCATAAGTTTGTCGTATCCATTAGACCCTACAGAAATCCCCTCGTATTGCTTTGTTTTTGGATTGTAATACATTGCAATTCCGCTTCTATATCCGTTTTGGGGTAATTGAATGTTTGAAAGTGCAATTTTAGAATCAATTTTGAAATTTTTGAGGGTGTATTTAACTTTTGATAACTCGATGACATAAGAAAATGAATCTTTGGTATTTGGGTATTTCCAATGTCCTCCAGCACAAAACAAACGATCATTCACCAGTTGCATCCCATAGATTCCCCAACCTTCTCCGTTTGGAAATTTTAATTGATAGGGGAATGATAGATATTCAAATGACTTGGATGGGTTTTTACGGTTGAAAGTAAGTATGACTTGTCGCACTTCTCCTGCGGTATTTCCGCCACCAGCAAAGTAAAAATCCATCAATACATTCGTTTCAGTTTGATTTTTTTGAAACGTTAATTGGTTATATGCAAGGGATGTTCCACTTGCTGCAAACATTGATGAGAGCGATTCTGTGGCTAAATTCCAAGAGCCATTAGGAATTGGAAGCCAATTGTCCCCAAAATCAACTGTATACAAAGCAACAAAGTGTTTAGAAGGTGATTTTTTCAGTTCTTGATTAAAGAGTGAGTCGGGGAGCGGATCTCCAAGGGCAATTCCAACTCCTGTTTGAGAGTTAATTTCGAGTACATCTAAGAAAATTCCTGGTCGGTTGTCAGAATAAACAGTTTTCCATGTTTTACCATGATTGTTTGTTTTTAAAATTACAGCACTATCTCCTGCGCTCATGATAATTGCAATTTGATTGTTCACGGCATGAATGTCTCTAAAATCTTTTCTGGAAAATCCAATTGGGTTGAGTGTATCGTATGAAATACCGGAATTATTTGTAAATAACACAGTGCCTTTTGATCCTGAAGCCCACATTTCAAATTCAGATAAAACCGCTAGCCCTCTAAACGATTGAGAAAATGCAATGTTGACACTTGAAATACAAATAATTACAATAATTATTTTGATATAATTGATAGTCAATGGTTTTTTCATTTTATAATAATTTGTTAAAGTAACAGAAGTTTGTTTTCTTTGTTACAAATTAAATAGCCTATGGATAAAACTGCTACAAAAATTTTATTTTCATTCGACAAATTTGTGAATTCTGAAGAAGTGATACAAGCGGCCGTTGCGGTTGCTCGTAAAAGCAATGCTTCATTGGAGTACGTCATGACCGCCGAATCTGGAGCCCTCGGCTCTGGAGGTGGTGATGTAATTGGAGATTTCAAATTGAAACATGGAGTTCAATTAGAAATTTCAACGTATCCAGGAACTTTCTGGAAAGCTTTGGCAAAAGCTGCTGAAAAGCTTGCTGCTACAATGGTAGTGGTTGGCTCACAACCTGCCAAAGCGGGTTTGTTAGGAGGTGGAATGACATCAAAAGTTGATGCGTTTACTTGTTCTATTTTGTATTTAAATGAAAAAGCAAAATGGCAGATTCCTAATGATATTTTGATGCCTTTAGATACAAGCTCGGAAACCCGTCAAAAGTTTTTCCATGTTTCGCACTGGGCGAAATTATTTTATGCAAATGTTGAGGTAATTGGACTTAAAAAATCAGATAAAGGTGAAGACGCAAAAATGAGTCACATCTATACGATTCAGGGTCATAATTATATGGTTGAAAAAGGCATTCGCACAAGTACTACAGAAATGGAACCAACTTTAGACATTGTTGCCTCTTTGCTTAAACATTCCGAAACTTTTAGAAGTAAGTGGATGTCGGTTTTAAGCAACGCAGAAGGTGTTTTTAGAATTAGTGCGTTCCAAAAAGTTTGCGAGGAAGCCACCTTTCCTTTATTAATTGTTCCATACCATGAACCTATTGGTATGGGTGGATCAGGATATTAGAATTTTAAATTTGTCGATTCCAAAAGACGCTGAAGGGCGTCTTTTTTTTGCACTATTCACAAAATTGGGAAAATTGTTTATGACAGATGCTGTAAATTAACGAAATTGCGACAATTATGGTCAACATCAGAACATTACAATCGTTTATTGAAAGTGGTACAACGCCAGAAATATTATTTTGGGTAGGTTGTGCTGGAAGCTATGATGAAAGAGCACAGAGAGTGAGTAAAGCATTTGCGAATATATTGGAAAAGGCAAATGTTTCGTTTGCAATCTTAGGTGCAGAAGAGGGATGTACTGGTGATCCGGCTAAAAGAGCGGGAAATGAATTTTTATTTCAAATGCAAGCCATGCAAAATATTGAAATTTTAAACGGTTATGGGGTGAGTAAAATTGTAACCGCTTGTCCGCATTGTTACAATACTTTAAAAAATGAATACCCAAATCTTGGGGGCAATTATGATGTAATTCATCACACGCAATTTATAAACGAACTTCTCAATGATGGTCGTTTGGCAATTGAAGGAGGTGCATTTGCAGGTAAAAAAATTACATATCACGATAGCTGCTATCTCGGTAGATCTAACGGGATATATGAAGCACCTAGAATGGTTATGGAACGTTTGGATGCAGATTTAGTAGAAATGAAACGGTGTAAAACAAATGGTTTTTGCTGTGGTGCCGGCGGTGCTCAAATGTTTAAAGAAGCTGAAAACGGGAAAAAAGAAGTAAATGTTGAACGTGCCGAGGAAGCAATCAATACAGGTGCCGATATCATTGCAGTGAATTGTCCTTTCTGTATGACAATGATGCGAGATGGTACCAAACACTTTGAAAAAGAAAATGAAGTTCAAGTTTTAGATATTGCGGAATTAATTAACCAACAATTATGATATGCTAATTCCCAATTTACCCGGTCATTCAAGAGTATGGATTTTTGCATCAAATAAATTATTATCAGAAGCAGAAATTCAAGATGTTTCAATGCTCATGAATTCCTTTACGGCTCAGTGGCAATCTCATGGAACCCAACTTGTAGCTGCTTTTGAAATTATTCACGACTCTATTCTAATTGTTGCCGTTGACGAATCTGTTGAGCCCCCTTCTGGTTGTAGTATCGATAAAGTGTTTAGATTGTTAAATCAAACCAATATCGATTTCTTTCAAAGAACATTGGTTTGGATTCCATTTTGTAATTCAGCAAAAATTATTACACAAGAACAAGCAATATTGCAATATAAACATGGCGATTTAAATCAAGAAAGTCTGGTCGTGAATACCTTGGTAGATACCTTAGATCAAGCCCGAGAGCAGTTATACATTTCTCTGAAAGATAGTTGGATAGCTCAAAAAATAACACGATACAATCAATATGAAGGATAAACGAATTTCAATTTTATTTTTAACAATATTTATTGATTTACTCGGTTTTGGAATCGTAATTCCCATCTTGCCTAATTTGGCTAAAACGATGTCCATAACGAGCCATATGTCGTTTAATCCCGATTATGCAGTTGGTATTATTGCAGCAGCTTTTTCGGTGATTCAATTCTTATTTGCTCCAATGTTCGGTTCTCTATCCGATAGAATTGGGCGTCGGCCAATTATTTTGGGTAGCATCTTAGTGAATGCGATTGGTTATTTCATTTTTGGTATCGCTGGTAATTTCATGATTCTCTTAATTTCTAGGATTGTTTCAGGTTTTGGAAGCGCCAATATTTCTGCTGCTCAAGCATATATTGCCGATATTACAACCCCAGCTGACCGAGCTAAAAAAATGGGTATCATTGGTGCTGCTTTTGGACTTGGGTTTGTTTTTGGACCCCCAATAGGTGGTTATTTATTTCTCGCTGGCGGGCTTTATTATGTGGGTATTTTCACGGCAGTTCTTTGCCTATTGAATTTTGTTTTGGCCTTTATGTTTTTGCCAGAAAGCAATACCAATAAATCAGCCCATAGAAGAAAAGCATCAGATACGTTTAAGGGAATGTTTCAGGTTTGGAACATTGAAGTGATTGGCGAACTTTTTCTTATCAATTTTATTTATATCATGGCCTTTAGTATGATGCAAGTCAATGGTAGCGTCCTTTGGAAAGAAAAATATGGCCTAAATGAAAAAGAAGTGGGCAATATTTTTGGAATGATTGGTGTTGCCGGTGCAATTGTACAAGGTTTATTAATTGGTGTTTTTTCTAAGAAATTGGGACTGAAGAAAATGTTGTTAATAGGGTGCCCATTGGTAGGTATTGGATTGGCAATTATTCCGTTGCCACCTAATATAGAATGGTTTTATGTAAATCAAACAATTGCAATTGTCTTGCTGTCGGTTGGAAATGGATTACTTATGACCTCAATTAATTCTCTGGTTTCCATCAATTCCCCAGCCCATGCTCAAGGAACAATGTTGGGCACTTTGCAGAGTTTATCTTCTCTCTCTCGCGTTGTAGGACCTTTAATCGCATCGTTTTTATATGCGGAAGCGAAAGAATTACCTTTCTTCACGGCAGGAGTTTTGATGTTCGGAATATTTTTCTTAGCCATCAAGCTTTCTAAAAAGCTAAAATCCGAGAATGTTTCTAACGCATAAGCTATGACAAAAAAGTTGCAGGTTGTTCATTTAAATGCATCATCAGGTGGTGGAGCATTTGTGGCTGCACAACGATTGTCGAAGGCTTTAAATCAATATGAAGGGGTTGAGTCGGACCATTTGGTTTTTGATGGAATTCCAGGGCCATTCAAGCTTTGGGCAAATAATTGGCTTCTAAAAAAAATTGCATTTTTGCTACATGCCATTGAAAAATTGGATTTTCTGAGATATGAGAAATCTAAATCGATTCGATTTGCATTTAGCCATGCGCTAACAGGAGTAAATATTTTAAAACATCCGCTTGTGAAAAATGCGGATGTAATTCATTTGCACTGGGTGAATAAAGGTTTTTTATCATTTGATTCATTAGAGAAAATCATTCATTCTGGCAAAAGAATAGTTTGGACATGTCACGATCTTTGGCCATTTACAGGTGGTTGCTACCATCCACGAGGGTGTGAACATTTTATTGAGGGATGTGGCAATTGTCAGTTCTTAATATCACCCTCTCAAAATGATTTATCGAGGGCTGTGTTCAAACGAAAGCAAGATTTATGGGGAAGTGGTCAAATTCAATTTGTAACCCCTTCAAATTGGCTAAAACAAACAGCTGAGAAAAGTGATTTAATGAAGCATAATGCTAAAATTACCGCAATTCCCAACTGTGTAGATATCCAATTTTTTAGGGCTGCAACAGATTTAGAAATGATAGAGTCTAGGGAAATGTTAGGGTTGAATCCAAATTTAACGACTATCATGTTTTCTGCGGCCAATTTAAAGAACTTAGCTAAAGGAATCAATGAATTTATTCAGGTTTGTAATCAATTGGTTGAACTGAATATAGATTTTCAGATTTTGATCATTGGCGATAAAAGGGATATGGAAATTTCATTTCCAGTGAAAACAGTTTTCTTAGGGTTTATTAGCGATGCAACACTCTTGCGAAAAGCATATTGGTCATCAACCGTTTATGTTACAACATCCCATGAAGAAAACCTACCGACTACAATTATGGAAAGTTTAAGTTGCGGTGTCCCAGTTTGTGCTTTTGAAGTGGGTGGAATTCCTGAGATGATTGTTCAATCTAAAACGGGTATGCTCTGTGAAAAATTAGATGTGAATACAATGTCGAGTCAAATTATTGAACTTTTAGAATTAATAAGGGATCAAAAAGATGGAATTCGTGCCAATTGCGTTGAATTTGCAGCGAACCACTATTCAGATTCAGTGATTGCTCGAAACTATATGCTGCTTTATAATTAATTTGATTGTAAATAAATAAGTCACCCGAAGGTGACTCATTCTAACACAAACACTATGAATATTTTATCTCTTAGTCTACATTGTCATGTAGATGTCGATTTGGTCTAATTGCAAAGTCTCTCTCTCCGTTTGCTTCCGCAGTCAAAGAGAATTTTGCAATGTTGGTATCTGTACTTTGTGGTCCTTCAAAAAGAGGCACATTTTTACGTTGATATGCTGGTATATTCATATCAGTATCTAAAATGTTTTCACGCTCCATACGAGAATGTTCATATCGGGTTGGAGTTGAATGAAAATTTTGAGGTTGATGTTGACGGTATTTAATTTGTGATTCTACCAAGTGACCTTTTTGATTTTGAGCAATAGGTTGATTCACAGATTCTGGTTCTTGGTTGTATGGATTCTCGTTTTTAAATAAGTCAGTAATGGTTGTTGGTTGCATTTCGTTATTCATTGTTTCCATGAATTGATTTGCCTCCATAACAGGGCTTATGGTTTCTATTTCAATAACAGAAGGACTTTGAACAGGTAAAATTGATTCAATTTGAACGTTTGTTAAAGTATGAATGGTTTTGGTTTCTCTGCCGCTAAATCCTGTAGCAATGACAGTTACCGAAAGATTTTCACCTAACGTTTCATCATGTGTTACACCCATTTTCAAATGAGCTTCATTTCCTGCTTCAGATTGCAAGTAAGAAGTGATGACCCGCGACTCTTTCATTGTAGGTTGTTTAGAACCATATGAAACGTTTATAAGTAAATGGCTTGCGCCAAAAATTTTAGTATTGTCGAGTAATGGGCTATTTAAAGCAATTTTTACAGCGTTTTCAGCGCGAGACTCGCCATTTGCAATGCCGGTTCCCATCAGTGCTTGTCCGCTATTTTCCATGGCCGTTTTAACATCCATGAAATCAACGTTAATTAAACCTGGTTTAAAAATGATTTCAGCGATTCCTTTTGCAGCGGTGCAAAGAATTTCGTCTGCTTCCGAAAATGCTTCAGAAATAGTCAGGTCTTCATACATGTCTACAATTCTGTCGTTGCAAATAGTTAACAATGCATCGACGTTGGGACGAAGTTTTTCTAAGCCTTCTTGGGCTTGATTGTTTCGTTTTGGTCCCTCATCAATGAAGGGAAGGGTTACAATACCAACGGTTAATATGCCTTTATCTTTCGCAATTTTAGCAATGACCGGAGCTGCTCCAGTGCCTGTTCCTCCGCCCATACCTGCAGTAATGAACACCATTAAAGTTTCATTATCTAAAATTTCCTCAATGGTTCTAGAGCTGTCCATTGCAGCTTTTTCGCCGATTTCCGGCAAAGAGCCTGCGCCTAGTCCAGTGCCGCCTAATTGGTATCTATTGGGTACGTTGCTATGGCGTAATGCCTGATTATCGGTATTGCAGATATAAAAATCAACGCCTTCAATGCCATGATTGAACATGTGATTAACAGCATTGCTGCCACCTCCACCAACACCAATTACTTTAATTGTATTGCGTTGAGGTTCGTTAAAATCGGGTTGGAAATTCATGTTTGTGTTCATTTTTGTGTTTGGTTTTTTGTGTTTGAATGGAAATTATTTATCGTTAAAATCGTCATCTTCTTCAGAAAGCCATTTTTTTACGCCATCGAACAAGTTGCCATAATTTTGCCAAGGTTTTTTGAATCCATTGTTTGCATTTGTAGCTGCCTCAGTAAGGGGTTCTTGAACCTCAGATTTAACTTTATTGTTTGTATTCAGATCAATTTTAATATTTGGTTCGAATTCAGAATCGATTTTTTGAGATGAATCAAAGCCCATCATCACCAAGCCAATGGCTGTTGAATACATTGGGTTGCGAACTTCATCAATCATTCCTTTTCCAAGATGTTGTCCAGGAGAACCTAAATGAACTTCCATGCCCATGTTATAGCTAAACAATTGGCTTACATCTTTCATGGAAGAACCTCCTCCTGTGAGTACAATGCCACCTGATAGTTTATGTGCAATTCCGGAAAGTTGAATTTCAAAATCTACTTTTTGAATAATGTCTTCCATCCTTGCACGAATAACCTGAGAAATTGCAAAAACGGAAATTTCTTTTGGTTGACGGCCTATTAAACCAGGTATAACAACCACTTCATTTTTCATTGACTCGGTTGGGTAACAACTTCCGTATTTTACTTTAACATCTTCGGCTTGTTCTTTCAAAATTCCCCAGGCCTCTTGTAAATCTCTTGTAATTCTATCTCCCCCTATAGGAATAATTGCAGTGTGGCTAATGTAGCCATTTTCAAAAATACATATATCGGTTGTGCCGCCACCAATGTCAACTAAGGCAACACCAGCTTCGAGTTCAGGCGTTGACAATACGGCCCTTGCCGATGCAACTGGCTCAACCATCAAATCTGCAACCTGAAGCCCAGCTTTAGTGACTGCTTTGAAAATTGTTTTTGCTGCTGCTGTTTCGCCTGTAATAATGTGATAATTACATTCAACCCTTACACCAATTCTACCAACAGGGTCGCGAATGCCATCTTCGCCGTCAATTTTATAATCTTGTGGTAAAACGTGTAATATTTCTAAACCTGGAGTTAAAGCCAAGTTTTGCATTTCATTTTCTAATTTATCTAATTCTGTTTGTTCAATTTCATCATCTCCATGTTTTCTCGATAATGTTCCACGGTGTTGTAAACTCTTAATGTGGTGACCAGCGATACCAACATACACTGTGTTTATTTTCACCTGACTTTGACGTTCCGCTTCTATGACTGCTTCTTGAATTGCAGTCACAGCTTTACTTACATTTGCAACCATGCCACGAGATACGCCTCCTTGGCTTGATGCCTTTCCCATTCCGAGTATATTGATTTTACCGTTTTCAGCCAATTGACCTACGATTGCGCAAATTTTGGTTGTTCCGATGTCTAACCCTACGATAAATTTATTGTTTTCTGACATAATGTTGATGAATTATTCTAGTGTGTTGGTTTTTGGACAGTTTTAGTTTCTTTGTGTTCAGTTTCGACGTCACTCAGTCTTCCGATCACTTGGTTAGGTATCGAAAGGTCTATTTGCACGTACTTATTCCAACCCACAGTTTGGAGCCCTTTTCTATAGAAAAGACTGAGGTTTTCGAACTTTTGTGACATGTTTTGAGTGTTGTCTATAGCAATGCTATGGCTTCCTACGCGAGGAATCAACAAAAGTTGATTATAGTTATCTACATAACATTGTTCAAATTGTGCATCCCAGTATTGATTGTAATGCATAAATTTTCCTAAATTTAGTAATTCGGTGGCAATGGGCAGTTTTGATGCCTTGCCTGGTTTAGATGCAATGTTAATTTTACCATTCGCAATTAATATATTCGGTTGACAATTTTCTTTCTTAGGAATTTGAATTCCGAAACTATCTAAATAAAATTCTTGACCAAGATCATTCACAATTTGAATCATTGGTTTTCGCTCCCTGATTTTGAGTTTCAGCACACCATCAAATCCAACATAAGCGGTTACTTTTTCAATGTATGGTATGGCGCTTAATACTTGCTCAATTTTTGTGAGGGATATTTCAGCGGCAGATTTACCTATAGGACTTCCAAACTTTGTTTCAATCGCTTTTGTGACTTCTTGCGGATTTAAAAATTGGCAGTTGGTATCTGCTTCAATTTGAACATTGATTTCAGATATCATCCTATTTTTACCTGTGAAATTTAATTTGCTCCACAAGAAAACCAACAATATTAAGAGCAATAACGACAATGAAATCATCCATTGGCGTTTGTTTAGGGCCATTTTAATGTTTTTCATAGAGTTTTCTTATAGGTTCTACAATTCTATCTATATCACCAGCTCCCAATATGAGTAAAACCTCGGGTTTTTCAACTTCTAGTTGCTTTAAAATTGCATCGGGCGAAAGGATAGTCTTATTTTGATTTATAACTTGATTTAACAACCAGGAAGAGTGAATTCCCTCAATGGGTTCTTCGCGGGCTGGATAGATTTCCATCAGCCAAAGTGTGTCTAAGGCCGATAAACTTTCAGCAAATCCAGCAGCGAAATCTCTGGTGCGTGTAAATAAATGAGGTTGGAAGATCCCAGTGATTTTCTTATTGGGATAAAGTGACTTCACCGAACCAATGATGGCATTTAGTTCCTCCGGATGGTGTGCATAATCGTCAATGACAACAAAATCTTGTTGGTCTACAATATACTCAAACCTCCTTTTGGCACCTTTATAGGTTTCAATACCTGTTTTTAATTTGGAGGTATCCAATCCGAGCATTCCATAGCATACCGCCAGCGCTGCAGTGGCATTTGAAACATTGTGAAAACCTGGCATTCCACAAATGAAATTCCCAACGAATTTTTGTCCCTCATAAAAATCAAAATGAAATTTTCCATTTTCAATGGTTACATTTTGGTTAGAATACTCTGAATTTGGTGATTCTCCATAAGTGTTCACTGCGATTTTATGGGTCAATTCGAGGGTCAGTTTTTCTTGAATAATCAACTGACCACTTTTGGGGTTTGTGGTATTTTGTCCTTCTCGTATCAACGAAGCAAAATGGTTAAATGCATCTTCAAAGGCCCTATGATTGTCATAAATGTCTAAATGATCGGCATCAATTGCAGTAATGATGGCAATATCTGGTCTTAATTGGTGAAAGCTTCTGTCAAATTCATCTGCCTCGAGAACTACAATTGGTTTTTCAGTGATGTTTTTGCCATCCGTTTTTCTCAAATAGTTTGTATTGTAATTTGCGGAAATTCCACCTAAAAAAGCAGTATAATTGATTCCAGATGTTTCTAAAATATGAGCAATTAGGGTAGAAGTTGTTGTTTTACCATGGGTTCCAGCTACGGAAATATTGAATAATGGATTCGAAATCATTCCCAGTACTTCTGATCTTTTAAAAATAGGAATCCCTTGATTTTTAAGAAAAACTAAATGACTATGTTTTGAGGGAATCGCTGGAGTGAGAACAAATAAAGTGTTGGAAATATTGTCAATAATTAAATCTGGGAACGAAGAAATTTCGTCGACATAAGAAATTGTGGCACCTTCTTTCACAAGTGATTGAGTGAGGCTCGTTTCTGTTTTATCATATCCATAAATTTGGATGTTGATTGACATTAAATACCTACATATTGAACTCATTCCAATGCCACCAATACCAATGAAATAAGCATATTTATATGATGAAATAGTTTTACTCATAAGATCTTTTCAATTTCTTCTACAATGGTTATTGTTGCGTTTGGCTTTGCGGTATCTGCAAGGGCTTTTTTCATTTGTTGTTGTTTTTCGGCATTTTGCAATAATTCGATAGCCATTTCAATGAGTTGTGTTTTTGCATCTTTATCTTTCAGCAATAATGCCCCACCGTTTTTGGAAACATGGAGTGCATTTTTAGTTTGGTGATCGTCGGTTACATTTGCCGATGGCACCAAGATGGCGGGAACACCAACAGCAGCAATTTCAGAACAACTCAAAGCGCCCGATCTCGAAACCACAGCATCTGCGCATGAATATGCAAGATTCATCTCTCTAAGGAATGGGTTTGCCCAAATATTTTTTCCAAGGTTTTCAGGTATTTTATAGAAATTGCCGGTTTGCCAAATAACCTGAATGTTGTTTTTTTCTAATTCTTGAATGCCAGCTTCAATACTTTCATTCAAAACCCTAGCGCCTAAACTTCCTCCCGTTACAAATAGAATTGGTTTTTGAGGGTCAAAACCAAAATATTCACAGGCTATTTTTTTGTCAATTTTAACAGTAATTTCTTTGCGAATTGGATTTCCACTGTGAATCCAATTGTGGTATTTGAAATATTCATCCATTTCACCAAAACCACAGAAAATCTTTTTTGCCGTTTTGCTCATGATTTTATTTGTAAGACCGGCGTAACCATTTCCTTCCCAAACAAAAACTGGAATATTCATTTTTCCGGCGGCATAGCAAATGGGTAAACTTGCAAAACCACCTGTTCCAATTACGGCATTTGGCTTGAAGTCTTTAATGATTTTTCTTGAAATAAAGTAGCTTTTCAAAGACTTATATAAAACGACAAAATTTCGCAGTGAAAAACTGCGTATGAGACCAGCTATTGGCAATCCAATAATGCGATAGCCTTCCAATGGAACTTTCTCCATCTCCATTTTTCCAAGTGCGCCTACAAATAAAAATTCAGCATTTGGGTGCTTTTCTTTAAGTGCATTCGCTATGGCAATTGCCGGGAAAATATGTCCCCCTGTACCGCCACCTGAAAAAATAAATTTGAGCTGTTCCATTTTAATTTTCTTCATTTTGAGGGACAGAAACGGTCTCAGATTGTTTTTCTTTTTCTTCTTGAATGTGTCGGCTAATGCCTAAAATAATACCAAAAGCAAGGCTGTTTAAAACCAAACTTGTTCCTCCCATACTTACGAGTGGAAGTGTTAATCCTGTTACAGGTAATTTCCCAACCGATACTCCCATGTGCACAAAGGCTTGAAAAGAGGTGCTAAATGCAATTCCGAGAACAGCAAGTGCCCCAAAGGATCGTTGACTTTCGACGACCATTTTGAGGCACCGAAAAATGAGCATAATAAAGCAGCCGATGACAATTAATCCACCAATAATGCCATATTCTTCAACAATAATTGCAAAGATGAAATCGGAATATGGGTGAGGGAGGAAATTTCTTTGGGTTGAATTTCCTGGACCTTTGCCAAATATTCCGCCGGTGGCAACAGCAATTTTAGATTGCATTTGTTGATAACCACTATTGCCATCTTCATCGTTACCCATATAGGTTTCAATTCTTTTTTTCCAAGTTGGCAATCGTGTTTCTTCAAATTTGGAAACGTCAACAGTAAAAATAAATGCAATGAATAAGCCCAATGCCAACAGAGCACCGCCAATAAGCATTAAAATAAATGAGAATTTGATTCTACCAATGTAAAGCAACAATGTGCTTGTTGTCATAACAACCAATGCAGTACTTAAGTTTTCTGGAATGATGGGAATAATGATGACCATAATGGCGAGCATCACCTTGCCAAACACGCTGAATTTCCCCACTTCATCTTGACGTTTACTTAAAAATCTTGCGATGTATAAGACTAAAAACAATTTTGCCATATCGGAAGGCTGAAATGTTAATCCACCAATTGATATGACCCTTGTAGCATTGTTGATATTTGAACCAATGGCTAAGGTTAGATATAACAATCCGAGCGAAATCCAAAATCCTATTTGGGCAATTCTCGAATAAAATTTAAAAGGGATTTTATGCGTTAAAAAGAGCACTCCCCAGCCAACAACTAAATATCCAAGATGTCTTAAAAAATAAAATTCTGTATTCCCTTTTTGCTTTGCAAAAGCCAATGTGCCAGTAGCGCTGTACACGGCAAGAACACCCAAAAAGGAAAGTATAATGACAATGACCCATATCGTTCGGTCACCCTTAAATATTTGATTTAGTTGGCTCATCCGTTTGAATTAGAGATTTCTAACAGCTGCTTTGAATTGACGGCCGCGATCTTCGTAGTTTTCAAATAAGTCAAAACTTGCACAAGCTGGAGAAAGCAATACAACATCTCCGTTTGCTGCCATTCTTGATGCAACGTGAACGGCTTCTTTAGGACTTAAGGTATTGATGATCATATCAACATCACTTTGGAAAGCTTGGTGAATTTTAAGGTTATCTATGCCCATACAAATGATTATTTTCACTTTGTCTTTTACCAATGGTTTTAAATCTGTATAGTCGTTGCCTTTATCTACACCACCAGCAATCCAAATCACTGGTCTATCCATACTCTCTAGTGCATACCATGTAGAGTTTACATTCGTTGCCTTACTATCGTTAATATATTCAATTCCGTTGGTTTTTATAACCGTCTCTAGTCGATGTTCAACATTTTGAAAGTTCGATAAACTTTCTCTAATGTTTTCTTTTCTTACGTCTAAAAGATTTGAAATTATGGCAGCTGCCATTGTGTTGTAGGTGTTGTGACGACCTCTTAAGTTAAAATCTTGCATATTCAGTGTGTGGTTGTTTTTTAGGTTGATTGTGATTAAATTTTGATCAGCATATGCTCCGAAATTTTCGGTATGGTTCAGGCTGAATGGAACCAACTTTGCTTTAATTTTTGTGTTTTTAAGTCCCTCAAGAGAAAGAGCATCATCAGCGCAATAGATGAAATAATCTGCATCTGTTTGATTGATTGCCAAACGCATTTTGCTATTGATGTAATTTTCGATTTTGTAATCGTAGCGATCTAAATGATCTGGAGTGATGTTGGTTAAACAAGCAATGTGAAGTTTGAATTTTTCATTTCCATCGAGTTGAAAACTACTCAATTCTAAAACATAGATATCGAACGATTCAGTTGCTACTTGACGAGCCAATGAATGACCAATATTTCCTGCTAAACCAACGTTCAATCCAGCGTCTTTTAAAATTTGATAGGTTAAAAGAGTAGTGGTTGTTTTTCCATTTGTACCAGAAATACCGATCATAGTGGCATTTGTATACCACCCTGCGAATTCTATTTCTGAAACAATTTGGATGTTTTTACCCTTTAAATCCTGTATCAAAGCTATTTTATCGGGAATGCCAGGGCTTTTGATCACCAAATCAGCATTCATGATTCTATCGATTGAATGAGAGCGTTCTTCCCATTCGATTTGATATTGATTTAATTCTTCTTTGTATTTCTCACCAATAGGGCCTTTGTCGGATACAAATACATTCCAACCTTGAGTGACCCCAAGAATGGCTGCACCTGTTCCGCTTTCACCAGCGCCCAATATGATGAGATTCTTTTTCAACGTAATTTGATTAATGCGAATGTTGCCAATACGAGAATGACGGTGATCAACCAAAATCTCAATGTGATTTTGCTTTCGGGAATTTGCTTCTTTTGAAAATGGTGGTGCAATGGCGACATCAAAAAGATTCTGCGTCCCTCACCATATTTTTTCCTTGTGTATTTGAAATACGTTACTTGCATGATTACAGAAATGCTTTCTGCAAAGAAGATTCCGCATAAGATTGGAAGTAATAATTCCATTTTAATGATTATAGAAACCGCTGCTATAGCGCCTCCCAATGCCATACTTCCAGTGTCACCCATGAAAACTTGTGCAGGATATCCATTGTACCAAAGGAATCCCAAACAAGCCCCAATAATTGCCGCCAAGAAGATTACAACCTCGCCACTTTCAGGGACATATATGATATTTAAATACTGTGAAAACTTAATGTTCCCTGTTGCATAGGCTAGAATTCCCAATCCTGTTCCAACGATAGCCGTCGTTCCTGCTGCCAATCCATCGATTCCATCAGTCAAATTCACAGCGTTTGTTACAGCCATACAAATGAAAATGATAATTGGAATGTAGATAAGCCATGCATTGCCTTCTCCTGGTAAAATATCGGTATAGCTTAATCGAAGTTTTGAAATGGGTAAGTTTGTTTCTAAAGGTATATGGTTTAATTTGTGCGTGTAGTCAATTGTTACCGCTATAATCACACCTAACATCAATTGGCCAATAAGTTTAGAGGTGGCTTTCAATCCTTCTTTTTCTTTTTTGAAAACCTTGATGTAATCATCAATTCCACCTATAACACCCATCCAAATGGTGCTAATGAGCATCAATATCACATAAATATTGTCTAAACGAGCCAATAAAAGGGTAGGTATAATAATTGCCAAAATGATGATAATGCCACCCATTGTTGGGGTTCCTTTTTTCTGCATTTGACCTTCTAAGCCGAGCTCTCTAATGGTTTCTCCAATTTGCTGTTTTTGTAACCATTTAATGATACTTTTTCCTGCGATTAGTGCAATGAGTAATCCTAAAATTCCAGCTAAAGAAGCTCTAAATGTGATGTAGTTAAATACACCAGCTCCTGTAAATCCAGATTTATCTAAATATTTGAATAAATAGTATAGCATTATTTTAATTGATTAAATAGTTCAGCCATTGTTTTTTTATCGTCGAAAGGATGTTTTATCCCTTGAATTTCTTGGTATGTTTCGTGGCCTTTGCCAGCCACAAGAATTACATCGCCTGGATCAGAAAGGAGTATTGCTGTTTTTAAAGCCTCTTTTCTATCTGTAATTTTTAGGATTTTCTTTAGTAAATGGACTTCAACACCTGCTTCCATTTGATTGATAATGGTATTCGGATCTTCATTTCTTGGGTTGTCGCTAGTGAAGATTGCTTTGTCGCTCAATCGAGCTGCAATGCCTCCCATTTCAGGGCGCTTTTCAGCATCACGGTTTCCACCACAGCCAACTACAGTAATCAGTTTCACTCCGTTTTGACGAATGTTATTGATGGTTTTGATTACATTTTCTAAGGCATCGGGAGTGTGGGCGTAATCGATGATTGCCGTTTTATTATCCGTGCCCGCAATGGCCTCGAAACGGCCATTCACTCTTCCTAAAGCACTTAAAGGGATTTCAATTTCTTCGATCCCTTCAGTAATCAAGAATGCAGCACTATAAACGGCTAAAAAATTATAGGCGTTGAATTCGCCAACCAAACTTGTCCAAATGTCTTTCCCATTGATTTGAACTAACATTCCATTAAAATCGCTCTCTAAAACACGAACCTTAAAATCGGCAGTGCCTCTGAGTCCATAAGAATATTTGGTTGCTTTGGAGTTTTGCAACATAACCATGCCGTTTTTATCGTCTTTGTTTGTAATTGCAAACGACTCTGCGGGTAATTGGTCGAAAAAGCGTTTTTTAGCTTTGATATAATTATCAAATGTTTTGTGGTAATCTAGATGATCATGGGTAATGTTTGTGAATATTCCACCCGCGAATTTGATTCCGGCAATTCTATTTTGATCAATGGCGTGAGAGCTCACTTCCATAAAGCAATGTGTGCAACCTTCTTCCACCATTTGAGCAAAAAGTGCATGAAGGGCAATTACATTTGGTGTTGTGTGGGTGCTTGGAATAATTTTGTTTCCAATTCTGTTCTCAACGGTAGAAACAAGACCACTTGTATAGCCTAATTTTGTAAATAATTCAAACAATAAAGTAGAAACTGTGGTTTTCCCATTAGTACCTGTGGTTCCAACAATAACAAGTTGGTCGGCTGCTTCATCGTAAAATTGAAGAGCAATTTCACCCAAAGCTTCGGTAATGTCCGAAACTTGAATATACGAAATTCCCTCAACATTTGCAACTTCGCTTTCGTGAAGAATCACTGTAGCGCCGAGTTCAATGGCTTTGCCAATAAACGCATGTCCATCAACCTGTGTGCCTTTTATTGCGGCATACAAGAAGTTTGGAGCTGTGTTGCGACTATCGATGGTTAAACCTGCAACCATCTCTTTCTCGTTTCCGTTGAATTGGAAATTTTTAAGATTTTGAATGAGTGTTTCTAACGATTTCATTTTGCAGGACTTAATTTTAGGTGGATTGTATTTGAGGGACTCACATTTGTGCCGGCATTGATGCTTTGACTCACAACGCGACCATATCCCTCAAAAGTGATTTTAACTGGAATGATTTTGGCAATTTGCAATGCATCACGTAAACCCATTCCTTTGAAATTCGGTGCTACATTTGCCTGAATATTTAAAGGTTTAAGATTGACAGCATAGCCCTTAGATTGAGCTTCTACATATGCAGAGGTTGGTTGGGTTGATTGTGAACTTATGTTTAAATCGTTCAAAACTGACTTTAACGCCTGTTGATTGCCATTCAATACGTAAGGAGCCTCTGTGATTCGAGATGTAACTAAAGCTGGCTGAATTTGAATGTGTGAACTGTAAATTTTATTTGCAATTTCAATGAATACAGGAACCGCAACTTTGGCAGCGTAATATTCTTTTTTGTTAGGTCGGTTTATAACAACAATAATTGTGTATTGCGGATTTTCAGTTGGAAAATATCCTACAAAAGAGGCATTGTATTTTTCAATGTATTTGCCGTTCTCATTAATTTTAGAAGTTCCTGTTTTACCAGCGGCGGTGAACTTACATTGCTTTGTGATTTCATCTGCCGTTCCTCTGCTAACAACGCCCGCAAGCATCGATTGAAGTGATTTTACTGTTTCTTGAGAACAAATCTTTTCTTTGATTGCTTTTGGTTCAATTTTATTGATTGATTTTCCATCTTGTAAAATTTCTTTTACCAAATAAGGGTTCATCATTTTACCATTATTTGCAATAGAATTGTAAATCATCAATGTTTGCAATGGAGAAATTTGACTTGTATATCCGATGCTCATTGATGGCAATGCAACGCCGCTCCAGCCATTGCTTTTAGGCGATATAACAACTGGGTAATTTGAACATGGTATATCAAAGTTTGGCTTTATATTTAATCCTAAATCTATAATATGATCAATGAATTTTTGCGGTTTCTTTTGGTAGTGTTTCCATACAAATTGGCTAATTCCAACGTTACTTGAAACTTCAATGCTTCTTTGTAAAGTGTAGAATTTATTTCGAGAATCATAGTGGTCGCCATCTGTAAATTCTACGTCCTTTGAATAGCGCACTCTGCCATTCTTCAAATTGATGCTATCTGTTGGTTTTGCATATTGGTCTTCAAGTAGCGACATCGCCGAAATGATTTTGAAGGTTGAGCCTGGTTCTGAGAATTCGCTCACTGCATAGTTTTGAGATTCGTAGTAAATACCATCCGTACCTCTTTTCAAATTTGCAATGGCTTTAATGGCTCCAGTTTTCACTTCCATAACCATCGCGCAGCCATGATCTGCCTCGTTTTCAACCAATGCTTTGTTTAATGCATATTGGGTTATGTCCTGAAATCCAACATCTAAAGTTGTAACGATATCATAGCCGTTTTCAGCTTTCTGATGGTTGCCAACTTGAATAGGTCTCCAAATTCTACCTGGCATTCTTTGTTCCATGATTTGTCCATTTTTCCCACGAAGAAGGCTATCAAATGCACCTTCTAAACCAACACTTACACCATTTTTAGTATAACCGATGGCACGTTTTGCCAAGTCGCCCATGAAATACATGCGCTTGCCTTTTTCTTCAAACCAGAAGCCGCTTTTAAATTTGCCCATCCAGAATAATGGAAACAATTTCAACCGTTTAACAACGTCAAATGATAAGTCTTTTTGAAGAATGTAATAACGTATTTTTTTCTTTCTGAGGGATGTTAACTTGTACTTCCATTCGCTTGCAGTTCCACCAAATTGAGAAGTCCCTGTAACGGTAGCTCTTTTTGGAAATTCTTTGGAAAATTGATTTGACAAACTGTCGATTTTGCTCGTAAATGCCTTTGATGTTAATCCATCTGCATTGGCATCCCAAATGAGATCGTATGTAGGAATTGATGTTGCAAGTAAACTGCCATCTCCAGCATAAATATTCCCCCGAATGCCATAAACTTGTTTAATGCGGGTATTTTTCTTTTGTTGTTCTATGCTAAATTCTTCGTCGAACCCATTTTGCAACGTAATAATTGAGTATACAATGAACATACTGAAACTACCCACCAATGCGAAAACCACATAAGCGCGGAGCAAAATAGCTTTACGGGTATTGATTTTATTTTTTGGCGTCACGGGTTAATTTAATTGGAGGGGTTGTGATTTCTTTTAAACCAGTTTCTTTAAGTCTTTCGGCGATTTCAGTTTGTTTGCTAGATTTTGTGATTTCACTCTCTAGGCTAATCCTTTCGCTGTGAAATTCTTTAAGGGTGGTTTTTAGTTCTTCTTTTCTTTTGATTGCTTTTGTAGCATGCAGAGAATTATAGATGTAAAACACCATTGTAAGGAATAAAACAACAATGGCCTTTACCGTAGATTTGGTTGACCATACGAATTGATTTTCGTTTGAAACGTTAAAATCCCCTTGTTGAGGAATTTCCTTTTCAGTGTTTATTTCGTCGATATTTTGATCGTTTAATTCCATTTGTTTCTAATGCCAATTCTCATTTTAGCACTTCTCGCGCGTTTGTTATTGTTAACTTCCTCTTCTGTAGGCACAATTGCTTTATTTGGTTTACCTACAAATGGTTGCGTACTCCATCCATACATGTCGGTATGTTTTTTACCTACTAAATTTCCGCTTTGAAAGTAGTTTTTTACCAATCTGTCTTCCAAAGAATGGTAACTAAGAATCACAAAAGTTCCATTTTCTTTGATCAAGGATTCAGAGTCGATTAAGAGTTGTTCCAATGCTTTTAATTCACCGTTAACTTCAATGCGAATTGCTTGGAAAACTTGCGATAAATATTTTGCCGGGGTATCTTTTGGAGTGCACTCCGAAATTGTGTTTTTAAATCCTTCAATGGTGGTAATGCGATTTCCTTTCCTGTGCGATAAAATCGTTTTGGTTAGTTTAAATGCATTTTTAATTTCACCATAAGTATTGAATATATGAAGAATTTGTTCTTCTGAATAGTCGTTAATGACTGTTTGAGCTGATAGTTTTGCATTTGCATCCATTCTCATATCGAGAGGGCCATCAAAGCGATGCGCGAAGCCTCTGTTATCGACATCAATTTGGTGTGAGGATATTCCGAGGTCACCAAGGATACCATCAACTGGCACAAACTCACCATACGTTAAAAACTGTTTGATGAATTGGAAGTTGTGTTGAATAAAGGTGAAACGAGGATCGTTTGGAAGTCTATCTAAAACGTCTTGATCTCGATCGAAGGATATTAGTCTGCCTTTGGCAGTGAGTTTGCTCAGAATATATTTAGAGTGTCCGCCACCACCGAAGGTAACATCCACGTAAGTGCCATCTGGATTTGTAACCAAGGCATCGACGCTTTCTTTAAGCAGGACAGGGTTGTGATATTCGTAGTTCATCTAGCAAACAGGTTTGCCAGCATGTGAATGGTTTTATTCAGTGTCGGAAGATTTTTGTTTATGGAAATGCTGTGCAAGTGAGCTCAATTCATCTGAATCTACCATTAGCTCGGTGTCGTAATGGTATTGACTCCAGATTTCAACTTTGTTTCCATTTGCGCTAAGCACAACATCATCGTTCAATTCTGCGTATTCCAATAGTTTTTTTGGAATTAGAATGCGCATGGCATTGTCGATTTGGATTAAGTTGGCACCATTGGTGAAGATACGTTTGAATCGGCGAATTTCGGGACTCATAAAATCATCAACGGCATTGAGCTTGGCAGTTTCCTTCAACCAATCTTCTTTCGTGTATAAAACCAAGCATTTTTCAAAACCGCGGTTTATAACCAAAGTATTCTCTGCAGACTCAGGAAATTGAGCCCTTAACTTCGATGGAAGGGATAGTCTTCCCTTGCCGTCTAGCTTGCAATTATATTCTCCGATTAGTCCCGACATTTTGTGCTGGATTTCTGTCTGCTAAATAAAAAAAGAATTTCCCACAATTTCCCACAATTTTCCAAAATTAGCCACTTCTTATCCACATTCATCCATATTAGACTGATTTGAGGTGAAAATTGAGTCATTCGTTTTGATTTAGCCACTACAAAAATAGTAAAAACTTTAGTAAATGCAAGGGTTTTTTGTATTGTGGGGTAAAGTGGAGGAGATTTATTCGAAATGACCCCTTTTTTAATAAAAGTGGAATACTTAACTTTGATTCATTCAAAAAATGAGAAAATACACCGCTTTGTGCATAACCTTGTTCACCTTAATGGGGATAACTCAGGCTCAAAAAAGCGTGATTTGGGGAATAGACGCACAAATTCGAAATTTTGGATTCGATTTTGGGCTCTCTAAATTTTCACAATTGAAGGGTTCTAATTCCGGTGAAACTTATGGTTTCAAAATTGGAAATTTAACTGATCCCAAAGAAATTTCAATTGTGAGTCAAATATTGCCAGGAGCCCAACCTTTCAAACTTGATAAAATAAATTATTCCTGGGTTTTCAAACCCTTTTATGGGAAATCGATTTCCTTAACTCAAAGAAAATCGCGCCTAGATATAGGGTGTAAGATTTTTGGCAATTTGAGTTTGCCAATTGCATATTCTTGGCCTGTATTTATTTTGTATTACAATGCCACACCTCCAATTGATGGGTATAATGATGTGCAATACAATCCTGAGATTCATAATCCTAAATTCATTGGAGGTACGTCTGCCTTTACCAAAGGCTTTAATTCCGGGAAATTTCAAGCCGGAGTTGGTGTTTCTGGTGGTATAACTTTCGACTGGGGAAGCTATAGGTCTATTTCAAATTCATTGAGTTTAGGATTCTCAACCGACGTTTTTGTTCAAAGAATACCATTATTATATACACAAGAAACAAATAGACAAATCTTCCCAGCGCTATTTGTTAACTTTGCATTCGGATTTGGCGATATCAATTAAATTAAATTCTGTAATCACGTGATCGAACTACCTATAGTTGCAAAAGAGAAAAAAGGTCCTTCAAAACCTTCATGGCTAAAAATTGAAATACCCATTGGTGAAAATTATACCAATGTGAAGAAAATTGTGAAGGAACATAAACTTCATACTATTTGTGAAGATGGTCGTTGTCCGAATATGGGAGAATGTTGGGGTGCAGGCACTGCAACATTTATGATTTTAGGGAACGTATGTACCCGCAGTTGCTCTTTTTGCGCAGTAGCCACTGGTAGGCCAGGAAGCTATGATTTAGATGAACCTAAACGCGTTGCTGAGGCAGTTAAATTAATGGGGGTTAAGCACTGTGTGATTACTTCAGTAAACCGCGATGAACTCAAAGATAAAGGTTCAACGGTTTGGGCCAATACAATCATTGAAGTTAAAAAATTGAGCCCTCAAACCACAATTGAAACTTTGATCCCAGATTTTAAAGCACAATGGGATTTACTTTACATGGTTTTAGACTCTAAACCAGAAGTGGTGAGTCATAATATGGAAACGGTAGAAGAACTTTATCGATTGGTAAGGCCTCAAGCAAAATATGCAAGAAGTTTAGAGCAAATTAAACGCACCAAAGAATATGGATCTAGAACCAAAAGTGGTGCAATGTTAGGCTGCGGTGAAAACGATGATCAAGTAAAAAAACTCATTCATGATTTGCGCGAAAATGGGTGTGATGTGCTAACCTTGGGTCAATATTTACAACCAACTAAATTGCATTTGCCAGTGGCTGAATACGTGCATCCCGATAAATTTAAATACAGGGAAGAATACGGATTGAATTTAGGGTTTAGATTTGTGGAAAGTGGTCCATTGGTGAGAAGTTCATATCACGCTGAAAAGCATGTTTTATAACTTTTTTAAAGCACGTGAATGATCATATGTATATTTTATGATTAAAAAATTACACAATATCCATCCATCCATTCATTTGATAATTGGAAAAACCCCTCTTTTAGTATTAATTTGCAAAACAACTATTACGTATAATCAAAATTTAACATTCTGAATATGAAGATAAAATCATACTTACCAATTGCTATTTCAGCTGGAATTTGCTTGGGAATTTCAATATTTGGATTTCAAAACAATTTGAAATCACCAAATGGTTTGAATTTCTTTGGAGGCAAAAATGCCCATGAAACAGAAGAAATCGAAGGCGCTCTCCGCTCTATTTACAGCATGAGACTCAACGAGCAAACAGGAACATTGGATCCTATATGGATGCAAAATGCAATTGCTCAAGCCGATGCTTTAAAAGTTAAAAGTCGATTGAATAAATCAATTGTTTGGGATAATTTAGGTCCAGATAATGTTGGTGGTAGAACCCGCGGAATGATTATTCATAAAGACTCTGCGAACATTTGGTTCGTTGGTTGTGTAAGCGGCGGACTATTTAGATCAACAACTTATGGTCAAAGTTGGACACCTGTGAACGATCAACAAGATAACCTAAATGTAACTTGTATGGCTCAATCTACAGATGGTACGATCTATTATGGCACAGGTGAAGGTGGGTTTACCAATCTTGACGGAACAAGAAATGGATCTCCAGCATTTATAGGCGGCGGTATTTTTAAAAGCACCAACAAAGGTGGCTCAGCATTTAATGTGCTTTCAATTGCGAAAGATAACCGTTTCCTGGTTTGTAACACAATGGTTGCACATCCAACGGAAAATAAAATTTATATCGGTACAGAAACTGGTTTGTATTCAATTACGGATGGCATTACGTTAAAAACAATTAGCAACGGTAGCACCAAAGAACTTAAAATTGATAAGAATGGAGTTTTATGGGCTTCTAATGGAAGTGGTTCAGTTTATAAAGCAGATGCTACTGGCGCCTTGAAAATTATAAATACAAAAGCAAACACCGGCGGCAGAACTGCAATTGCAATTTCTCCAGAAGATCCAAATTATGTTTATATTTTAGGTGCTGCAGGTAACGGTTCTTTAGGCGGGATGTACAGAACAACTGATGGCGGTGCAAATTGGACACAATTGGTTTATGGCAATTCTGTAACCGATATTTTTGGACCAAACAGACAAGGTTGGTACGATAACGTTATTAGTGTGATTCCTACAAATAAAAACAAAGTCATTATGGGCGGTGTTGACTTAGCAACTTGGGACGAAACCAATGGGTATCTCCAAATTGGTAGTACTTTTGGTGCTCCTTGGAATACAAATTACGTTCATTCAGATAAACACTTGGTTTATTGGAATATGAATACCACTCCTGCTACTTGTATCATTGGTTCCGACGGAGGTATTTATTCTTCACAAAATCTCAATACATGGACAAGTATCAATAGAGGGTATACCACTTTGCAATTATACAATGTTGCAGCAAATTCATTGGGTCACGTTGTTGGTGGTGCTCAAGACAATGGTACATACTTAATCAACTTTAAAGGCAATGCGCCAGTTGGTAAAGTTTCTAAAATGGGAACGAGTATCTACGCTGGTGATGGATTTGATGTAGAATTTTCTAAATTTACCCCAAGTACAATTTTTATGTGTACTTATTACGGAACTATAGCTAGAACAGGAAATGGTGGGCAATCAGCTTCTACTTTCTGGGATAAACGTCAACCAGGTACAACACAAACAGATTTTAATACAACCTTTAGTTTGTTTGAAAAGTCTGCAACAGAATCAAAGTTATATCTCGCAAAAGATGCGGAAGTTTGGGCTGCAATCAATCCAACCGATTTTGCAAACGAAGTATATTGGATTCGTGTGGCTTCTGGTTTAGGAAATAGTAGAATTATCGAAATGGATTATACGCCAGATGGCAACCATTTATTTATTGCTAAACCGGGTGCTCTTTACCGTGTTTCTGGTTTGAAAAATGCTGATTTCTCTTTAACAGCCAATCCTGGTTTTACTGATATTCCTGACGGTGTAACCCAGAAATTAATTTCAATTCCTGGTGCGTCTGGCAGAACAGTTACTTCTGTGAATGTGAATCAAAACGATTCTAACCATGTAGTGGTTACTCTTGGTGGATATGGTAATTCTTCTTATGTGTTTGAATCTAAAAACGCTTGTGATTTAAATCCAACATGGACAAACATTACGGGTGACTTGCCTTCAATGCCTGTTTATGATGCTGTGATTGATGTTGATGATTCTAGAAGAATTATCCTAGGTACAGATTTAGGTGTTTGGGTTACTGAAAATGGTGGAACCAAATGGGAAGAATCAAACAATGGAATGGCAAGAGTTCCTGTGTTTGAAATTCGTGGTTACGAATGGAATCCTTGGGAAGGAATGTCGATGTATATTGGTACTCACGGTCGTGGATACTTTAAATCAACTACATTGTTAACTGGTACTAAGAACATTGCATCGAATAAACTGAATGCAACCGTTGCTCCAAATCCAACTTCAGATTTAACTCAAATTAGCTTTACAGCTTCTAAATCAGGTATTGCAATCCTATCGGTATATGATTTATCTGGTAAAGTAGTTTTAACTCAAAACATTCAAATTGTGAATGGTGCAAATAAAGCTCAATTGAATGTTTCAGGTTTGAAACAAGGTTACTATTTAGCTTCTGTGTCTGGTGATGTAAATACCAAGGCAGTTAAAATATTGGTTAAATAATTTAAAATTCAACCACAAAAAAGAGGCTGTTTCATTTGAAACAGCCTCTTTTTTTATAGGTGATTTTTATTCTACCATTGACCAGCAAAAACAAATTCTGCAGGGCCAATTAACCAAATATTGTCAAATCCTTCAACTGTTTTTTCAAAAGAAATACTAAGGCTTCCTCCTTTGGTTAACATTTTGATTTCGTTATTGCCTTCTTGAATATAAATTCCCTCTAAATTGTCCTTCAAAATAACAGAAGCCAAAACAGCCGCTGTTACACCTGTTCCACAACTCAAGGTTTCGTCTTCTACACCCCTTTCATACGTGCGCATTTTTAAGTGGTTCTCACCTAAAATACTTGCTACATTTACATTGATGCCTTCTTGAGTGTATGGTTCATGAAATCGAATGTTTTTAGCCCATTCAATTATGTTTAATTCATCAATGTTGTCAAATCTAAAAGAAACATAATGTGGAGACCCTGTATTGAGTTCAATTGTTCGATTGTCAATCATTTTCCAAGAGTTTACAGGGTTCATTTTTAATGAAACAGTATTGTCATTGACTTCTGCTTCATGCGCCCCATCTGGTGCCCAAAAATGCAGTTTTTTATGCTTAGAAATACCCAATTTATGCGCCCAAAATGCAATGCAACGGCCTCCATTGCCACACATACTGCTTAAATTTCCATCGGAATTGTAATAAACCATTTCAAAGTCATATCCTTCCTTGTTTTGAAGAATCATCAGTCCATCAGCTCCTATGCCGAAATGTCTGTCGCACATTAATTTTACTGGGATATTTGAATAATCTTTATTTCTTCCGTCGATTAAAATAAAGTCGTTACCAGTGCCTTGAAATTTTACAAATGGAATTGTCATTAATTTTGAATTGCCTTTATTAAAGCCTTATCTGTAATTGGTTTTGGTAGAATCAGTTTTGTATTATTTTGAGGGATCAAATAGATCATTTTTGTGCCTAATTCAAGGTAATATTTGTCGTTAATTAAATATATCAAAGGATTTTCACTGTCTAAATTCAATAATTTCAAAATGGCATTGCCATCTTTGTAAGCCACTTCCAACGTTGGTTTATCGGAAGTATTTTGTATGAAGTACAAAGAAAATTTCCGAATTTGAGTAGTCTTTTTAATTTCAGTATTGTGATTATTCGAAAGTGCTACAGTGTCTTGAGCTGGAGCAGATTTATCTCTAAATGAAGTTTCCTTTTTGCTTTTTAAGTCTACATTTCGACTCGTTTTTTCCATTGCGGCAGGCATTTTTCCTTCTTGGTCAGCGCGTTCTGTCATTGTATTCATCGCCAGTTTGATTGGAACCAAATTCGATTGATGAACAAAATTGTCTTCTTTATTGAGATTCAAATCTTTCCGGGAATCACCAAAATCCCATTGGTATGCCACGCCTGGAGCTTCAGGTGACATTGCTTCACCTTTTTCCGGAACATCAAGGTCGATTGCATCATTTTCACTCATTGCTATAACATTTGATGTTGAGTCATAAACGGCAATGCTTGAATCAAATTGCAAAGAATTTGGCACGTAAGATGGCTTGTTTGTTTTGTATTTCTCTTTCTGTAAACTTGGTTCATTCAAAACAAGTACTTTTGATGCTTCCTGAATGCTTCCAGTTTTAATATATTGAATGATAAAGAAATAGGAAACCAAAACCACAGTTACGGTAGCCACAGCGTAGAGCCATAAATTGGTTTGATTCTCTGAACCTTCGTCTTGAACTCTCGTTCTGATGTATTCCTTTAGTTCTTCATCTCCCTCAGATTGAATTCCCTCAATGATAAATTTCTTAAAATTAATATATGCTTGAATCTCAGGGAAAGAAACCATTTCCTTCTCAAATTCAAATTTTTCGAACTCAGACATTTCATTGTCGATATACAGCTGTATGCGTGGATCTTCAATATTCATGATTTATCTGAAAAAATCGGTGGAACTAAATTGGGCTTTGACTTGTTTTTCTAACTCTTTCAAACATTGATGTTTTTTAGATTTTGCAACATCTGCATTTGAAAAATTATTTGCTTTCGCAATGGTTTGCATGTCAAATCCGTCGTAATAAAACATGAGCAATACTTGACGGCATGTTTCGCCCATTTGATTGAGCATTTTTCTTACGATTGCAAGATCCATTTTTGAATCTGTGTCTTGCGAAGTTGAATGTAATTGAGGGTTTATGTTTTCTTGGGGGGATATACGTTTGTTTTTATCGACTTGTTTAAGCCATAGATTTTTCACAATGGCATAAATATAAGTTGAAGGCTTGGCTGTAAGTGTGAAATCAGGATTTTTTGCATTTTTCCAAAGCACAATCAATGCTTCTTGCAAAAGATCTTCGGCATCTTCAGTTCTGCCATTTTGTTCACGTATATACTTTAATATCATAGCCTCGTTTTCTTTATATAGCTCTACCAACACATCTCTGTCACTTTGTTTTAAGCGATACAGAATTAATTCAGTTGAATTGTTGGTTACTTGCATTTCACGGACTATGAATACCCTTTTGTCGAAAAAGGTAAATGAATTTCTATGCAAATTAAAGCACAATCACGATTTTTGCGTTGATATTGCAAACAAATTTTCAAAAAATATAAAAATATGAAACAGTATTTTCAAAAACACAAGATTTTAACATTCTTTTTAGCTGGATTACTCGGTGGTACAGTAAGTTTAATGGGCTTTTTAGTTGTTGCTAAAAGCAGAGGAGGGGCTTTTGATATCGACCAAAAGCAAAGTGCTTCCTCACAACTTGCTCGATATGCCAGTTTAAATACAATACCGGCCTTCGATTTTACCGGTGTTTCTGAAATTGCAAACCCTGCAGTTGTGCACATAAAAACCACCATTCAAGGAAATACTGCTCCAGAAGGTGGACAAAGAGAAATGCCGGTTGATCCATTTGAATTCTTCCAAGGTCCAAATTTTCGTTTCGACAATCAGGGTCCCAAGCAAGCTTCTGGTTCAGGGGTCATTATTTCTGATGACGGTTACATTGTAACCAACAATCACGTTGTTGAAGGTGCAACCAAAATTGAAGTTGTTATGAATGACAAACGCACTTATATGGCAGAATTGGTGGGTACAGACAAGAATACTGATTTGGCGTTGTTAAGAGTGGCAGAAGGCAATTTGTCTTTTTTGAAACTTGGAAATAGCGATGATGTAAAAGTGGGGCAGTGGGTTGTTGCTGTGGGAAATCCTTTCAATCTAACAAGTACAGTAACCCTCGGTATTGTAAGTGCGATGGGTAGAAATATTGATTTATTGCGTTCTAAGGGGAATAAATATGCAATAGAGAATTTCATTCAAACCGATGCTGCAATCAATCCTGGCAACTCTGGGGGGGCCTTAGTGAATGTTGCAGGAGAATTGGTGGGAATTAATACTGCCATTGCGTCTGAAACCGGGTCTTACGCGGGTTATGGGTTTGCCATACCTGTGAACTTAATGAAAAAAGTAGTGAACGATTTAATGAAATATGGAAAAGTTCAACGCGCATTGTTGGGAGTTTCTATTCAAGAAATCAATCAAAACTTAATGGATGAAAAGAATTTGAAAGACCTTAAAGGTGTTTACGTTGCCGAAGTACTGGAAAAAGGTGCAGCCGAGAAAGCGGGTATTGAAAAAGGGGATGTCATTCTTAAAATTGATGGGGATGAAGTGAACAGTTCAAGTCGACTTCAAGAAAAAGTTGGCAAATACAAACCTGGTGACGTAATTAAAATTACTTTAAGAAGAGGTAATTCTGAAAAAGAACTTCAAGCAACATTGCTCGGAGAGAATGGTACCGCTAAAATTGAACCTGCTGCTAAAACTTCTAGTTCAGAATTTTTGGGTATGAAATTAGACAATACCTCTCGCGAAGAAAGAACAAAACTTGATATTAAAACTGGAGTAAAAGTATCCTCTATTGGTTCTGGAGCATTTAAAAATGCAGGAGTTCCTGAAGGATTTGTCATTACGATGATCAACAATGAACCAGTTTACTCTGCACAAGGTGCGGTTTCTGTGTTAAAAACAATGAAAGGGAGCATTGTGATAGAAGGTAAAACTGCCTCTGGCCAAGAGAAAATAATTGCCGTGAAACTTCCAAAAGATAAACAGTAATCTTTTGCATTAATTAAAAACAAAAAGGTGAGCATGCTCACCTTTTTGTTTTTAATACTTTTCTTATTTTGATTAATCTTCTTTAATATTTGGGTTGAAACCAGCCCCCCAATTTGGATTGCTCTTCCCACCTTCAAATGGAGAAACGGGGTTGTCGTTGTAAAATGCATTGTCATCGTTTAACTTAGAAGGCATGGTTGCTGTATATGTTGAAGGCGCACCACCTCCACCTCCATATTCAGATTTGGTATTCATTGCTGAACGTTCATAAGGCGATAAATCTACGAATTTAGAATATTCCCCCACGAATTTTGTAAACGCTGAACCTACAGACCCATGTCTATTTTTTGCAATAATGACCTCTGTTAAACCTTTGATCCCGTGATCATTGTGTTGTGATTCATGACCGCCATGACCTTTATGTCCGCCGCCACCTTCATTTGAATCCATTCCCATACTCGCATAATATTCTTCACGATATAAAAACATAACCATATCTGCATCTTGTTCAATTGATCCAGATTCACGAAGATCGGAAAGTTGAGGGCGTTTATTTGCGCGTTTTTCTACTTCACGACTTAATTGAGCCAAAGCAATTACGGGTACACTTAATTCTTTTGCAAGTCCTTTCAAAGAGCGAGAGATAAATGCAATTTCTTGTTCGCGATTTCCGCCAACACCTTTGGCTTCATGACGTAACAGCTGTAAGTAATCGACAACCACTAAATCAAGTCCTTGTTGAGAATGCACCCTTCTGCATTTTGCATTTAAATCGAAAATGCTCAATTGTGGTGTATCGTCAATGAAAATTTTAGCAGCGCCCAAAGCCACTGTTTTTTGGTGCAAGCGCTCCCATTCTTCCGGTGTTAAATCACTCTTTTTGATTTTATCACCAGGGACTTCCGATTCGCCGCTAATTAAACGATTTACCAGCTGAATATCGGCCATTTCGAGAGAGAACATCATGACACTTTTTTTATGGTCCACGGCAGCATTGCGAACTAAGCTCAATGCAAAGGCTGTTTTACCCATTGCAGGACGAGCGGCTAGAATCACCAAATCGGAAGGTTGCCAACCACCATTGATTCTATCGATATCCGAAAACCCTGAAGCCACACCCGTTATACCGTCATTTTCAGACGACATACGATTTTCTATTTCTTTGAGTGAATTATTAATTAAAACGCTAATTTCTTGGAAGTTGCGTTTTAATCCTGCATTTTTAATTTCATATAATTTTGCTTCCGATTGATCGAGAAGTTCAAATGCGTCTTTTGAATCGTCATAAGCGTCGTATGCCACTTCCCCTGCAACAGAAATGAGTTCACGTTGGATGAATTTTTGAGTTAAAATTCTGGCGTGGAATTCAATATTTGCGGCGCTAGAAACGCGGTTAGTCAGTTGGGCAAGATAGAACGGGCCGCCAACAAATTCTAGTTTACCTTGGTTTTTAAGGGCATTGGATACAGTAAGCAGGTCAATAGCAGAATCAGCCGACAAGTACATATCGCGAATAACTTTAAAAATCTCTTGATTTTGGGGCTGGTAAAAGTGTTTTTCACTTAAAATATCAATCACTTGATGCACTTTTTCTCTTTCCAACATCATGGCACCAAGAACGGCTTCTTCAAGTTCTTTTGAATTTGGCGGTACGCGCCCTAATACATCACCAAATAGTTCATTCACAACTTTTGATTTACGCTTTTTGTCTTGGGTTGTATTTTCCATGGACTTTCAAAAATAGAAAAAAAAGTAGTATTTTGGTTCTATTGGGCATGAAAATAATTGTTCACATTTAAAAGTGCGGAAAAGGTGAATAACTGACAAATGTGGTTTGTATTGGTCACTTTGTCAGAACTTTACAAGTTTCAGAAAATTGGTATAGATTGTGTTTATTCCAACAAAACATACACTATACAAGATTGTTTGTTTGTAGTCATTTTTTAAGTAGAAATACATTTTATATTTGAGAATCATTTTATGGAAGCAAAATTTTCACCAAGGGTTAAAGAAGTTATCCAATTCAGTAGAGAAGAGGCCATTCGATTAGGTCATGATTATATTGGTTGCGAACATTTACTTCTAGGCATTATTAGAGAGGGCGAGGGCAAGGCCATTCAAACCATTAAAATGCTTGATATCGATTCGCTGCGATTGAAAAAAAGCATTGAAGATGCCATCCGTGGTACAGCATCAAAAACAACCAATTTAGGCAATATTCCGCTTACTAAACAAGCCGAAAAAGCATTGAAAATTACCTATTTAGAGGCTAAGATTTTCAAAACGGATTTAATAGGAACTGAACATTTGTTGCTCTCAATTTTGAGGGATGAAGACAACGTAGCCTCCAAAGTTTTAAATCAATTTGGTGTCACCTACGATGTATTTAAAGCTTCATTGGAAGAAGGGGTTGATCATTTTAAAAGTGAATTGCCAAGCGAGGAAGGAGAAACTCCCGAAGACTATTATCGCGAAGATCAAAAAGCCCAACAAATTGCGAAATCTAAAGTTAAGTCTAAAACGCCAGTTCTGGATAATTTTGGTAGAGATTTAACGAAAGCTGCTGAAGACGGGACATTGGATCCTATTGTTGGTCGTGAAAAAGAAATTGAAAGAGTCAGTCAAATTCTATCAAGAAGGAAAAAGAATAATCCCGTTTTAATTGGTGAACCTGGGGTTGGTAAAACAGCCATCGCAGAAGGTTTGGCTCTTCGAATTATTCAAAGAAAAGTAAGTCGTGTTCTTTTCAATAAACGTGTTGTGAGTTTAGATCTTGCGAGCATGGTTGCAGGTACAAAATACCGTGGTCAGTTTGAAGAAAGAATGAAGGCACTAATGATGGAACTAGAAAAAGCCGAAGATGTAATCCTATTTATTGATGAAATTCATACCATTGTTGGTGCAGGTGGAGCATCAGGATCTTTAGATGCTTCCAATATGTTTAAGCCTGCTTTGGCACGCGGTGAAATTCAATGTGTTGGCGCAACTACCCTCGATGAATATCGTCAATATATTGAAAAAGATGGTGCGCTTGAACGTCGTTTTCAAATGGTTTTAATCGAGCCAGCTTCCCCGGCAGAAACAGTCGAAATTCTTCATAATATCAAAGATAAATATGAAGAGCATCACGGTGTTGTTTATACACCTGAGGCAATTAAAGCTTGCGTAGACTTAAGTGTAAGGTATATGAGCGATAGGCATTTACCAGATAAAGCCATCGATATTTTAGATGAATCTGGTGCAAGAGTTCACATATCCAACATTCATGTTCCATTAGAGATTTTAGATTTAGAAACTAAAATAGAAGATATAAAACTCGAAAAAAATAAGGTTGTTAAAAGTCAAAATTTTGAGGAAGCTGCCAAATTAAGAGATAATGAAAAGAAACTACTTGAAGATCTTGAAATAGCTAAAGCCCAATGGGAAAATCAAAGTCGTGAGAATAAATACTCAGTGACCGAAGACGATATTGCTGCCGTAATTAGCATGATCACTGGAATTCCAGTGAAACGGATGGCAGAAGATGAAAGTAAGCGTTTGTTGAAAATGTCAGAAACGCTCCAAAATAGAGTGATTGGTCAAGAGAAAGCAGTTTCTAAATTGGCTAAAACCATCCAAAGAACCCGTGCTGGATTTAAGGAGCCAAATAGGCCAATAGGATCCTTCATTTTCCTAGGACCTACAGGTGTAGGTAAAACCGAGCTAGCAAAAGCATTGTCGGAATTCCTATTCGACTCAGACGATGCCTTAATTCGCATTGATATGAGCGAATTTATGGAGAAGTTTGCGGTGAGTCGCTTGGTTGGAGCTCCTCCAGGTTATGTAGGCTATGAAGAAGGCGGTATGCTAACCGAAAAAGTTCGCAGAAAACCTTATAGTGTCATTTTATTTGATGAAGTTGAAAAAGCCCATCCTGATGTGTTTAATTTATTGCTGCAAGCACTTGATGAGGGACAAATGACCGATTCTGCTGGTAGAAAGATTGATTTTAGAAATACCGTAATTATTATGACTTCTAATATTGGTTCACGACAATTGAAAGAGTTTGGAACTGGGGTTGGTTTTGGTACAAATACAAAAGAAGTGAATCGCGAAAAGGATTCTAAACAAGTCATTGAAGCTCAATTGAAGAAATTCTTCTCTCCTGAGTTTTTAAATAGAATTGATGATGTAATTGTGTTTAATTCTCTTGATAAAGAAAATATCATCAAAATTCTTGAAGTGAGGATGTTGAAAATGCTTCGTCGTATTGAAGAAATTGGTTATCAAATTACACTGACTGATTCTGCTAAAGAATTTCTAGCCGAAAAAGGTTTTGATCCAGAATTCGGGGCAAGACCTTTACAAAGAGCTTTGCAAAAGTATCTTGAAGAGCCGTTGGCTGAAAAAGTACTACAAGGTCTTCTTAAAGAAGGCGAGGAGTTAAAAGTTGATTATACGTCAGGAAATGAAGAGTTAACAATTGGCGCGGCCAAGGCAATTAAAGCACCGAAAACCAAAAAAGAAATTAAGGAATAATTCTTTTTATTCCGACAAAGCGACTTTTATAATAGGGGGCATTTAGTTGATCATATCGAATGCCTCCTCTGTTCGCAGAATGAATGAAATATATGTCGCCATTACTAATCTCAGTAATGATACCAACATGGCCAATTCTACGGCTGCTTTTTCTGCCACCTTTAAAACAAATAACATCCCCTGGCCTGCAGTCTTCAACGCTAACAGCGAAGCCATATTTATTATATTCAAAAGAACTGGCAGGCGTTTTAATGCCGAGTGTAGATGAATAGCAATGCCTTACAAAACCACTACAATCAAACCCTCCAGGAGATTTGCCTCCAGAGCGATAAGGTGTAGCCAGGTGTTTACGAGCTTCAACCAGTAAAAAATTGACTTCAGCAACACCTTCAAAACTAGGCCCAACACTTGGTTCTGGAAAAAATTCCAATTCTCCTTCAATTACGCTATCTAGTTCTTCGGTTTGTGCCTTTAAACACGTAAATCCAAAAATGAAAATAAAACCAATTAGCAATGGTTTTAATTGACCCATTTTTGAAATTCTTGGTACCGTTCAATAAATGTTTTTCCTGGTTTTCCGCCCAACTCTTGCCACTTCTTTTTTAAGTTGGTAATGCGGTTGTCGGGATTGGGGTGCGTGCTTAGAAACTCAGGAATTCCTGGTCCTTTACCTTGCCTTTCGATTTTTTCAAAAAAGCCAGCGGCTCCAGCTGGATTGTATGAAGTATGATACAACCATTCAACGCTGCAATTGTCGGCTTCTGTTTCAGCATCTCGGCCATAATTTAATTCTACAACCCCAGTTGCAATTCTAGCCAATTGACCTTTCCCCTGACCAAATACCAAGTTCATTAAAATTTCAGCTCCTAAACTTCTTGTTAAGGCATCGGTGCTATGCCTTTTTTCAGCATGTGCAATTTCATGTCCCATAACCCCAGCCAATTGGTCTTCGCTTTCTAGATATTTAATTAATCCCGTGTAAACATAAATGTAACCACCGGGTGTACAAAACGCATTCTGTGTGGTATCGTCTTTAATGATTCTAATTCTCCATTCAAAATCCTTCGCATGCGTAAGACTATTGTTGAATAAAATACTGTCTCTAATGCCATTTAAGTACTGATATGCTTTAGCGTATTTAATTGGGTCTAGAATGATTGCTTGATTGGTGGAATCAATATTTTGAGCAACTTGTTGTCCAAGTTCTGCATCTTTAGAAACTGGAAAAATATTCAAATCTTTAGACCAATTTCCACAACCAATAAAAGTGAAAATCAACGCAATTGATGTAAAGACTCTTAATTTCATTGCCTAATTTTGAGCAAAAATCGTGCCGATTTTGGTGCTTGGCTGAATTTAGAATGGATATCCAATGCCAATGGCTATGGCAGTTTGGTTCACCAAAAAGTTACCAAAAGTTCCATTGCTAATGTTTTCAGATACAACCCAACGCTGATTCACCCCCTTACTTGGATCCCTCAAAGGAATTCCCCAATCGATTCTGAAAAGGAAAATACTTAAATCGAAACGCAACCCAATTCCAGTGTTTAATGCAATTTCACTCACAAATGTTTCCTTGTTTAAAATTCCATTATCTGGGTTTATCACCGATAATTTATTCAAATTCCAGATATTTCCAGCGTCTAAAAAGATGGCACTTTCAATGAATTTTTTGATGATTGTAAATCGGTATTCTATATTTGTTTCTAGCAAAATTTCTCCCGATTTGTCGAGCAATGACTGTGAACTTGTAGGAGTATTTCCTGGGCCTAAACGACGAGGTTGCCAAGCCCTCAAACTGTTACTTCCCCCAATAAAATATCGCTTATCGTAAGGAACAATACTGCTATTCCCAAATGGAATGGCTAGTCCTGCATTCACCCTAAATGCCACACTGTTAAGTACATCAATATTTTGTTTAAAACGAAACTCCGCTTCAATTTTTGCATACTGGAAGTAATTCACGCCAAACAATTTGTAACTGCTATCGGAAACAAAGTTTTTTTCTGTAAGTTGTCTGTACCAACGATGAACATTTCCGCTGGTTTCAAATCCCATTCTGGCAAAAATACTCGATTCCCCGGGTTTATTTTGATTGTTTGAATATACAAATCCAAGTTTTGATGCTGTAATAATTTGATCCGTAAATACACGTCGAACAAAATCTTGATCTAATAACGGCAATTGGGGAAAAAACACCGGGTCAATAATATTTCGGTTAAAACTAATTTCAACCGGGGTATAATACCAACTGAAATTTGGTTTGATAAATTGAAGGGATACCGATGCCGGCAAAGAACTTCGAGTGAAATTTGGATTGCTTTCGAATTGATAACTCAGTGAAAATACGGTGTTCTTTTTCTCATATTTTCTTTCGGCATCCAGTTTATCAAAAAATTTAAAGTTGGGAACTGTTAATGTTGCCACCAATCCTTGTTGCAACCCCGTGAAGAAATTGCCAAAATTACCGCGTTTATAAATGGCCTCAAATGATGTAATGCTACTTAATTTAAATAACTCGCCATTGCCATTGGTGTTTTTATTGATGAACGATAAAATTCCAGCCAATCCAAAACTCCTTTGGCTACTTGTTTGTAGGTTTAATCCCGAACTTCCTTGCGGTGAATATAGCAACTGTGGTTCGATGGTATAGCCCATTCTTGGCGATGTTTTTAAATTAATTGTGAGTAATATAAGAGAATTTTTATAATCTAAATCTTGTTTAAAATCAACAAATACAAACAGCCCTAAATCAATCAAAGCCCTATAAGTTTTGGTGAGTTGTGTTTGATTGAATACATCACCAGAGTCTATTAAAATAAGCTTATTTAAAATATCTGGATCAAGTGGATAATGGTTCATATTCATGCGTATACCCTTTTGGAATACTATACTTGGATATTTGTTTCCTAAAAATTCTTCACTTGTGTTGATGTTAATTTTAATGCCACCAAAATGATATTTTTTGTGTTTCTCATTGCCTGGTAAATTATCGAGTATCACAAAAATTGCAGCTTCTTTTTTGTCGTTTAATGTATCAATTTCATAGCGAATAAAATCTTTTGAAATGGTATAAAAACCGACATCCCTGAACTTTGAAGAGAGTTGATCTTTGGCTTCATTTAAATAGTTAAGGTTGCAAGGCCACCAAAGTCGAAATTTATCTGAAGACCTTACAAATGAGTCTAAATAAAGCTTGTGTGCGCTATCAACAGGTTGCTTATAGAGAGAATTTATTCGGTAAGGTTTTCCCGGAATTGCTGTGTATGTGACCTTTGCTTTTCGATTGCTAAACTTAACCGAATGTTTAACATCGGCATCAAAATAACCATTGTTAATTAAATAGTTTTTTATATTTTCTGCCGATATTTTCGCCAATTGTTCGTCAAATAATACCGGTGGTTCGCCCATTTCATTCCTCAATTTTCTTCTCCATGCAACAGAATCAGACAACTCAGGGTTTTTTTCATCTGTTCCCAATGCATATAGCCATAAAAATATCGGAAGCTTATTGAACAATACCCTTTTGTTGTTTCTATGCAATATTTGCGCCGTTAAATCGCCAAGGTTTTTTGAATTTCCTTGTACCACTAAAATGTTTTTCTTTAGCAAATGCTTGTTTTGGGGGATCGTCTTTTTTACACCGCAAGCAAAAAATCCCACCGAAAGAAGCATACAAAGTATCAGTTTGCCACTAAAAGATAGATATTTGCGGGTATAATTATATGACATCTCAAGCTGAACTCAAACAATTTGCTTCATTGCGCATGCCAAAGTTTAGGCAAAAATATGGCCAATTCACCGTAGAAGGTCGAAAAGCAGTCCATGAAGTATTCCACAGTCGGCTCAAGGTAGTCAAAATATTGGCCACAAAGTGGTACATCGATCGCTATAATCCCGAATATGACTGCGATATTATTTCCGATCCCGATAATTTAAAATTATCGCAATACGATACCCCTCCCGGTATCATTGCGGTGGTGGAAATTCCTAAAGAGCCTCAATGGAATCACAATCAAACACTTACGCTTGCACTTGATGGAATTTCCGATCCAGGAAACATGGGTACAATCATTCGAATTGCCGATTGGTACGGTATCAATCAAATTCTGATGTCTACAGATTGTGTAGATGTTTACAACAATAAATGTTTGGCTGCAACAATGGGCTCTTTTACCAGGGTTGATTGCATTTATACCGATTTGCTAGAAACATTAAAAGGCAAAAAAGTTTTTGGTGCATTTTTAGCAGGGACGTCTATCTACAAACTTAAATTAGAGGAACCAACCGTACTATTGATTGGTAGCGAATCACATGGCATTCGTGAACATTTGAACGAAGTGGTGACCACATTTATAACTATCCCAAAAATTGGCGAAGCTGAATCACTTAACGCCGGGGTTGCCACCGCAATTATGCTAGATCGTTTGTGCGTACCTAGTTAAGTGAACGACGATTTGTTGATTTTCGTCGCTTTGTACACTACATTTCTTAAATTTCTATATTTTTGTAATTAGCCCAACTGAATGCAAGCAGAATCCAGCCATATCAAACAAAAACTTACCGAATTTATTCGCAAATTTTATTTGCAAAAGGTCGTTTTTGGTTTATTGGCAACCTCGCTTCAATTAATAGTTATCTTTTTTGTAATCAATTATACCGAATATTATTTTTGGCTCGATAAAACTCCCAGAACGTTTATTTTTATTGGTTGGTGGATTGCTTTTGCTACGCTTTTATTCACGCAAACTGTTAATCCTCTCATCAAATATTTTGGTTGGGGCAAAAGAATGAGCCAAGAACAAGCGGCTCAAATTATTGGAACTCACTTTTCAGAAATTCAAGATAAATTATTGAATTTGTTGCAATTGGAGTCTATGAACGACAAACATACCAACGAGTTGGTTTTGAAAAGCATTGAACAGAAAACGGCCAATTTGACGAAATTCTCATTTTCCATGGCTTTAGATTGGCAGCGATTTAAAAAACAAACTTTGCGATTTTCAGCCTTGTTGTTTATTCTAATCGCTTGGGGTCTTTATGAAGCCCCAAAAATGAAAGCAGCCTCTTACCGATGGTGGAATTTTAGTGAAAAGTTTGTCAAAAAAGCACCTTTTAATTTCCGCTTGCTCAATCAAAATTTAAATATCGCAGAAAACGAAACTGTTGAACTGAAACTCAAAATTACAGGAAATCAACTGCCTACATCAGCCTTCTTGCTTTTTGAAGGACAAAAAATCCAGATGAAAAATGAAGGCAATCAAGTATATTCTTATGTTTTAAATCAAGTTAAAACTTCATCTCCTTTCGCCTTTTTAAGCGCTGGATTCGAAAGCGAAGATTTTCAATTGCAAGTGAATAAACTTCCAAAATGGAAAAATGTGTCACTCACAGTTACATACCCTGAGTATACTCAAATTCCGCAAGAGAATGTAAGTCCTTACGACATCATTAAAGTCCCTGAAGGTAGCCGACTTAGCTGGATCATTCACGTTGACGATGCCACCGAGTTGCGTTTTTTGCAAAACAATTCTTGGAAATCTTTTGCCGCAAATTCAAAAGAAATTAAGCTTACAACTGTTGCAAATCGATACGACAAAATCAAGGCATTTCTGAAAGGGAATGTGCTTACATTGAAAGACACCTTTCAAACAATTGTAGAACCAATTCCTGATGCTTACCCAGATCTAAATGTTGAAACACAGCAAGACAGCAGCTACGAAAATCTGTGGTATTTCAGTGGCTCCGCTACAGATGATTATGGCATAGTTGGTGCACAATTTATGTATCGTATTTTAAATGGTGAACAAGATTTAAAAGCGGCATGGAGAAGTATTTCACTCAAAATCAATCATTCCAAAAACATTGAAATTGTTCACATGGTGAATACCGAATTGCTGGGTATGAAACCTCAGCAAATTCTAGAATATTATTTTGTTGCGTATGACAATGATGGATTGCATGGTTCAAAAGCGGGTAAAACTGCTGTTCAACGGATTGTTAAAAAATCTGTAGATGCATACCGACAAGAAACTGTTAAAAACAAACAAAATCTTCAAGATAAAATGATGCAAAGTCAGCAATCTTCGAAGAAAATTTTAGATGAATCTAAAAAATTACAAGAAGAGTTTCAGAAAAGTTCAAAATTAAATTTCGACAATCAATCGAAAATTCAAAACTGGATTGAAAAGCAAGAGCAACAGATTAAGGAGATGAAAAAGATTTACGAACAGCAAAAGAAAATTGATCGTGAACAAAAAGAGTTAAAACTCAATGATCCGGAATTGGAACAACGCCGCGACAAAATTGAAAAAGAACTCAAACAACTTCAAAATCCTGATTTACAGAAACTTCTCGATCAGCTGAAAGAGTTGTTAGACAAAAACGCACCCAAAGAGCAGCTTGAGAATAAAATGAAGTCTATTGATAAACTCCAACGTGAAAACGAAAAAGAAATGGAGAAGTTGATGGAACAATTGAAAGAGCTTCAATTAGAAGAAGCTGTTAAGGATCAAGCAAAACAAATGGGTGAATGGGCTAAAAAGGAAGAGGAATTGGCCAAGAAAACTGAAAAAAGTGGAGATGGTCAAAAGGAAGAACTATTAAAAGAATTAGAAGCTCAAAATCAAAAGTTAGCTGAAATTGAAAAACAAACTGAGCAAATAGAAAAGCAGAATAAAGCATTGGAAAATCCAATGAAATTGGATTTGGGTCAAAAAGAACAGCAGGAGGCTAAATCGGAGTCAGAAAATGCCGAAAAGGATTTGCAAAAAGGCAAGGAGAAAGAGGCTGCTAAAAAAGAAAAATCTGCGGCTCAAAAAATGAAAGAAGCCAAAGAAAAAATGGAAGAAAGCCTCGAAAAGGAGGAAGAAAAACGTTTGGCTGAAGACCATGATATGCTGAGGGCACTACTTGAAAATTTGATTGATATTTCTCACCGTCAAGAGAAAGTTTTTACTGAATTGAAAACCCTCAAAGAAGACAATCCAAGGCTTTTAACTTTGAATAAGGCTCAAATATCCCTCAAAGAACTTTCAAGTTCAATTGAAGATAGCCTCATGGCACTTGCAAAACGACAACCCATGATTTCTAGTTTGGTGACCAAAGAAATTGGTCGCGTTAACGACAATATAGCCATTGCATTAGACAATTTAAAGGTTAGAAATATTCAACGATCTGCCATGCATGAACAATATGTGATGACGGGGTATAACAATCTCTCTGTAATGTTGATGGAGAGTTTAAAGGAAATGAACCAGAAAATGTCGTCTCAGAAAAAATCAAAATCTAACAGCAATAAAAGTTGTAACAACCCAAATAGTTCAGGTCAATCGGGGAAAGGGAAGCCAAAAAAAGGTGGAAAATTGTCGGAAGGACAAAAGGAGTTGGGAGAAATGTTGCAAAAAATGCAATCTGAAGGAAAAGGAAAAGGACAGGGGGGTAAGAAAGAAGGACAAGGGAATCCTCAATCTGGTGATGGCAAGGATGGAAAAGACGGTAAAAGTGGAAATAAAAGTGGGGAAGGTAAAGAAGGCGGAAGTAGAGAATTAAGTAAGGAATTGGCTCAGATGGCGTTAATGCAAGAGGCATTGCGACGTCAAATTGCCGAATTGAAGAAAGGTGCCTTAAAAGAAGGGAATGTTGCCGATGCTCAAAAACTTGCCGAAGCTGAAAAAATGATGGAGCAACAAGAAAAAGATCTTGTAAATGGAAAATTAGATCCAAAAACATTGCAACGACATAAAGATATTCTTACACGTTTATTAGAGCATGAAAAGGCTCAAATGAAGCAAGGCGATGAAGAACAACGAAAATCAAATCGCGGTGAACAAATGCCTTCAAGTATTCCAATGGAAATTATTGAGCGCAACAAACAAAAAATGCAGGAAAAGGAACTTCTTAGAAGGTCTCCAGCGAATATGAATCCTTATTACAAGGAAAAGGTAGATGAATATTTAAGAGGGTTGGGGAATTAACTCACGCCGCTTCCACTATCTACATCACCTGAAGGTTGCATGAAATATAATTTGCCATCGCTATTTTCAGCCATTAAAATCATTCCTTGACTTTCAATTCCACGCATTTTTCGTGGAGCTAAGTTTGATAAGTAGAGAACAGTTTTACCAAGGACTTCCTCTGGGGTAAAATGCAACGCAATGCCAGAAACCACAGTTTTAATTTCGGTTCCAACTTCTAATGTTAATTTTAGCAGTTTGTCGGCCTTTTCAACTTTTTCGCAGGTTAGCACCTTTGCAACGCGCAAATCTAGTTTCGCAAAATCTTCATATTGGATTTCTCCTTTGGTTTCAACCACCTTCGCTTCAGTTACTTGCGGTGTTGTAGCCGCTTGATTATCAACAAGTGATTGTTGTAATTTGCTCATTTGAGCTTCAATTACATCATCCTCTATTTTTTGGAACAGCAATGAGACTTCTGAAATTTGGTGGTTTTCAGGAAGTTGTAACCATTTTTCGCCTTTCCAGAATTCTGTTTTATCTGATTCTGAAATATGAATATTTAATTGCCCTAACAAATTTGCAGAAGTTCTTGGCAAGAATACTTCAGATAATTCTGCCAAATTCAACAAGATTTCACAAGCAAATTGGAGAACACCTGCGGCAGCAGCTTCATCGGTTTTGATGAGTTTCCAAGGTTCATTTTCTGCCAAAAATTTATTGCCAAAGCGAGCCAATTCCATCAATCCAAATTGAGCATCTCTAAATTTGTATTCTGAAAGAAGCTTAGAAATTGGAGCAATGTATTGATTGCAAAGTTCTTGGCTGTTAAATTGGTGCGTTTTTGTTGGCACTTTCCCTTCGTAATATTTATTGATAAGCACCAAAACACGGTTGGCGAAATTTCCATATATGCCAACTAGTTCACTGTTTACACGGGTTTGATAATCTTTCCAAGTAAACTCACTATCTTTTGTTTCTGGGGCAATTGAAGTCAATACATAGCGCAATTCATCTTGACGGTTAGGTAAGTCAACCAAATATTCATTGAGCCAAACGGCCCAATTGCGTGAAGTTGAAATTTTTTGTCCCTCCAAATTCAAAAACTCATTTGCTGGCACATCGGTTGGAACCACATAATTATCGCCTCTTAAATGCAACATGGCAGGGAAAATAATGCAATGGAAAACAATGTTGTCTTTTCCAATAAAATGCACCAATTTAGTGTCGCCGGTCCACCATTGTTCCCA
>CAMBFD010000011.1 GCA_945865625.1 Chitinophaga pinensis
ATAATTAATTTTTTACAAATCGTGGAACACTAAATCTGTTCCATCAAATTTTACGTACCCTCCACCCGAAAACCACTCACCAAGGTTGATGTATCTCGATTTTTGACGAGAATCGTTTTGAGTTGCCAAATTTGAATTTTCAAGTTCTATGTTGATTTTCAAATGTCTATGGCCAAAAATGAAGAAATCTATCGCCTGAGATTTTAAAATTTCCAGACAATACTGTGTAAGGTATTCATTATTATCTTCTTGATACGTTTTTTCCCACTCGGGTTGAGCCAATCTGCTTTTCTTGCTAAATCCGGTTGCCAACTTAAATGCAAAATTTGGGTGTAGCCTTTCAAACAAAAATTGATTGATTGGAGAGAGAAAAATTTTCTTTAAAAATTTATAACCATTGTCTCCCGGTCCCAAACCATCACCGTGATGAAGATAAAAAGTTTTATTGCCAAATTTTTTAATCATGGGATCTTTAAAAATAACAACGCCACATTCTTCTTCCAAATATGACCGCATCCACAAATCATGATTTCCCACGCAAACGAAAATTTTAATTCCTTTATCAGTAAGTTCTGCAAGTTTTCCTAAAAAACGAACATAACCACGTGGAACAACTGTTTTATATTCAAACCAAAAATCAAACAAATCGCCAAGTAAATAAATTTCAGTGGCATCAGTAGATATTTTATCCAGCCAATCACAAATCTTTTTCTCACGATTCCGACTCACCTCTCCTTGAGGCATTCCTAAGTGAAAATCGCTGGCAAAGTATATCATTTGATTTAGGGTTTAGAGTTTAATGTTTAGAGTTCTTTTTAATTTAGGGTTTAGTGTTTAGGGTTTTTTATTCCCTTTAATCTCTCTAACCCTTCTAATCTTTCTAATCTAATTTATAAGCCTTTAAATTGCCCCAACATCCTTGTATCATTCACAAATAAATCACGAATATCGTGAATTCCATACTTTAACATGGTAATTCTGTCAATTCCCATCCCAAATGCGAAACCAGTATAGATCTCAGGATCAATATTACAGGCTTTTAACACATTCGGATGAACCATTCCACAACCAAGTACCTCTAACCATCCGGTACCCTTTGTGAGACGTTTATTTTCTTCAGTTTCTATACCTGCCCAAATATCCATTTCTGCACTAGGTTCTGTAAAAGGAAAATAACTCGATCTAAATCTAATTTTTATTCCCTCACCAAAAAACTGCTGTACAAAATAATATAAAGTTTGTTTTAAATCAGCGAAGGTTACGTTTTTATCGACGTAAAGTCCCTCAATTTGATGAAAGAAACAATTACTTCTCGAACTCACAGCTTCGTTTCTATAAACCCTTCCAGGCATTACCAAGCGGAAAGGAGGTTCATTGTGTTCCATTTCCCTAATTTGCACGCTGCTTGTATGCGTTCTTAATACATTTTCACCAATGAAAAAAGTATCCTGCATGTCTCTTGCTGGGTGATCTTCTGCAAAATTTAATGCACCAAAATTATGTTGATCATCTTCAATTTCAGGTCCCTCAGCCAAATCAAATCCCAAAGAATGAAAAATATCAACCAATTCGTTTTCTACGATTTTCAGAGGATGAAAACTACCAAACTCATTTTGATAAACTGGTAAAGTTGTATCGATTTTACCAGATAACGAATCTTGACTACTTTCAAATTCCTCTTTGCAAAGATTAAATTTTTCTTCAGCTGTGCTTTTTAAAATATTCAAAGGTTTACCAATATCCCTTTTTTCAATTCCTGGCAATTCTTTAAACACATCAAACAATTCAGAAATACTTCCCTTGCGGCTTAAAAATTTTAAGCGATAGGTTTCCAAAGCTTCTGGACTATCGATTTGATAATCGTTTACTTCTGTTGTTATCTCTTGTATTTTCTGAATCATACTTGCAAATCTAATATTCCCATTTGATGATTGTAAATTTTTCTCTATTTGGTTTTCCCCAGCCCCAAAGTATTATTTAATACCTTTCATTTAAATATATTAAGTATTATATATTATAGCTGTGTGGATAAGAGGATAACTCTTAAATTTATTTTTTTAATCTCTTTTATTATTTAATTAATCTCTTTATTTTCAATGAATTAATGGTTTTTTGTAGCTTTCTCATTTGCCATTATTTTCTCATTTTCATTGATACTTTTGGACATTGAATCTCTATAATGTAGGTGATAGGTATGTATCAATTCACACGATTGAATTTGGATATTTTGGTACTTTTTGTTTCGCACTTTATTCTATTCTTATTCTATACTTTTTCAGTGTTTATTTGCCATTAATCAACAAGAATTGTGTTGTCTAATTTATGATTTACGACAGTTTCTTTCATATATTCTAATATACTTTCATAAATGATCCCATTATTTGATTGATATATGTCAATTTCATTGTTTTGATTACTGTCATCCCATATAATATAACGGTAAATGCCGTTTTCTAAAATTATTTTATTTTCTTTTTTATTTAAAGTAAATGTATATTGAGCTTTTTTATCGTTGATGAATTTTATCTTGTATGATTTTGTAGAATCCTCCTTTATTTTAATTAAGGTTAGACCTAATTTAATTTTAATTCTTTTGTAAATACTATCTCTTTTATTTTGGCTATATCCTTCTGTATTGAATTTGATAGTTGCATTTTGAAGAATGTCGTTATATGGAGTGTACTTATAGATACTTTGTTTTATTTTTCTATTCCTTGCTGTATTTTTAACTCCGTTCTCGATTTCTTGAATCGTTGGAACTTTAAATTCTTTGCTTACTATTTTTTTATAAAATTGTCCTAAGCAAATTTCATATTCTATGAGTGTGTCCTTGTCAAATATTCCAATTTTAGGTATGATTGCTCCCTTTTCAGAAATTTCAATTTTACTTTGAATGATTTTAACATTACCTAAAGATGAATTTATTTGTTGATCAATGTAATTTGTATCATTTATTCTAATCATCATAGTATCGTGATGATGAATGATAAATATATTTTCTTTTTGTATTTCTGCATCAATGAAATATTTTGGAATTAGCGTATATACGGCTATACTGTCTTTTTGATTGATATACCTTTTAATTTCCTTTTGTACTGGAGGATACAAGTAAATAGTGCTGGTATCTTTCAATGTATCGCTATAACCTAAAAGTTTACTGTCGTTTAATTCAATAATGTTGTATTCTTCTTGTATATCATATTTATCGTTGTTATTGATGTCATTGAAAATATAAAAATTTTGGTTTGTTTTTTTTAATCCTCCGTAACTGAGTATGTTTTTTTCCGTGTTATCTGCAAAATAATAAAAGCTGTCAATCAGAGAATATGATTTTATTTTATCTTTTGAGGGATTAGAGCTTTTATAGCGAAGGATATACTTTAAACTGTCTGCTCCCAATATAACAAATGGATACTTTCCAGGATTGTTTTCATTTACATCTGTAATCATATCGCTTAAAGAAAAAGCATTGGTGGTCTTTGGAACCTTGAATTGAATTGTATTTCTATATTTGGTTATTTCTATGTTTTTTTTGTTTGTTATAGGGCTTAAAGCAATGCTTCCTTTGATATTTATATTTTCGTCGAAGATGACGGTAATGTTTCTTTCTCCTTGGAGTTCAATGATTTTAACTTTTTGGAGGATAGGGGGTTTTATATCTTTATCGCCTCCTGTTGGCCCTACGGGATTGGCGCATCTGACAAAAATTAGAATGATAAAGGATATGAGTATTTTTTTCATCGCCCGAAGTGAATTAACAATACAGAAATATCTGATGGAGATACACCACTAATTCTTTTTGCCTGTGCAATTGTTGCTGGTTGTATTTTCTTTAATTTTTCTCTAGCCTCCATACTCATTGATTGCAATTTAGAATAATCGAAATTTTGTGGGATTTTTATATTTTCCAATCGGTTAAGTTTTTCTGCCTGTTCTTTCTCTCTTTCTATATATGTACTGTATTTTAAATAGATTTCAGCTCTTTGGATTGATTCTTCCTCGTATTGAGAAATGCCTTCGAAGGTTGGTATTTTTTGAATATCTGTTATTGTAACCTCGGGCCTGAGGAGTATTTTTTGAGCTTTTGTCTTTTCTATGATGGCAGAAGTTAATTGCGGTAGATATTTTTCTCCCTCTGCCATGTTGATGCTTTCTTTTGCCAATAGCTGAGTGATGGTTGACGCCTCATAATTAATTTTATTGAGTCGCTCTACTCTGTGCGATTCTGCAAGCCCAATTTGTATTCCGATTGGTGTAAGTCGTTCATCTGCATTGTCTTGTCTAAGAGATATTCTGTATTCGGCTCTAGAGGTGAACATCCTATAAGGTTCGTCGGTACCTTTATTGATGAGGTCATCTATGAGCACACCTATGTATGCTTGATCTCTACCTAATACAAGTGGCTCTTTTTCATTGGCTTTGGCATGGGCGTTTATTCCAGCCATGAGTCCTTGAGCCGCTGCTTCTTCATATCCCGTGGTACCATTGATTTGTCCTGCGAAGAACAAATTCTCTATTGCTTTCGTTTCTAATGTTGCTTTAAGTTGGGTTGGTTGAAAAAAGTCATATTCAATGGCATACCCTGGCCTAAAGATTTTGGCATTTTCGAATCCTGGTATTTGTTGCATGGCCCTAATTTGAATTTCATCGGGTAGCGATGTGCTAAAACCGTTAACATAGATTTCAATTGTGTTCCAACCTTCGGGCTCTACAAAAATTTGATGTCTTTCTCTTTCCGCAAAACGATTTATTTTATCTTCTATACTTGGACAATATCTTGGCCCAAGGCCTTGTATGCTTCCATTGTACATTGGACTGTCTTCAAATCCTTCTCTTAATATATTGTGTACCCTATCGTTGGTGTAGGTGATATGACAGCTTCGTTGGTTTTTAAGTGGCAGTGTTTCAGTCGAATAGGAAAATTTTGAAGGATTTTCATCGCCAGCTTGTTCTTCCATTTTGGTGTAGTTGAGTGACCTGCCGTCGACCCTTGGAGGTGTACCGGTTTTCATTCTACCTGAAATCAAACCGAGAGATTCTAATTGAGCGGTGATGCCGGTTGCGCTTTTTTCAGCCATTCTGCCGCCACCAAATTGTTTTCGTCCGATATGAATGATACCATTTAAGAATGTACCAGCGGTTAGAACGACAGTTTTTGAGCTGAATTTTGCTCCCATTCCACAGATGACCCCGGTAACTTTATTGTTTTGTGTGGTGATTTCGGTGACTGAATCCTGAAAAAAATCGACATTTAGATTCGCTTCCAGAGCCAAGCGCCATTCTTCAGAGAATCGCATTCTATCGCTTTGGGCTCGAGGGCTCCACATTGCAATTCCTTTACTTCTATTGAGCATTCGAAATTGTATCATTGTTTTATCGGTAATGATGCCCGACATTCCTCCAAGTGCGTCAATTTCACGGATAATTTGTCCCTTTGCCACGCCACCCATGGCCGGATTACAACTCATTTTGGCAATGGTTTCCATATTCATTGTAATGATTAGGACTTTACTTCCCATTTTCGCAGCGGCATTAGCGGCTTCGCAACCAGCATGTCCTGCTCCAACTACTATGACGTCGTATGTTTGATTCATGTTATTGTTTCACGTGAAACGTTTTTGTTTTTACAAAGATAATGAGAGGGTAGAGGCTAATAAAATTTTAAAAATGCACACTTGTTTATTGTGATATGCCATGGTAAATTTCGATTGATTTGTTTTCCGCGTCACGTATTTTTTGACTGTCGATTTCTGATTTGTCTTTATATCCCATAAGGTGTAGCACCCCGTGCGAGATGACACGAATAAGCTCATCCTCGTTGCTACAATTGAATTTCTTGGCATTTTCTTGTATGCGGTCCACAGATATATAGATTTCTCCATCGATACTTGCTTCAGTATCAGACAAATCGAAGGTTATAATGTCGGTATAATCGTAGTGTTGCAAATGTGACTGATTGATTTCGAGTAATTCTTCGTCGGACATGAAGATATAACAGATGTTTTGAATAATATATCCGTGGTTTTCAGCGATGCTTTCGAGCATTTGGCGGATGCTTTTGCGCTGTATGCCATTGATGAATCGTGATTTTCCGAGAAATTGTATGTAGTGCGACATTAGTTTATGATCGTAATTGTTCCTTGGTATATTTCTCTTTTGTTTCTGAACTCTGCTTCGATGACATATATATAGATGCCTGTTAAGCAGATTTCTCCTTTGTAGGTTCCATCCCAGCCGATGATTGCGTCTCCTTTAAAGATGATTTCGCCCCAGCGATTGTAAATTTGCATCGATGCTTGTCCTACTGAAATGGCGGGATTGCTGATTTTGAAGATGGGATTAACGCCACTGGGATTGAATCCCGAGGGTATGAGGGTTGTGTCTTTGGCGGAGGTATCGAACCCTAGGTCGATATTGATCTCATTTGAATGGCTCCAAGCCTTGTTGCTGGGGTTGGGAGATGGAATACCTTCAATGCGGTATCGTTGAATTCCGTATCCTTGACCACTGAGAATGTAAGAAGTGGATGGCGTGTTTCCAATGGTGTTCCACGTGGAACCATTCCATTTTTGGATGTTATAAGCTACAGATTTTCCTTCATTAAGCCATCCATTGTATGGATTCCACAATAGATTTTTAGGAGTACCTTCTTGTAATAAAAGATTGTGATGGATGGTGGTGCTGTCGGCTTTATTTCCGCAAGTATTGAACCTAATTAATTTATAGTCAATGATTTGAGTGCTTGTGTTTGCTAAATTATAGAGGTAAACGTCGGTACCGATTCCTGGTTTGTACGATTTTAGAAGCGACCAATTTAAAACCGGATTTTTGACATACAAACAAGCACTATCGAAGGCCGACCATACTGCGTGAATCTGAATTTCATTGGCGTTTTCTACGGTGACTTTGTCGATATTTGTTTTTGTCACGGGAATGGGAAAATCGGGCACATTGCCAATCACAATATTAGATGTTGATGTGATTTTACTGCCAATTTTTTTTGACCTTACGAAGTATGCAAAACTGGTGTTGAGGTAAGGCAGCGTGTACGTATATGATGTTGTTGTGCCTGATAATCGAATGCAATTGATTGTCTTATTCGTATTAATATCAACGACATACAAATAATTTGAATCTGTTTTCCATCCAACATACGGTGTCCAGTTAATGTTTATTTTTTTAATACATCTGTAATTTGTAGGAATTGAAACATTGAGCAGAATGGGTGAGTGGTAGGTGCTGATGAGTCCACCGTTTTTACAACTATCGAATGCTGCAATGGCCAACCGATTTCCAGTGGCAATAGGGTTGAAGGTAGCCAGTGTAAAATTATAGAAGATTACTTTTTGTTCATCGATAAGAATGTTGTTTCCCGTGGAAGGATCAACCCTGAATAAACTATAACCCATAATGTCGGCATCGGGTGGCGTGGTCCAACCACCAATAACTTTCTGTGTGACCATGTCAATCGATACACTATCTGGTTCGACATACGACGGTGGAACATCGTCGATGAAGATAGCATTTGATTTAAAACTGTCAATTCCATTGCAAGCAAAATGAGAAGAAATATATATCTCCCATTTTTTCTTGTTTGAAAGCAATAAATTTATTGTATTTGTGTTAAGTGTGGTTGTTTGACCTAATAGTTGAAATGGATTTAGAATATCATCGCGACCATAAATGCGGTAATATTTGAATGAATTGCAGGGGTCTGTTTCAGGTTTTAAATAGAGTGTAACCCAACCAGTTGTTTTATCCAAACAAGCCCTCATTAAATAAACAGGTTTCGTTAAACCGAATAAAGAAAAACTCATTCCAATTGAGAATACCATTGCAACAATATTTTTCTTTAACCCATTCATTTAGTTTACTTTACCTGCCATTGCCTTTATAAACGTATTTGGATCTAAATAATTTTGTGCAACCTCTAAGATTTGTTCAGGTGTAATGTTCCAAATGTGTTCTAGGGTTGTTTCGTAGAAGGTATCGGAGTTGTTGCGCATGATTTTTTGTTGAATTTTTGAAGCCGCTGAAAAAGGACCATCGAAACCGGATCTAAATTGACCGCTGTAATATCGCTTTGCTTTTTCAAGTTCTTCTGATTCAACAGGTTGTGATCTCAATTGATTCATGATTTCTAATACACAATCCAAAGCCAATTGGGCGTTTTCGCTGTTCATTTCACCACTAATAATCCAAGTTCTTCCATCCATTGCTGGTCTGAAATAGGAGCCAATACCATAGGTGAGTCCCTTTTCTTCACGAATTTCTTGCATCAATCGACTTCCAAAATACCCCCCTAAAACCATGTTTAGCAAGGTGAATTTATGTAAATCATTTTCTGGTAAATCACCAATATGTTTTATGAGTTGTAAACTAACCTGCGTACTATTTGGCAGTTCGTGTTTTAAAATATCTGAAAACTGACGGTTGCTGTCAATGTTTGCATCTCCAATTTTAAGGTCAAACTTTTCTTGAAAGTAACTCTGATGTATTGATAGTAAATCTTTTGCCAATTGTTCATCACAATCACCAGCAACCAACAACATGCTTTTCCCTGGATGAATGTGTTTCATATGAAACGCGATCACTTCGGCTCTCGACAATTGATCGATGCTTTCCAAAGTTCCATGTTTTCCCAAGAGATGATTTTTCCCATAATAGTTTTCAGTTGCCATACGGCCCGACCAATATTGAGGAGTTTGCATTTTTCTCTCTATCCCTGCGCGTTTAATCAACTTGTAATTTTCGAATTCTCTTTCTGGATACTCGCAAGAAATGATGGTTTCATAAATCCATTTCATGACTTTTATAGCAGAATCTTTTGAACAACTAATGGTTGCAGTAGCACCATATAACTCACAATCTAATTGTAGGTTAGCTCCCAAGTGATCAATGTAATCAATGATATCTTTCTCTGTTTTTCCATTTCCACCAGAAGTTAATAATTCATAGGCTGCGCTTCCAACAAATGAAGACGGTTGTTCTGAAATTCCATGTGGAAACCAAAGTTGAATCTTTACAACCCCCAATGATTCTGTGTGTGAAATGAAATGTCTTTGTCCTTCAGCAATAGAACTTTCTTTAATTTGAGGAACAGGAAAGCTCTTAATGGTTCTTGTTTCGGGGGCTATATTTCTAAAATCTTGGCTCATTGTATTGGAGAGTAATATATAACAGACATGTTTGAAGTGAGAAATGTGTTCTTCGCAGTGCTGAGTATGTCGTTTAAATTCAAGTTTTTAACGAGTTCTGCCTCGCTATTGATTCCTTCTAAGTTTCCTAAATTTTCGAAATAGGCCAACTTTTGTGCCCTGTTCATAGGATTGATTTGTTCGAAAAGTAGGTTTGTGTAGGCTTTGTTTTTAATTCCTTCGAAAACATGTTGATTTTCATTTCCCTTTGAAATAAAACTTTTCATGGTCTCAAGTAATTCTTTTTCAACCAATTCATGTGAAATTTCGTCGTTTAAAATTCCATACAAAATGAACAATCCCTCGTTCAATCCTCTCAAATAAAAACACTCCGCAGCATTGCAAATTTGCTTTTCTTTGACCAAAACTTGTTGTAAATCAGAAACTTCCGATCCTCCAAGTAAGTCTGCAAAAATGTCGAGTTCCAAACTTCTTGCTTCGCTGTATGAAGGACCTTTCCACACAAGAAATACCGCTGGATTTGGAGATAAATCAGTGGCTTCTAGAAAACGTCTTTCTAACTGAGGGACATCGACCACATACTTATTGGCATTGAGGTTTCCGGTTTTATGTATTGGCTCAAACCATTTTTCACAGAGTGATTTTGTTTCCTCTAAAGATAAATCTCCAACCACAGAAACGATGGCATTTTGAGGAATATAGAATTGATTGTAAAACGATTGCACATCAGAAAGGGTGGCATCTTCAACATGTGAAATTTCTTTTCCAATGGTTGGCCAGCGATAAGGACTTTCGGTATATAGGAGTTCTCGGATATGATGCCAAAGTTTCCCAAATGGCGCGTTGAAACAGCGCTGCTTGAATTCTTCAATGACAACACCTTGTTGAACAGATAACGATTTAGGATTGATATTGAGTGCCAACATTCGGTCACTTTCCAACCAAAATGCTGTTTCTACATTCTCTAAAGGGACTGATATATAATAATTTGTGATTTCGTTTGTGGTGAAAGCATTGTTTTGACCACCTGCATTTTCAATGGCTGCATCAAAGGAAGGAACATTTAAACTTCCGCCAAACATTAAATGTTCAAACAGATGCGCAAAGCCTGTTCTTTCTGAATCTTCATCGCGAGCGCCAACGTTATACAGCGTATTTAAAACAACATTGCTCACCGAAGAATCTTGTTGATGCACCACCCGAAGGCCATTGTTGAGTACAAATTTGTTGTGTTTTATCACAATACAAATTTACGTTACATGGGCCAGCGCTAAGGGTTCTTTATGAACATAAAATAAAGGTGGACATGCAGTTGTACAGTGAAAGGCATTCCTTAATGCCCATGGTTTTTTCAACTGTTTAACGCTGTGAGTTTTAACCACGAAAATCGAAAAAATAGAACCGCTTCGCGGTATTATTTTACAATGGTTTTTGCTTCAAATTCTGAGCGAATTCTCCAATTTATAGGCCACAGATTGTTTAGGCCGTTTTTAACACTATTTGCAGTTCCAATGTGTAAACCGTTCCAACGCAATCCAACAATGCCTTTTTTGTCGGAAATGATGGTTAAAAACTCTCTACGGTAATATCTGAAGGCATCCTTCATTTCAATTTCAATGCTCGGATAAAGTTCCTCGTCGTAAAAACTTAAATCAAACGATGCATCAACCTTCCAATCGCCATTGTAAATCTTACCAATGCCCACTCCTGGATGAACGACACTCGGCAAAACGCTCATTAATAAAGGATTATTTTCAGACCAAAAACCAGTTCTTAGGGCATATGTTCCTTCCGCTCCTGTAAATGCAGCCCAATTTTCAAGGGAAAACGGAAGTTCTAATTTGTTTTTAATTTGATTGCCCTTATTCCCCAATTTATTCGATTGATTCTTTTTGTAGGAAGCAAAATCTCTATCTGATTGTCTATCAGCTTTTTCAACCAACGCTGATAAATCATCATTCTTCTGCAAAACCGCAAAGAAAAACCCTTCACCAACAGTTCTATGCGGCATACAACGGTACATGTTTTCTTCAATGGAATACAGGTTTTCATGTCCCTCTAAATCAATACTTATTGTTTTGGCATTCAGGTCTTTACAGAATTTAAAAATATTTTCTTCATTCTCTTCACGGTTAAACGTGCAAGTGCTGTATATCAAAAAACCTCCCGGTTTTAAGGAATTCCAAACATCGTGAACAATGCGTTGCTGACGCTCTGCACAAAGCTGCACATTTTGCAACGACCATTCGTCAATGGCAGTTTGATCTTTTCGAAACATTCCCTCGCCTGAACAAGGAGCATCGCATGCAATAATGTCGAAAAGATTTGCATTTTTTCCAAATTGTTTTGCGTCAGCCCTTGTCACTACGGCGTTTGCACGTCCCCATTTGCTTAGGTTTTCATATAAAATTGCATTCCGACCTTGAATGACTTCGTTCGCAACAAGTAAATCACCATCCCTCAAAACCGAAGCGATGTGCGTACTTTTTCCACCGGGTGCTCCACATAAATCGAGAACAACCGCCCCATTATGTTGATTTTGAATGAGATGACGTACAATTTCGCCCACCCACATACTGTTCGATTCTTGCACATAATATGCACCAGCATGAATGGCAGGATCGGCAGTAAATTGTGGTCTTTCTTTTAAAATATATCCATCTTTGCAATGTGGAATTGGCGAAAAATTAACACACAATTCATTGATTTTGTTTCTGTTAATTCTAATTGCTGTGGATATGGGTTGCTGCATTGAATCTAAAAGTAGTTTTACTTCTGATTCAGGAAGTGTTTTATTTATGAGGGATATAAAATCGTGATTCACAGTTTAATTTGTTGGTATTTTAGGGCTTAGGTAGAAAATATTTTCGCCCCTCACAATGGTTGATTGTTCGAAATTTTTCACAAACAATGAACCTGTTCCAAGTCCTTGCGGCATAGAAAGTTTATATTTCGAAACCCATTGTGCAATGTCGGCAAGTCCAATATTTCCTTCTAAAGCACTGGTGCTCCACCAACGAATATTGTATTTCTCGGCTTGGCAAATCCAAGTGTCGCAGATGTCAAAACCTCCTAAAAGAGTGGGCTTCAGAATAATATACTTGGGAGAAATTTGCTTTAAAAGTTGCGGAATATGTGATTCGAAAACCCCAATGAGTTCTTCATCGAGGGCAATATCGATTGTGCTTTTTGCACAAATTTCAGACATCATTTCAGGTTGTTTGGCTTGAATGGGTTGCTCCAAAGAATGAATGTCGAATCGACTTAACTCTTTGATTTGTAATAAGGCTTCATCTGGTTTAAATCCTCCATTTGCATCTAGTCTGAGTTCTATTTTGAAGGGATTGTATTCGTTGCGTATTTTTTCGATGAGTCTGCATTCGGAATCAAAGTCTAGGGCACCAACTTTTATTTTGATGCAAGAAAAACCGGCATTGATTTTGGTAATTGCTTCCTCGTACATCGAATCAATGTCGTTCATCCAAACCAAACCGTTGATTTTTAATCCTGCTTGCGACCTTGTGAACGCATTGTCCACAAATTTGTTAGGTTGATTTGTGGTTGTGTTATTTGATTTTAATTGGTGTAATTGTGTTTTTGCTTTTTCAATGGCTGCGAAGAGGGCAAAACGGAGTGTTGGATACATTTTCCACTCCTCTAAAAGGTTCTCTAAGTCAGATAGCTCTAAGTTCTTTTGCTCAAAAGGAGACAGAACTTCAAAAAAGTTTACTTTTCCGTCTATGCTTAAATCTGAAAGGGGTGATGCTTCACCGCAAACCTTGAAGTTTTCATGTGTAATCCACAATAAATATGTGGGTTTTTCAATGTATTCACCACGACTGGTTTTTGCTGGTTTTATGAACTTTAAGTCGTGTTTTTCTAGCGTTATGAACATTTAGGCTTGGGGAATTTTGATAATGTCGGTGAAGTACCAAACCATGATACAATAGATGATCACAGTAAGCAATATAGACAATGATAATTTCTTCAATTGTTGGTTTAACAGTTCTCTATTTCCGGGTTCTATACGTATCAATACGGAGTAATGTGAAGCGAGTAAAACAGCTCCAGGTGTAAAAGTTCCAAAAATCATAACTGTTTCCAGCATTGAATTTGACTCTACAAGTTTAAACATTTGGTTTAAGTAATGGTAGAACGATAAGAACACACCGGAGAATCCTAAAATTAATAAAATTCTATGGTAAAACAAGTTCCATTTCACACCCATTCTCACTGCTAAGGTGATTTTATTGCTGAGTCTGTCGGTGTCAATATCTCTGTAGTTGTTGGTGTTTAATACCGCAGTACTGAGAAACCCCATGCCGGCAGCAGCCAAACCTACTTCGAAACCAAATGAGCAACCGAGTAACTTGGTGATTCCAATGACAGGTACAATTCCAAAGAAAACAAAAACGAAAAAATCTCCAAGTCCAAAATATCCGTATGCCCTTTTACCCACAGTATATGTGATTGCTGCGGCAATTGCGGCAATTCCCAATCCAATGAAAAAGAAGATGTTTTCTTGATTGATGAGTCCATGAGAATACGAGATCCAGAGCATTGAAAGTCCTGTTAAAAACGATGTAATTGCCACCACAATGAGAGCGTTTTTCATGGTGTGTTCGGAGATGCTTCCCGTTGTAAGCATTCTGTCATTTCTACCCGCAGCTTTGTCGGTTCCTTTTAGGAAATCGCCATAATCGTTGGCGTAATTTGAGAGTACTTGCAATAGTATTGCTGTTATGACTGCCAAAACAGAAACTTGCCAATCTGATTTGCCATGAAGTTTAGCCACGGCAACACCAAGTAAAATTCCGGAAATTGCCAAAGGTATTGTTCTCAAACGGGCCGATTGTATCCAGGGTTTTATCATAAATTCGAAAGCAAAGTTCGTTGAATTATATAGAATGGCTCGTTTATAGGATTAAATTTTTTATAAAATTGGGCGACATTTGGAATTGAAGATCCCTCAAAGTCGATTTCGTGATTTGGAAATTCCAATGCAATGTGGTGGATAATTCCGTGCATGATACCAATTTCTTTTCCAGTATTTGTTGGTCCTGCACACACATAATGCACCCTTTTGGGTGAAATCAGGAAAATTGCACCTGCCAATGTTTCGCTATCTTGACTTTTGGCAATGGTTGCGTAAATTTTGCCTTCCTTTTCCATGTTCATACAGGCCATTTCAAATCCTTCGTAATCGTTAAACCAAACGAAAGGATTGTGTTCGCCCCAAGCATCGTCATAAATTTTAAGGATGTCGTAAAGTTTGTAAGGTTTTTTGTAGATCACTCCAGCATCTAAACAACGTTTCACGTTTTTCAGGGCGTCCTTATTGAATTTTTCTTCCGGTAAATGTGGGCATTCAAGGATATAATTGGTTTTTTCTTTGGCGTTTTTAGGTTTTCCAAAGAAGGGGTGCAACTGCAGATGGATTTTTACAAATTTCTTGGGGATTTTCCTCAAGAAATCTTCAGTGGTGTAGCTGCCTGGATTTCCGAATAATCCCAGTTGCTGGCAAAATGATGGTTGGTAAATGTAATGAAGTCCATATTTCTTTCGCCACGGCAACGGAAATACAGCTTCGTAATCGTTTAGAATGAGCGCCCCCCATTGTCCTGAAATTTCGGAATGATTTTGAGAATCATCGTCGAAGTTGAATTTTGAATAATCTGAAATCGGATCGCAAACACCGTCTAAATATCCGGATAAGCCGTACGACAAAATGTGTTGGCTATTTTGGATACACTCATCCCATTTTAGAGTGTTAATTTGATAACGGTCTAAGTAGTAGATGCCCATGATTTGAATGTTTTTCCCCAGCCTTTCCAGCCTTCAGTTTCAGACATTGATTCGTTGTGAATGATGAAACAGAAATTTCCATTTATAGACTCAAGTATCTGTTTATATGAATGATTTATTTTAATGGCAGAAAATGAATTGAGTTTTAAATAGTTTTTACATGTAACATCCATCATTGAAAATGAATGTACAGTTAAATTGGTTTTTCGATTCTCGAAAATGTTGAACCATTGGACCGGTTTTGTGCTTCCATTTCTGAATCCAATTGTATTTGAAAATCCCATGCTCCAGTCATTTTGAATGTCTAATTTTTCTAAAATTTGGTATGTTTTTGGAAGTTCAAAATGGAGATAATGCTGTCGGCTGTGTTCAATTTTATCCCCAATGATTGTTTCGAGCCAAGCTTTTTCTTCCCCGAAAATGGAAAGTTGGTTTTCAATTTGAAACGAAGGATGAATGCCCACTCGCGCATATTCTTGACTCTGTAAAATTTCTTTTTGGAATGCTAAATTTTCACGCAAAATTTGTTTGTTTTTGTCTGATGTTTTTTCGTTGCACAACCAGAATATTCTTGAATTTGGATTTTCCGCGAGCATTGATTGAACAGTTTGAGAAGGAGTGAAGTTGTCTTTTTTTGTAAAAAGATACTTAAGCCTATCTAAGCTTGTTTTTGGGTGAGCCAAAAATCCACCCCAAAATCTTTTCGCCGATTTGCCTTTGAATTGGAAACATTGGTCGATGTCGGCGGTTGGTATAATTTCAAAATTTTGGTCAATTGTAGGTTTTATTGCTAAAAATTCCTGAAGTTGCAAAATGGCAATGTCGGCCATTGGAAGTAAATGCATGCCTTCTTTTACAAAATTCAATTGAGAAGTTTCCAATCTTCCATATTCATCCGTTTGATGTTTTTTACAATCGAGAATGGTTTCTTCCACATTTGAGATCAATGCAAAAATATGAGCAAAAACATCGAATCCAATTTTTGATTCTATTGGAAAATATACTTTTCGTAAAGAAAATGAATCGTTTTTATGGCTTATCGGTTGGTTACCAATCGATAAAATGTTGCAAATTATTTGAAAATGTTCATCAATGTCTTTGTTTTTAAAAAATTTCACAGTGCCAATTGCTAGGTCATCTTGGATATTTATCGACTTGTAATTTTCTGTAAAAAGAAAATTTGAATTGGGTACCCAATTTCCCTCATGACTAATGAAATCAACACTTGTATAGTGGATTTTAATTTGTGCTTGGCTAGAGTGATAAAGGTTTTCATCTTGGGTTATTTCATAATTTACTCCCCAAGTTTTGGAAAATATATGGTCCAAAACATACAGAAGGCTGTTTGAAACTTTGTGAGTGAATACCAAAATCATAAAAAAGGGTTTATTTTTGTGCAAAATAATGAAAGTTGCATTAATCACGGGTATAACTGGTCAAGATGGAGCATATTTGGCCGAGTTTTTAATTAAAAAGGGATATATGGTGCATGGTATCAAGCGTCGTAGCTCACTTTTTAACACTGAACGTATTGAACATATTTATGAAGATCCTCATATTGATGGTGCTAAAATGAAGTTGCATTATGGTGATTTGACCGATAGCACCAATTTAATTCGCATTATTCAGGAAGTTCAACCCGATGAAATTTACAATTTGGGCGCAATGAGCCATGTTCAAGTGAGTTTTGAAACTCCAGAATATACTGCCAATTGCGATGCAATGGGAACATTAAGGTTGTTAGAAGCGATCAGAATTTTAGGTTTAACTAAAAAAACGAGAATTTATCAAGCCTCTACTTCAGAATTGTATGGATTGGTGCAAGAGGTCCCTCAAAAAGAAACAACGCCTTTTTATCCCCGTTCTCCCTATGCGGTTGCAAAAATGTACAGCTTTTGGATTACTGTGAATTATAGAGAGGCTTATGATATGTATGCGTGTTCTGGGATTTTGTTTAACCATGAAAGTCCTATTCGAGGTGAAACTTTTGTAACCCGAAAAATTACGAGAGCTGCTGCAAGAATTGCCTTAGGGTTGCAAGACAAATTGCATTTGGGAAATTTGAACTCTAAGCGCGATTGGGGACATGCCAAAGATTATATTGAAGCAATGTGGTTGATTTTGCAACAAGAAAAACCAGAAGACTTTGTTATTGCAACTGGAATTACCACTGAAATAAGAGAATTTGTGAGAATGGCTTTTGGTTATTTGGGTGTGGCTATGGATTTTAAAGGCAAAGGTGTTGATGAAATTGGTTTTGTTTCTGCAATAGATGAAGATAAATTTTTGAAAATGGTAGGCGCTGCATGTAAATTGAGCGTAGGTTGTGAATTGGTGTTTGTAGATCCAAAGTATTTCCGTCCAACAGAAGTTGATTTGCTCATTGGCGATGCAACCAAGGCAAGAACCCAATTGGGTTGGAAGCCCAAGTATGATTTACCAGCTTTGGTAGACGACATGATGCAGTCTGACATTCGATTGATGCAGAAGGAAAATTATTTAAGGGAAGGCGGTTTCGCTGCTAAAAATTATTTCGAATAATATGGAGAAATCCGCCAAAATATATGTAGCTGGCCATCGTGGGATGGTTGGAAGTGCAATTGTTCGCGAGCTTAAAAAACTTGGTTATGAGAATATTTTGGAACGAACTTCTTCAGAGTTAGATTTGAGAAATCAGGCTGCTGTTGAAGCGTTTTACGCTGCTGAAAAACCTGATTATGTGTTTGTTTCTGCTGCAAAAGTTGGGGGTATTTTAGCCAACAATACATATCGTGCCGAATTTTTGTATGATAATCTGAGCATTCAGAATAATTTAATCCATTTTGCACATGTTTACGGCGTTAAAAAGCTTCTATTCTTGGGTAGTAGTTGTATTTATCCAAAAATGGCTCCTCAGCCCTTAAAAGAGGATTATTTGCTCAGTGGATTGCTTGAGCCAACAAATGAGCCGTATGCAATTGCAAAAATTACTGGAATTAAAATGTGTGAGGCTTATAGAGATCAGTACGGATGCAATTTTATTTCGGCAATGCCAACAAACATGTACGGTCCGAACGACAATTACCACCCTGAGAATTCCCATGTGTTGCCGGCTTTGATTCGCAAGTTTCACGAAGCCAAGGCGAGTGGCAGTAATGCAGTAATTATTTGGGGCGACGGTTCTCCATTTAGGGAGTTTTTATATGCCGATGATTTGGCCAATGCACTGGTTTATTTGATGTTAAATTACAACGAAAAAGAGTTTGTGAACGTTGGTTTTGGGCATGAAATTTCCATTAAGGATTTGGCGTTGCTCATTCAAAAAGTGGTTGGTTTTGAGGGACAATTAACGTTCGATACGAGTAAGCCGAATGGAACACCAAGAAAACTGATGGATTCTTCGAGGTTGTTTGCAACTGGTTGGAAACCAAAAACGACACTTGAAGAGGGTATTAAATTGGCTTATCAAGACTTTGTTGGGAGTGATATTTGAGTAAATTGTAAAAGATTTTTGATCTATTTTTTGCACAAAACGCAAAAAAAAAGCGACTTGTAAGTCGCTTTTTTCATTAGAACACTTAATTAGGTTAACGTAAAACGTCGCGGGAAATAACCACGCGTTGTACTTCACTAGTACCCTCATAGATTTGAGTGATTTTGGCATCTCTCATTAATCTTTCTACGTGATACTCTTTCACATATCCATATCCACCATGAATTTGAACTGCTTCAACAGTTGTTTTCATTGCGACTTCAGAGGCAAATAATTTTGCCATAGAGCTTGCTCTATCGTAGTTTAAATGTTGGTCTTTTAACCAAGCTGATTTTAAACACAACAAACGTGCAGCTTCAATTTCGGTTGCCATATCAGCCAATTTAAATGCAATTGCCTGATGGTGCATGATTTCTTTTCCAAAAGCTTTACGCTCTTTAGAATATTTCAATGACAATTCATATGCGCCACTCGCAATACCCAATGCTTGAGCAGCGATACCAATGCGGCCACCACTTAAAACTTTCATTGCAAAAGTGAAACCGAAACCATCTTCACCAATTCTATTTTCTTTAGGAACAATAACATCCTGAAACATAACACTATGCGTATCGCTTCCACGTATTCCTAATTTGTCTTCTTTTCTACCTACAGTCACACCTTCCCAAGTTTTTTCAACAATAAAAGCATTGATGCCTTTGTGTTTTTTATCTACGTCGGTTTGTGCAATTACAAGATAGTAACTCGCACTATTGCCATTGGTGATCCAATTTTTAGTGCCATTTAAAACGTAATGGTCGCCCATATCAATAGCAGTGGTTCTTTGGCTTGTAGCATCGCTACCAGCTTCAGGTTCGCTCAATAAAAACGCACCAATTGCTTGGCCTGTAGCCAATGGTATCAAATATTTTTGTTTTTGATCTTCGTTACCGTATTCTTCAATTCCCCAACATACAAGACTGTTGTTTACACTCATACAAACTGATGCCGAAGCGTCAATTTTTGAAATTTCTTCCATTGCCAAAACATAGCTTATGGCATCCATTCCACCCCCACCATACTTGGGGTCTACCATCATTCCCATGAAACCAAGTTCACCCATTTTTTTAATTTGTTCAGCAGGGAACTGTTGCTTTTCATCTCTTTCAATGACACCTGGTAATAATTCGGTTTGAGCAAAATCTCTCGCAGCTTGTTGTACTGCTAAATGTTCTTCAGATAGTTCGAAATGCATAGTTTAGTGCTGCAAAAATAAGTTTAATACTTTGATATTACTAACAAAAACAATCGCATAGTAAGTGTCAAAAAGACACCAACAAATCTGCAATTTGATTGTTATCTTTGCAAACAATATGGCAAACATTACATTTAAGTTTGAAGAAAAAGGCAAGGCTTCGGAAACGCATGAGATTTTTGAGGGCGAGTCTATTTTGGAAGTAGCGTTGGATAATAACATTCAGTTAAATCACAATTGTGGCGGAGTTTGCGGTTGCAGTACTTGTCATGTTTACGTAGAATCTGGAGAAGATCTATTGCCAGAAATGAGCGATCGCGAAGAAGAGTACGTAGATAGAGCCCGCGATCCAAAATACAATAGTCGTTTGGCTTGCCAATGTAAACTCTCTGAAGATGGAGATATGGTTGTCATTATTCCCGATCAATCAGGCATCATTGGACACTAATCCCTAAACCCTAAATCCTAAACAACACTAAACATTAAACTCAAAAAATGGAACTACCTATAAATTGGACTGATTACGAAGATATTTCAATGAAATTATACGAACGCTTTGGCGATGAATTTGGCGAAAAACAAATTTATAGAATTCGTTTTACTGAACTTTTAGAGTGGATTCTTGAAATACCTGAATTTGTAGGGACTAGAGATGATAGCAATGAAGGACATTTAGAAATGATTCAAAGCCAGTGGGTTTATGAATGGCGCGACAATCAGAAGTGATTTGTCATAAATTGATCATGCTTCGTCTGTTTTCATAAAGACCATGCGAAAAATTTCAATTTTAGTTTGTTAATTGCAGTCCGAAAATTTTATGCAGAAATCATTACTTCTCTTTTTCTCATTTTTAATATTTCAATTTTCTAAATCACAAGCACCCATGGTTGAACCTTGTGGCCAAAGAGAGTTGATGGACCAATTAGAGAAACAATATCCTGGCTTTAAAAATCAAATGGATGTTGACTATTTGAAATGTGTTAACTCAACATTTCCTGTAACTCCAAGAAAAAAAATCATTCGCGATACAATCTACTATTACGATACTGTTTATACCATTCCTGTGGTTTTTCATGTGTTGTATAACAATGCGGCTGAAAATATAAACGATAGTTTGTTAATCAACCAGTTGGAAGTTTTGAACAGAGATTTTCGCAGATTGAATTTTGACACTTCAAATACCCGTTCTTTCTTTAAATCTAGGGCTGGAGATGCACGCATACAATTTCAACTAGCAAAAGTTGATCCCCAAGGAAATGTAACCACTGGAATTATTCGAAAAGCAACAACAACTACCTCATGGGGAGGTGGCGGTGGTATCAACAATAATATGAAATCGAGCTCTACCAAAGGCAATGATCCTTGGGATCCGAAGAAGTACATGAACATTTGGATCTGTGATTTATCGTCTAATGGAAACGATGGTTTGTTGGGCTTTGCTTATCCTCCAAATGGACATCCAAGTTGGAACGCGAATAGTTGGGTGTCAGATCCAAACCAAGGAGTTGTATTGCATTATAAAATTACTGGTCGGAACAACCCATTGTCAAATACGGCATCATTAAATACATCTAGAATGGGGAGAGTTGCAGTACATGAAGTTGGGCATTTTTTAGGATTACGCCATATTTGGGCAGATGATCAAGGATCTTTCAATCGTTGTTCTTTAGATGATTTCATAGACGATACCCCGTTGCAAGGTGTAGGTTCTAACTTTAATTGTGATCAAAATTTAAATTCTTGTATTGAAGCAAAAAATGACCTTCCTGATATGGTTGAGAATTACATGGATTACAGTTCACATGCTTGCCAGAATATGTTTACCAAACGACAAATAATTACCATGCGAAATGCGATCAAACATTTCCGTAAAGATTTGCCGATTCAGGTACAAATTATTGAAAAAGCAAGGATTTTTGATACTGTAGTTTATGACCAAGTGCTTGTTTACACAGTTGCTAAAGACAATCGTTTGAATATTGAAGTCAAAAACGAAGATATTGTAAACAATATTTCTTACGAAGTTTACAATATGCTTGGTCAAAAAATCGAAGAGAATCATCCTATCATCTCAAATTTCACTCAAATTTCTACAACCAGATATCCCTCAGCAACCTACATCGTTATTTTAAGGAATTTAGATGGTAGGGTTGTAAGAAGTCAAAAGGTTGTTGTCAACTAAAAGTTGCTTTTTCACAGGCGGCTTCTAATCTTGTCATTAAATTTTTTAGTTCTATTTCATAATGCAGAAATTGTTGTCTGCTGATTTCTGCTTTTTGATAAGAGTGTATAATAAAAGCCATTAAGCGGTTACATTTAACGTACGCTTTTAGTATTTCTGTAGAGATCTCTTGTTTGCCAGAAACTTCGGCTATTGCCAAGTGTTTATTCACCTGCAAAGCTGTTTCTAGAATATTTACCCCCAAGTTATAGGTTAAGTTGTTTTCTCCATTTTGATTTTCTTGTTGAATTGCCAATAATCCAATATTTAATCCAACGTTTTTAATGTCTGCTATGTGATTTGTATTCATATTACAAGAATACATTGGGTTTGGTATAAGAGTTGTGTATTACGCGTTTATATTCGTTTATAAGCGTTAATCAATAAAAATTATGTATCTTTGCATAAATATTACGTTCTGATGATTTCTAGAAGATTAGTGAGAATAAAAACGTTGCAAACGTTATATTCATGGAGGCAAAGTGGCTTAGACAACGAATTCATGTTTGTCGAAAACCTTAAAAATACCATTTACCAAAGTCATGCATTTTATTTATTTATTTTAGACTTTCCATATCAACTCCAGCAATATTTACAAGACGAATTAAATCTAGAAAGCAGTAAGTATTTCCCTGATGCTGTTAAAATTCGTCAATACAATATTTTAATCAACACCCCCTTAATTCAAAAAATTCATCAGGAAATTCTACTCGCCGATGAGAAGTTTGAGTATAGCTGGATTGAAATGAAAATTCATTTCGATAATTGGTTTCAAACGATGCTCACATGGGATTTTGTAACCGATTATTCAATTTTCGAAGAGCCTGATTTTCAACAACAAAAAGAGTTTTTAGAGAATTTATTCTTTTCTTTTGTTGATTCTCACGAACAATTCAATGAAATATTAGAAGATATTAATCCTTCTTGGCCCGATGATGCTTCAATTACATACAGGGAAATTAGTAAAACCTTGAGCGCAAACAAAAAAACGAGCGAAATTGTATTGTCTAAATCAATCCCTTTGAATGATGAAGATTTGATTTTTGGTTTTAATTTATTGCGCTACACAATGATAAATTCTGAGAAATTTGATCAAATGGTGAGCGAAGTGACCGAAAATTGGGATCCTGCGCGTATTGCCATTATTGACTTATTAATTATCAAACAAACTTTGTCCGAATTTTTATATTTCTCTGAAATTCCAGTGAAGGTTACAATGAATGAATATTTAGAAATTACAAAAAATTATAGCACTCCAAATAGTTCAAAATTTGTGAATGGAATTTTAGACAAGTTGCGAATTCAACTTGAAAATACCGGTCAAATTCAAAAAACTGGTAGAGGATTGCGAGAAAGTTAATTATATTTGAAAGCATGAGATTGAATAAATTCTATTTTGCAATTTTACTTGGTGCGACGATGTTTGCTTGTACACCCAATAACAAGGAAATTGAAGCTGAAGATATCGAAAACAGCAATCCTGAAAATGCATCACAAAAGCTAGGTGCAGGTGAAATTAAGTTCATCGACACAATCAAAGATTTTGGTAAAATTACCGATGGTGAGGTTGTTGAACATACTTACCGGTTTAAAAATGTAGGAAAGGTTCCTGTGACTATTTCTAAGGTAGAGGCATCATGTGGTTGCACAACTCCTGATTATACCAAAGATATTATCCCTCCAGGAGGAGAAGGCATCGTAAAAGCTACGTTTAATAGTTCTGGATACGGCTATCCTGAGGCACCAAAAGTGGAAAAGAGTGTTTCTGTTTATTTCGACGATTGTAAAACAGATTTAGTTGTATTGAAATTTACGGCCAACATATACGCTCCTGCAAAAGAAGGCGAAAATACATCTACCGAAACCGATAATCATAAACATTAACAAGATGACACAATTGAATATTTTATTACAAGCACCAACAGCAGGTGCCGGTGGCATGAACCCAATGGTTCTTATGCTCATCATGGCTGTGATGTTCTTTTTTATGGTGTGGCCTCAAATGCGTCGCCAAAAAAAGGCAAAAGCATTTACTCAATCACTACAAAAGGGCGACAAAATTGTAACCTCAGGTGGTGTCCATGGCAAAATTTCTTCAGTAACCGACACTCAATATGTCATTGATATTGAGGAAGGTAAAATGAAGATTGAAAAATCTGGCGTGAGCATGGAGATGACACAGGCTGCCTATCCCGCTCCAAAAGAATAAATGATGCTTAAAGTGGGTATTGCCGGCGGCATTGGCAGTGGTAAAACTGTTATTTGCCAAATATTTTCAACGCTGGGAATACCCATTTACAATGCTGATAGTGAAACCAAACAACTTTATTTCACCAATCAGCCATTAAAATTACAACTCATTGAAGCCTTTGGTGACCAATTTTATTTAACGCCAAATGAACTGAATAAGCCCTTTGTTAGGGATTTGCTCAATGATCAAAAACCCCGAGAATTACTCAATAGCATTGTACATCCTGCTGTTTTTCATCATTTCGAAACTTGGGTGAGTTTGCAAACTGCTCCCTATGTGATTAAAGAAGCAGCCATTTTATTTGAAAGTGGCGCCAATAAAACCGTCGATTTGGTTATAGGCGTTGTTGCAAACCCAGAAATTCGAATTGAAAGAGTGATGAAGAGAGATTCAATGACCCGTGAAACAGTTCAAAAAATCATGGAACTACAACTTTCTAATGAGGAATTAATTTCTAAATGCAATGATATCATCACCAATAATGGGGACGAATCATTGATTGAGCAAGTACTCAAAATTCACAAGGAATTATTGCATCAAAGCACTCATTTCCAAGGCTAATTTTTTAGCCTCTTCACCGGCTTTCTCTGCATAATCTTCTTCATTGCTGGCGTAAATGATTCCCCTAGAACTATTCACCAACAAACCTACTTCAGAATTTGCGGCTGCCAAAGTAATGTCTTTCAAGCTACCACCTTGTGCACCAACACCGGGCACCAATAAAAAGTGTTCTGGAACAATTTTGCGAATTTCAGCAACTAAATTTGCACGGGTTGCACCAACAACAAACATTAAATTATCGGGGTTACCCCATTTGCAAACGGTGTTAATCACTCTTTCGTAAAGTTTAAGTTCTCCAGTTTGCTGCAATTGGAAATCTTGATGTCCCGCATTGCTTGTCAATGCCAAGCAAATGACTGTTTTATCTTCAAACTCTAAAAATGGTCTTAAACTATCTTCGCCCATGTAAGGAGCCACTGTAATGGCATCAAAATTCAATGTTTCAAAAAATGCTTTTGCATACATAGAACTCGTGTTTCCAATGTCGCCTCGTTTAGCATCGGCAATATTAAATGTGTCTCGCGGAAGATAACTCAATGTTTCTTCCATCCACTCCCAACCCTTGCTGCCATATTGCTCATAAAAGGCAGTATTGATTTTGTAAGCTGCGCTGTAATCTTTTGTAGTTTCAACTATGTTTTTGTTGAATTCCAATAAACCTTTGCCGTTCTTTTCTAAAGAAATAGGCAATTTATCAATTTCAGTATCCAAGCCTGTACATAGGTAGCTTTTCTTCTGAAAAATTTGTCGTATGATGTCAGATTTTTTCACTTTCAGTGCAAATAACGGAAATCATTTTCGGATTGGTTACATTTGTATTATGCGGAAATTTATCTTTTCGATTATTTTTATTTTATCTACTCATTTTTTGACCGCCCAATTTGTTCAAATTGGTTCAGGAAATTATTTAGGGAATTATGCTGGTCCTTTGAGAATAAACGCCTTGCAAAAGGTTTTTAATAGCCGATTTGCTTATATTTTTCCTAAGTCTGTTTTGGGCAATTTGACTCATGGCGATTCAATAGAATCTTTAGAATTTTTTAGAGCAGATGGACCCGCGTTTGATACAAGTTGCAAGTTGAAAATTTGGATTGGCAATACAAATCGCGCCAATTTTGGTTCAAACAAAGTCTCTTTTGTGTCAGAAATTGCAAATGCAAAACAAATTTATAATCAAAATCCAAAAAAACATATTGGCACAGCCGAAGCATTCTACGAATTGCCGTTTAGCACAAAATTCAGATATGATTCTACTTTGGGTGAAAATTTAACGATGTATATTGAATTTAATCAAATCGATACATTAAAAGGCGCTTATAATTTTTATTTTGAGGGAGGTTTTAGCGTTTCAGGTTATGCTAACCAACAAACTCAATTTTACTCGGGAATAACTTTAACAGATAGTCTCCAGTTCATTACCGAATACCATCCAACCATCCGTTTTAATTACCCCCGTTTTGCAAAAGATGCTTTTGTTAGAGGCGTTTATACCCTCGGTAAAATACCTTTGCCATTAGGCAACCCCGATAGTGTTAAGGTGTTATTGAAAAATGTAGGGAAGTCAGATTTGGTCAATTTTAAGTGCTACACCAATTCAATTGGCGCTAACAAACAAAACGATAGTTTTACCATTAATTTACCCAAAGGGAAAGAACGCTTTTTTGCTGTTCCTTCTTTGAATCCCTCAAAAAAAGGAATTGATACCGTTTTTGTGAGTTGTAATGATCAAAACACAAGCAATAATATCGAATCTTCAATACGATTGGGGAATGAAAATATTTATAGCTACAGAGACATAACAAATGGGCCAGCTCCCGGAGGTATCGGATTCAATGGCGCTCAAGGCGATTTTGTAGCCAGGTTTCAAAGCAATGCTTCCAAAGCCATTAATCAAGTTTCGGTGATGTTCGCAAGCAAAGGATTGAAATTTAGTATTGGAATTTGGAGTTATGATAGTTTAAGGGCAAGGCCAGGTAAATTGATTTATCAAAGCGACAGCCTAAAAACGGTTCCTGGAACGTATATTTTAGATTTGAAAAATCCTGTGAAAGTTAAAGGTTCTTTTTTTGTAGGAATCAGACAACTCGACTTAAATAATATTTCATTTGGTTATCAAATTGAAGAACCAATTCGACCTCAGACTTTTTTCTTTGCTGAACCCTTGGGTGACACAAATTGGATTGACTTTCACCCTGTTGCTCCTTATAAATTTATCATTGAGCCAAGGCTGCAAGCCGATTATGATATTTCGGCGATTGCAGCAATCATGCCTTCAGATACAATAAACAAATACACAACCGATACCATTGCGCCTATTGGAAAAATTAAAAACATTGGTTCGTACAAACCATCTGATAGTATTGACATAGTTTGTGAAATTTGGGGTCCAAATTCAAGGCTTTACCGAAAGGTCATTCGCGATACCATTTCACCAACCATTACAAGAACCTATACTTTTCCTAAAACATTTTTTCCTACAGAACTTGGACAACATAAATTACTCGTTTTTTCTAAATTTAAAGATGATCAGGTAAAAGACAATGACACGTTTGTAAAATTATTCTATGTTGGCTTGAAACAAGATGTAATGGTGCAAACTTTGCATGATCCCGCGATAGACTTTTTAACATACGAATATTTAAAAGATACATTGCAACCCCTGGCAACAATTATGAATGTTGGGTATGACAACACCATATCTTTCAAAACTAGATGTATTATACTTCATGGTAAAAAGCCAATTTACAATCAAACCATAACCCTTTCATTGCCTAAGTTTCAAACTAAAATCTTGTATTGGCCAACTTTCAAATGCACCGACACTGGGAAATTAAAGGTGATAATTGTTACAGAGCTCGCGGGTGATAAATTCACTTGGAACGATACGCAATGGCGTTGGATTGTGGTATACAAAAAGATAGATTTTGGATTGGATTCAATGATATCACCATTGCCTAAAAAGTATTATGCGCAAAATGTAAGCATTCCAATAAAATTTGAGGCTTATAATCAGGGCATTTTGTCGTTGTTTAAGGTTCCAATTCAGATTAAGATATTTGACCCGCTTAAAAACCTTGTTTATTTCGACAGTGTGCTTCCGGATATCGATGGGTACGCATCATTGTCGCTTGCCGCCCCTAAGTCCTTCAAAGGCTTTAAAAAGGGCGTTTATTCAATTTTAATTACATGTAGGGGCTCTAACGATATTTATCCAAAGAATGATAGTTTAAAATCTACATTCAACATAGGCTTGCCTTATGATTATCAAGCGGTAAAATTAAATGTTGCAGATACCATGAGTATTGGAGCTGGTGGTTACACAATTGGCGCTACAATTAAGAATAACGGATATTTAAAATCTGCTTCAAATTGTCCTGTAATTTGTGAAATTTTGCATAAAAACAAACAGGCTTATTATGAAATATTAAATGTAAACCTTGATACTGGCGCTCAAACGGCAATTAGTTATTTTAAGAAATTTACCCCATTAAATGCTGGAACTTATACATTGGTGTTAAGAACAAATTTCCTTGGAGATATGTATTCTAAGAACGATACTTTGGTAAAAACTTTCTTTGCAGACATTGGGAAAGATGCTTTGCCAGAGGAACTTATTTTGAGTGGTGGCCCTCAATATTATTTAGGACAAAAATTACAAGATGTAACATTGAAAATTAGCAATCAAGGAAGAGATAGCCTCAAATCGGTTCAATCAAAAGTTGTATTGATGTATCAAAATAAAATTGTTTACACAAGCGTAAATCAATTAGATACATTTGCCCCGCGTTCAACTAAGTTAAATCTTTACCCATGTAATTTAGAATTGGATAAAGTTGGAATGTATACCGCTTTAGGAATTACGTATCATTTAGAAGATCAAAGTATTATAAATGATACCATTGCAGTATCATTTGTAGTAACGGTTGATAGAGATTTGGCCATTGTAAAATTAGATTCTCCGGTTTTGAATCAGATTTATCAAACCAAACAAGGCATGTATCCACGAATTAGGGTCACAAATTTGGGCAAGGATTCCACGGTGAAGTCGGTTAAATTGGCCATTGAAATTCGTTCTTTGAGCACTCAAAATGTTTGGTATTCCGATACGATAGATATTTCGAATATCAATCCATCAGATAGCATTTGGGGAGTTTTTAGCAAAAGGGTCATGATGTCTGAAATTGGATTTCATAAGGTAAGTGTGCATGTGATAAATCCAGTTGATTTAATTTCGTATAACGATACTGTTTCTGGGATATTCATGATTCAATTGAATCAAATTCAATCAATTGAAAATAGAATTGTCACCGTGAGTCCAAATCCAGTAAAATCTAATTTTACGTTGAAATCAAAATCGATCATCAAAGGATACAAACTGGTGGATCAATTGGGCAGGATTGTGGATCAGAAGCAAATTGAAAATCAAAATTCATATTTTGAGGGACAAATTCCTGGAAAATTAGATTCTGCACTGTATTATTTAATTGTTGATACAATTGAAGGAACGTATTCTTGTCCTATTTTTGTAGAATAATGAAGCAGTTTCAATATTTAGGAATTTTATCAATTCTAATTTTAAATTCATGTGGTTTAATTAAGCCAAATCCTCCAATGGATATGAATGCGGTGGTGGAAGTAAAACCATTGCCGGTTGTGGTTTCTCAGGTAAATATTCCTTTGGAAATTGATTTGATGCCATTTTTCAAAATGGCCGATGATAAGGTAGATAAAACATTTAAGGGGTCCGATAAACCTTGCCAAGGATTAAGATATGAGTATAAATTAAATCGTTCTTCTTTTAACATTGAGGGAAAAGGGATTGGTCTGTTGGGTTTAGGTTTGGACTTGCAATATGGAGCAAAAGGCGAATACTGCCCAATGTGCATCATGGATAAGTGTGCTACACCACCTGTAGGGTTTCAAATTGGATTTGATGAACCTATGAAACGTGCAAAAATTGGAATTGATTGTAAATTTAAGTTGTTACCTAGCTATAAGATACAATCTTCAACTTCAATCACTGAGTTAACACCGGTTGATCCCATAAAAGTTATTTTTGGTTTTGATGTAACGAATATGTTATTGAATAGAATTAAACCATATTTGGGTGATTTGTCGAAAATGGTAGACAAAGAAATTAGTAAAGTTGATTTGAAGCCTTTCATCAAACCCGTGTTTGATCAATTGCAACAAGACATTTACATCGATAAAATAGGTTATTTGAAAATTCAACCAAAAGAATTGTCATTGTCTGATTTAACATTTAACAAAAGCAAATTGAGCTTTTCAATAGGTTTAAAAGCTACGCCGGCAATACAATCTACAAAATGGTTAACTCCATTGGCCCCATTGCCAAATTTAGCCCCTTATAAGGCTGCAGATGGTTTCGAAGTGTTTACCGATGTAAGTATGAACTACGATTCATTGGCAATTCAAATTATGTCGTATTTATCAAAAGAAAAATTTGTAGTTGGGAAAGACTTTATCATTGTCCAAAAATTGCGATTGTTTGCAGCTAAATACAAATTGGGAGTTGAAGTTTCTTTCATAGGAAGCAAATCTGGCACCTTGTTTTTGTTAGGCGTTCCAACGTTTGATGCGAGCAAACGAATTGTTAGTGTGAAGCAGGTTGAATATGATTTATCTACAAAAAACTTATTGCTTAAGTCTGCAAAATGGTTATTGAATGAAACCATTAGAAAGAAAATGGAAGAGGCAATGGTTGTTGACATTACACCAACGCTGGCATCAGCGGAGAAGGGTATCAATGAGTCATTGAATAAAAAGTTGGATGGCGGAATTTATTTAAAGGGAAATTTGAAAAAATTAACGATTACAGATATTTCGCCCCGCCAAACGGAAATTTTGGTAAGGGTACAAATTAGCGGCAAAGTTGGTGTAACAATGCTCGACAAATAAACGTTTAATTAAAAAGAGACAACATAAAAAAAGGCGATCCAAGGATCGCCTTTTTTAGTATAATTTAAATTCGGGATTAACCAATTTTAGCAATTAGATCAGCAACTCTAGCGCTGTAGCCAGTTTCGTTATCGTACCAACCAACAACTTTAGCAGTGTTTCCAATCACTTGAGTTAAGTCAGAATCGAAAATACAGCTATGTCTGTTACCAATGATATCAATGCTAACTATTGGGTCTGTATTGTACTCTAAAATGCCTTTTAAGCTAGTTTCAGAAGCAGCTTTCATTACAGCGTTAATTTCTTCAACGGTAGCAGCTTTCTTCAAATTCACAGTGAAATCTGTAACCGATCCATCTGGAATAGGAACACGCATTGCGTTACCGTTCAATTTGCCTTTCAAATGTGGCAAAACCAATCCTACAGCTTTAGCAGCACCAGTACTTGTAGGCACAATGCTATAAGCAGCAGCACGAGCTCTGCGCAAATCTTTGTGAGGAGAATCTTGTAAATTTTGGTCAGAAGTATAAGCGTGAATGGTAGTCATGAAACCATTTTCAATACCAAATGCTTCGTCCAATACTTTCACCATAGGTGCTAAGCAGTTGGTTGTACAAGATGCATTACTCATGATAGTTTCAGTACCATCAAGAATGTTATCGTTTACACCCAAAACAACAGTTTTACAATCGCCTGATGCAGGGGCAGAAATTACAACTTTCTTTGCACCAGCCTCAATGTGAGCGTTGGCTTTAGCGGCATCGGTAAAGAAACCAGTACTTTCAAGTACTACGTCTACACCCATTTCGCCCCAAGGAAGATTTTTAGGATCTCTCTCGGCCAAAGCTTTAATTTTTTTACCGTTGATAATCAAATGTTGATCATCGTGAGAAACGGTACCGTTGAATTTACCGTGTACTGAGTCGTATTTTAACAAATGCGCCAAAGTTGCATTGTCTGTTAAGTCGTTGATAGCAACAACTTCAACTCCTGGTTTTTCAATTAAAAATTTGAATGCGTGACGACCGATACGTCCAAATCCATTGATGGCTACTTTCATGTTTGATGGTTTTTATTAGTGGTGCAAAAATACAATTTATAATTTAAAAAACTTAACCTCTTGGTTTTAATGGTCTAATTTCTATGTTAACGTGATGGAAATTGTTAGGCGATTTAAGCGCATATACAATTTGACCAGCCACATCCTCGGGCATGAGCATGTTGTCGTGGGCTTGAATATTCTCAGAATGTCTGAAGAAATCGGTTTTTACAGAACCTGGATAAACACAAGTTACCTTAACGCCAAAATCTCTCACTTCTTTGTAAAGTGCATCGCTGAATCCTCTTACTGCAAATTTTGTAGCATTATACCCCGAAACTTGAGGATATCCCTCCAATCCTGCAATTGAAGAAATATTAATGATGTGCCCCAAACCTTGTTTTTTCATTGATGGCAAAACCATTTTAGTGGCATAAAACAAACCATTTACATTGGTATTGAACATGGTATGCCATTGCTCTAAAGGCATATCTTCACAAAAACCAAAATAACCTAAACCAGCATTGTTGATGAGGATGTCAATTTTTTCGTGTTTGTCTAAAATCGTCTTAAAAACAGACTCTACCTGATCGAAATGTTGAACATCAGCTTTCAAACATGTGTAATTTTCATGCGAAATGGTACAACCACTTCTGCAAATTCCATAAACAATAGCTCCTTCAGTTAGCAATTGTTCAACACAGCACAAACCAATTCCTTTATTGGCACCAGTAATCACGGCTATTTTATTCTTTAATTCCATATTGATTAAATGTTTAAATTGAGTATTTTTTGTATTTCATGCTCTGAATTGTTCCAATCAAAATCTATGGAAGTTGCTCTTGCTCTATTGTTTTCTGAAGAGTATTGATAGGTTTTGTCATAATAAACCAGCAAAATGTCGATCCATTTATCAAATTCTCCATTCTCTAAATAGCCAACAGCTTCGTTTACATTTTGACCACCTAATTTCTTTCGAAGTATCATTGTTTTATCAAGTAACAATTGAAGATCAAAATGGGCGTATTCTTTGATCAATCTTTTAATTCTTATTTCTTTACCTACTTGAACTTCAATAATTCTAGCATTTTGCATTTGATCCCAAAATTCTTGTGGCATAAAGCAATAGCCAATGAGCCGACTTTCGTTTTCAACATAAACTGTTTTGGCTGGATCTAACTGCAAAATTGTGAGTCCCAACGAATTCTCGTATGCCTCTGTGGAAGGTTGTGGCGGATACCCAAGTCCCCCAAAAGCGCTGCCTTTATGAAAAGCCAAACCTTCTAAATCAATCATTTGCGCTCCGTTTTTTTGCAAAAGATGCAAAATTTCGGTTTTGCCACTGCCAGTGCGACCACTTACAATTTTTAAATTCAGGGGAAGGCTAAATTGACTTTGAATGAAATTTCTGAAGGATTTATATCCCCCCAAAAGTAAATTGGGCTTTTGGCCACTCCAAGCATAAATTGTGGAACTAATTTGACTTCTGAGTCCGCCGCGCCAGCAATAAAACAATAATTTTTTTTCTTCAACTTCTGCTTCTTTGAATTGTTTGAACAGTGTAGCCATTTTTGGGCCAACAAGTTCTAAACCAAGAGAAACAGCCTCTTCACGGCCTTTTTGTTTATAACAAGTGCCAATGAGAATGCGATGTTCATTGGTAAGAAGGGGTATGTTAATGGCACCCGGAATGTGTGCTTTTTGAAATTCAGATTCGCTGCGAACGTCAACCCATTGAAACGCGGATTTTTGATTTAAGGCGTCTTCAATATGGATTGATTTTACAGACATGTTAACCAACGATTTCTAATACCGACCTGTAAGCGAAAACTTTATCGCCATATTTTTCCAGTGTTTTAGATTGCAAAGTTGGACCGAATTCTGATCTATAAAATTCTAATTTTTCAAGACTTTCGCAAGTATATTGAATTGCATAGTTAATTCCCTCTTCGTCTTGTCCAGGATTAAAGATCTTCAAGATTTTATATTCAAGAAAACATCCTGTTTCAATAACTTCTGGAATGTGTTCAGTTTTCATCCACTGAAGCCATTCTTCGGCCATTTCTTTTTCAACGTTACAAGTTACGTTGTATATAATCATAATGTTTTGATGCGAATGTTATAGCTTTCCATGATCAGGTTTGCCAACAGCTTTTTGCTCGCAGTTTCTGCAGTTGCAAAAGCTTCTGCTTCACTATTGGCTTCAATATTCATGGTAATAAATTTACCAACGCAAACCTCATTTACATTGTTTAAACCAATTGAAGGCATGCTGTGTGTAACGGCTTTACCTTGAGGGTCTAATAAGCCTTTTTTAGGAAGGATTTCAATTTCAGCTAGGAATTTCACACTGCAAAAATACCATAAATTCATCGTTTCAATGTAATTTAGCGAAAAATTATGAAGCGTTTTTCAAATAGTCTATGGTTGGCACTTTGTTTACTTGCCTTGTTGTTGGTTTTTGCTGTGTTTTATTATCTAAAAAATGATGGTTTTAATTCAACGAATCAATCTGCTCAGCAATCATTGGAAAATAAGATCGATACCACTGGTATAGTGCATAAGGAAGGGCTTGTTTTTTCTAACGCCGATTATGTGATTCAACAAACTGAAAAGCCTGATTTATTGCTCGTTGGTAAATCGTACAAAACCAAATATACAAGTTTGTCTACCTTGGTTGCAGGTACTTCCCGACCTGTTTTAGAGTTTATCAATGCCAATCAATTGATATTGAAAGGATCAATCATGAGTGTTTACAGTGAAATTCCAAATGAGCAAAACGAAATGGAGATTTTTGTTGGTATTCCTGTCAATAAAAAAATAAATTCCACTGAATTTGAATATAGAACCTTAAAAGGTGGGAAATTTCATAAAGCAACGATAAACTCAGAAATGGGCAAAGCAGCTAAAATTTGGCAAGTTGTAGCGGATCAATTGGTAAAAAATGGCCAACAAATTACATATCCTATTTTTGAGTATCCTTCCGATTCAAGAAATAGCGAAATGACAACTGTTATAACTCAAAGTAATTTGCTTGTACCCGTAAAATAATAGAAATGATTATTCCTCATTATTTATCAAAAGGAGATACAATTGGAATCATTGCGCCTGCAAGGTTTATAAAGCCAAATGAAGTTTCTGCATTTAGAAAATGGGCTCAGTCCTGTGGTTGGAATGTAGTTACATCTCCAAATTTATTTGGAGAAAATCACCAATTCTCGGGTACCATTGAAGAACGCGTGAGCGATATTCAATGGGCATTAGAAAATACGGATATAAAAGCTGTGTTTTGTGCCAGAGGCGGTTACGGATGCACTCAGTTACTAGAGTCTTTAGATAAAGTTGACTTTAAGTTAAATCCAAAATGGTGGGTAGGGTTTTCAGATATTACAACTTTGCATTTGACAATTCAGAATCAAGGAATGGCTTCCATTCATGGACCCATGGTCATGCAATTTAATCTTGAGAATCACTTTAATGAATCCAATCAACGACATTTATATAATGCTTTAACTGGAGGCGTAAATCATATAGGATTAAGAAATTTAGAAATTGTAAATAAGGCAGATTTTGAAGGACAATTGGTGGGCGGTAACTTGTCGTTACTTTTTGCCAATAGTGGAATTTTGAGCAAAAATTACGAAGGTAAAGTTCTCCTTATTGAGGACTTAGATGAGTATTATTACCATATTGATCGAATGATTTGTTCTTTAAAACTGGGAAAAACATTTAAAGGAATTAAAGCATTAATTGTTGGTTCAATGATAGACATGCGCGACAATACGATTCCCTTCGGAAAAAATGCAAAAGAAATTATTTTGGAACATCTTGAAAATGAAGGGTTTCCAATTATTTTTGATTTTCCTTCGGGTCACGACAAACAAAATGTTGCGTTAAAATTGGGAATGAATTGTACATTTGAAGGATATACTTTTTCACAAATCTAAATATTTTGATTTCTAGTAAAACCTATATTGCTTTAACCAAATTCGGCATCGTTGGTGGATTGTCATTTCTCATTGATATTTCATTGTATTATTTATTAAGTCAATTTTTACCAACCGCTGTTGCTAAAAGTTTAGGAATTATTGTGGCTACCTATGTAAATTACCAATTAAATAAACATTGGACGTGGGGTCAGAAAGACAGCAATAAAGGTCGTTTAGCAAAATATTTATTGTTGTATTTGGTAAGTGGTTTAACAAACGTAGCGACCAATGAAATACTATTGCATTTAATTCCTGATGCTGAATTAGCAACAAACTTGATAGCTCCCAATACAAATAAAATTATTAAGCATATTTTTAGTGTTAAGGTTGATAAAATTGCTGCTGTTCTTGGAGCTACAATCATGGGTATGGTCATTAACTTTTTAGGACAGAAACTTTGGGTGTTTACAGAAAAAGAGAATTAAACTCTTTTTCATGAATTACTATCGTTAAATTTGTAGAATAACATTACCCTGCTTAGGCAGATTAAATTAAAAAAAATATATGTCTTGTTCATCATGTGGTACTAAAAGTGGCGGTTGCGCACCCTCGGGGTGTCAAAGCAACGGAACTTGTGGAACAAGCGGCTGTAATGCATTAAATGTCTATGACTGGTTTAAGGATATGGACCTTCCGGATGGTTATAAACCATTTGATATTGTTGAAGTTAGATTTAAGGGCAGCCGCAAAGAGTTCTACAGGAACACTCATAATTTAGATTTGTTCACCGGCGATTACGTTGTGTGTGAAGGTAGCTTAGGATACGATATTGGAACAGTTTCTGCCACCGGCGAAATTGTGCGTCTTCAATTGAAGAAATATCGTGTTCGTGAAGATTCAGAAGAATTGATGCCAATTCTTCGTGTTGCCAATGAAAGAGATATTGAAAAATATGATCTTGCCAAGGCTAAGGAAAACAATACCTTAGAAAAGGCCAGAACAATTTCTTTCGAATTAAATTTGGCAATGAAAATCTCTGATATTGAGTTTCAAGGCGATGGTCGAAAAGTTATTTTATTCTACACTGCCGAATCTCGTGTCGATTTCCGTGAACTCATTAAGCGTTTCGCTGAAGAGTTTAAGGTGAAAATTGAAATGCGCCACATTAGTTACAGAGAAGAAGCTTCTCGCTTAGGTGGTATTGGAGATTGTGGAAGAGAATTGTGTTGTTCAACTTGGTTAACCGATTATAAACAAGTGAATACAGGTGCCGCCCGTTCTCAAAATTTAAGTATCAACATGGAAAAATTGGCCGGTCAATGTGGCCGTTTGAAATGTTGCTTGAATTACGAGCTCGATATGTATTTGGAGGCAACTGAAGCCTTCCCTAAGGCAAAAATTGTTAAAATTGACACCGTTACTGGTACTGCTTTTGCCCGTAAAACGGATATCTTAAAACAATTGATGTGGTTCTCCTACGATGATAGTCAAACTTGGATTCCTTTACCCGTTGATAAGGTAAATGAATGCATGGAAGAGAATAAAAATGGTGTTCAGGTTGCTACTTTAGCTGATTTGGCTCCAGCTAACGAAATTTTGGCTAAAATTATTGCCGATGAAAAAGCCAACGACTTTATTGATAATGCTGAATTGTTGAAGGACAATGAATTTGGGGCACTTAAGAAGCTCGACAATCATAAAGGTCCGCGAGATAAAAATAACCGCAATAGAAATAACAACCAGCGTAGAGAGGGTGGCAACAATCCTCAAAATCTCAATCAAAGACCAGGTTTTGATAAAAATAGGCCAAATCCAAATCAACAGAATAGGCCGAATCACAATCAGAATAAACCGACTTCAGATGTTGATAGGGGACCAGTAAATCAACCTAGGAACGAAGCACCAAATGCCAATCCGAATCCGAATCCGAATCAACAAAATAGAAATCCAAACCAGAATAAAAATCGCAAACCTTTTATTAAAAACAGAGGCCCGAGAAATGATGGACCAGGGGGAGGAAACCCAGGTGGTACACCACCACCTCCACCGCAATCATAATTAAAAAAAATAGGCCGCTAACAGCGGCCTATTTTTTTTGATCTATTCTTTACGTTTCTTCATTCTCTTTTCCTTTTTAGCAATCATACCAGACGCTTTTTTCATTTGTTCTGGTGTTAAAACAGTGTTTAACTCATTTTTATGATTCTCTTTAATGGATTGTTTACGTTGCTTGACCTCCGCCTTCAATTGTTCTTTCTGTTGAATCATTTTTAGGTTTGCTTCTTTCACTTTCGGAATTTGAGCCTCTGTTAACTTCAAAGACTTTTTCATTCTTTCGGTTCGTTTATCAGCTTTTTGCTCAGTTGTTAATTTGTCACTTTTCTCAGTTTGCGCGTTAACCATTCCAGTTAATCCAATCGCAATAATTACAAACATTGTTTTCATAAAATATTATTTTTTGTTAAAGACCTTTCATACTACAAACGAAAAAAATCCATAAAAGTTACATCTGATGCTCTTTAGTGCAACTTTATCTATGAAACATGCAATTTGCGGGTCGAGATCAGAAAATGTCCCCCATGAGAATAAAAACGGCAAATTCGGTAGGCTTGAGAAGTCAATACATAAAAAAAACCCTTGAAATGAATCAAGGGTTTTTAAAATGGTCTATTTTTTATTGTTCTAGTACGACAAATACATGCTTTTTTGCTTGTATAATTCTCTAAACAAAGGATCTTTTAAATCTTTGATAAATAGAATAGCCTCACCCGTACTTTTCATTTCAGGACCTAATTCTCTACTAACATTCGGGAATTTATCGAAACTAAATACCGGCTGCTTGATTGCCCAGCCAGCTGGTCGGCTTGGAATTTCAAAGTCGGTCACTTTATTTACACCAAGCATGACTTTCATTGCCATGTTTATATAAGAAAAATCGTACGCTTTACAAATAAAAGGAACAGTTCTAGATGCTCTAGGGTTGGCTTCGATAACATGAACAATTTCATTTTTAATTGCGAACTGAATGTTTAAGAGACCTTTAACATTTAAAGCTTTCGCAATTTTAATGGTATATTCTTCCATTTGTGCCAAAACATTTGCGCTCAAATTGAAAGGAGGCAACACAGCACTACTATCACCACTATGAATTCCAGCAGGTTCAATATGTTCCATCATACCAATGATGTGAACATTTTCACCATCGGAAATACAATCAGATTCTGCTTCTTCAGCGCGATCTAAGAAATGGTCAATGAGTACTCTATTTCCAGGTAAATCTCCAAGCAGTTTTACAACTGCTTTTTCTAAATCTTCATCGTTTATTACAATCACCATGCCCTGCCCACCAAGCACATAACTCGGACGAACAAGAACAGGGTAACCAACTATATTTGCAATTTTGATCGCTTCTTCTGCATCTAAGGCTACACCATATTTAGGGTAAGGGATTTGCAACTCAGCCAATAAATCACTAAATCTACCTCTATCTTCGGCAATATCCATGTTGTCATAAGATGTACCTATAATTTTAACCCCTTTTTCGTGAAGTTTTTCTGCAAGCTTAAGTGCAGTTTGTCCCCCCAATTGAACAATAACGCCTTCTGGTTTTTCATTTTCAATTAGCTCCCATAAGTGTTCCCAATAAACTGGCTCGAAATAAAGCTTATCGGCCATGTCGAAATCGGTACTTACTGTTTCAGGGTTGCAGTTAATCATGATTGCTTCATAACCAGACTCTCGTGCAGCCAAAATTCCGTGAACACAAGAATAATCAAATTCAATACCTTGTCCAATTCGATTCGGCCCACTTCCTAAAACAAAAACTTTTTTGTTGTTTGTGAAAACACTCTCGTTTTCTTGTTCGAAAGTAGAGTAGAAGTAATTTGTAGGACTTGGAAATTCGGCACTACAAGTGTCAACCATCTTGTAAACACGTTTGATGCCAATTTCTTTTCTTTTGATATAAACGTCTTCAGCTTGAGTGTTGCCGCCCATGAGCCAAGCAATTTGTTCGTCGGAATATCCTTTTTCTTTTGCCGTTTTTAGAACTGAATAAGGAATATTGTCGAGGTTAAATCTTCTAATTTCGGTGTCGGTTTTTACCAAATCTGCAATCTGTTCAAGGAACCAACGATCGATTCGGGTAATTTTCTGAACAGAAGAAATTGGAACTCCCAATGACAATGCATCTTTAATTTGGAAAATTCTATTCCAACTTGCATGTTCTAATCCATGCACAAGTTCTTCAAGATTTCGACTTCCTTTTCCGTCTGCGCCCAAGCCGTGTCGGCCAATTTCTAGGCTCTGGCAAGCTTTCTGCAATGCTTCTTGGAAACTTCTACCGATTGCCATAACCTCTCCTACACTCTTCATCTGAAGGCCAAGGGTTTTGTCTGATCCATGAAACTTGTCGAAATTCCAACGCGGAATTTTAACAATTACATAGTCAATAACAGGCTCAAAGAATGCACTGGTTGTTTTTGTTACCGGATTCTTGAGCTCATCTAAGTAATAACCGATAGCTAATTTTGCTGCTATTTTTGCAATTGGATAACCAGTGGCTTTAGAAGCTAAGGCCGAACTCCTACTCACACGAGGGTTGATTTCAATTGCAATGATGTCTTCATTTTCAGGATTTACAGAGAATTGCACGTTGCAACCTCCGGCAAAAACACCCATGGAACGCATCATTTTAAAAGATAAATCTCTCATTCTTTGGAATGTTGTATCGCTTAAGGTCATTGCAGGTGCAACTGTAATGCTATCGCCGGTATGAATGCCCATCGGGTCAAAATTTTCAATGGTGCAAATGATTGCAATATCATCTTTGGAATCGCGAAGCAATTCTAATTCGTATTCCTTCCATCCAAGCACAGCTTTTTCAACCAATACTTCGTGAACAGGACTCGCTTCTAATCCGCGTTGTAAAGCGCGATCAAATTCTTCTTTTTTATGTACAAAACTTCCTCCTGTACCACCAAGGGTATAGCTCGGGCGAATAACCAAAGGAAAACCAATTCTTTGTGCAATTTCTTTTCCTTCCAAGTAACTATTTGCTACCTGACTTGGAGCAACACCAATACCCAACTCTACCATCAACTTTCTGAACTTTTCACGGTCCTCCATGTTGTCGATAGCGGCAATATTTACCCCAATAATGCGACAGTTATACTTTTCCCACAACCCAATTTCTTCTGCTTCTTTTGCTAAGTTTAAGGCCGTTTGGCCTCCCATAGTTGGCAATACAGCATCGATTTTGTTTTCTTTAAGAATTTGTTCAATACTTTGAACGGTTAATGGCAACAAATAAACGTGATCTGCGTTTATTTTGTCGGTCATGATTGTCGCCGGATTGCTGTTTATGAGCGATACAGTGATGCCTTCTTCTCTTAGGCTTCTTGCGGCTTGTGAGCCAGCATAATCGAATTCACAGGCTTGGCCAATAATAATTGGACCACTGCCAATTATGAGAACGTGTTTTATAGAGTTGTCTTTTGGCATATTGCAAAAATTAGGCAAAGTTAGAGGTCTCTTGCGAATTTTCTAACAATGTTGATAAATGTTGTTAGAAAAGAATGAATGCGATATACTCTAAAAAGAAGAGTATCCAATAGCTCATATAAAATTTTTTAACCGCTATGGCATTGTTAGTGTTTAACTTATAAGATATGGTTATAAAATATATGAGTGCTACAATATGAAATGCGCCAAATGAAAGATTTGTTATTTTTAACGAAATTGGATCTGGTGATAAATTTAATGCAAATAAATTTGGCCAAAATGAATAAAAAATACAGAGCAAATAAGCCAATCCAACAATCATGGTTCCCAACCTTAATGCTGTTTTTTTACCATGTTTTACCGATAATGTTTTGATATCATTATTTTTATCACCGTCAACATCCGGAATGTCTTTGAACCAAGCAATTCCAACACTGAAAGCGGTTATAAAAACTGTTAGTAACGCAATTTTAGGATTGAAGTTGATGGGTAAACCATACTTCGATACATAGAAATGGATGTAAATTCCAATGTTTATCAACGGTCCTCTCACAAGTGCAATTGCAGTTGCGGCCCAAAAATGATATCGTTTTAATCGAACTGGTGGTATCGTGTATAAGCTGCCAATGATGGCAATTCCTGTGACAAGTCCCCCAAAAAATAAATTCTGAAAATAAGAAAACACGAGCGCAATCATAAGTGCGAAAATCACAATTTTTTTGGCGTCAACCATACTCAATTCTTGCGTTACAAGTGGCAAATTTGGCTTGTTTTCTTTGTCAATTTCGATGTCATAAATTTGATTTAACCCAGTGATATAAAGGTTACACGCAATACAACTAATAATGGTTAATATAAAAGTTGTCCAATTCCAAGGCAACACAAGTGCATTCGCTTGGTTCGATAAGAAGAACAGCGTAAATACACTAATGCAAGTGCCAATGACGGTATGCGGTCTGCTGAATTTCCAAATGATGTGTAAGTTTTTCAAAATCAATTTCAAATATCTAACAAATATGGATGATTTTTGTTGTTCTTTATTCATGCCATTTCCAATTCACATCATTGCTTTTCTCTTATTGTCGGTTTTTACAATCGCTATGAGTTTGGTATGGGTGAAATTCTTTCCGGCTCAAAAATTTTTTAGCCGAAAAGTGTTGCATGTAGTCTCTATTTTCATCTTGTCAATATGTGTTGAGCAACTGAATTTAATATATTTGAATCAATTTATTGGCTTATTGTTGGGTATTGAATTGATTTTGCTCTTTGCCGTGAATTATGGATTTTTTTATTCGGAGGGACGTAAAAGTTGGGGAATCGTTTATTTCTTGCCCCCTACAATTTTGATGCTATGGTTATTTCCAAGTCAGATTTTTCTAATCTCTGTGAGTTTGAAAATTTTGGCGTTTTCAGATGGATTTTCGGCAATTATTGGTAGAATCTTTGAAAATGGAATAAAATCGCATCTTCGGGGTGAAGTTGGAAACTCGTTTTGGAAAAAATTGGCTCAATTCAATCATATTACTTGGGGGAGTGATTCAAAAACGTTCATTGGATCGTATGTGTTTTTTGTATCAACAATTGTGATTCTCGGCGATACACAAATTCCCTTTCAATGGATTCTGTTTAGTGCGTTTGTGCTAACGAGTACAGAGTTGTTGTGCGGAAAAGGTAGCGACAATCTTTTCATTCCTTTGTTGTCGTTTGCTTTAATTCAATTTTCTAAGAATCATTTATTCGTCGAACTCGATTATTGGGTCATAGTGGTTGGTGTGTTTTTGGTGTTGATGGTTATCAACTTGAAGTTTAAATGGTTGAGCCAGTCTGGTTTTGTGTTTGCCGCTATTTTAGGTTCAATTGTGTTGATGAATGGAATGTCGCTTTGGCCGTTAATCATATTTTTTTTGTTGGGTACATTGAGTGGCAAGTTGAATAAGTCTGATATTTCAGATGCAAAGCATTCTAAGCCGAGAGATGCTTTTCAGGTTTTGGCGAATGGTGGAGGTGTGCTGGTAATTGTTTTGATTCAAACGCTTTTAGATCCCTCAGAAAATTTAGATACATTTATGTTGGTATCTGTTGCGGTAGCATGTTCAGACACGCTGAGCAGTGAAATAGGAATGCGGTTTGGGAAAAAGGCTTACAACATTTTCACATTGCGTGAAGTGCCTAAGGGCTTATCGGGCGGTGTGTCAATTCCAGGTTTTATAGGTGCATTCATTGGAGCTTTTGCAATTGCATTATTTGGGGGCAATGAATTTGGTTTTATTTTATTTTGGGGGATAATGGGTTCGATTATTGACAGCATTTTGGGAATGCTATTTCAAGCGAAGTATAATCATGCAGGGGTTTTAAGTGATCGAAAAGAGGGAGAATTGGTGAAAGGATATGCTTTTGTGACCAATGATTTGGTGAATTTTGGTAGCAATATTTTGGTCTTAGTTTTGTATTTTATGGCACCAATAATTTGGGCATTATTGAGTTGAAAATTCGAGCATCGAAATGCTTTTTATGGTAGATGTGAGTTGAACTGCGGCATAAATTTCGTCGGTTGTAAATTGTAATTCTCTGCACTTTTCTTCATGGTGAATGGTGCATACTTGGCAGTTGTTCACAATGGAAATGCAAAGGGCTAATATTTCAAAAGTTTTTTTCCCAAAATTTGGCTTTGCTTTCGAGGTCATTTTGAGTCCGCTCGGTTTTTGAAAATATTCCTCTTGGTTTACAAAGTGCTTGAATTTATAAAGGGTATTGTTCATGCTCATGATTGAAACGGTTGCTTGGATATCGACTATTTCATCATGTGTAAGTGAATTTTCGAGAGCGTACTCGGTTAGAATATTTTTGAGGTTAAAATTTTTTTCATTTGTGGCAATTGCAATTGCCACAGACAGTGCTAATTTTTTAGATAGCAAAGGGTTGTTGAGCTGGTTTTGAAGGTTATTAGAAATGTCATAATAAATCCTTTGATCTTTGGCGTGATTTAAAAAATTTGCTTGATTTAGAATGTCGATTACAATATGTTCCATGTGGGCAAAGTAACTGAAATTGGGGGATAAAGTAATAACGTAGATATTAAAAATGGAAGATTTTAGACTAAAATGAGAATTAAAGAGGCTCAAATTGATTTGTCATATAAAATGTACGAATGTGAAATATTTGAGATTGGTATTGTTTTTGTAGATGAATAAAATAGAATAAACAGTATGAATTTTAGAGCAGTGTTTTTTTGCCTTTTTTGCGATAAATACGAATATAATCGTCTATAATATTGCACGATGTATAAAAAATGTTTGTTCTCACAATATGAAGGAGTATCTTTGTTGTGAATTTAATGTGAATAAGTTTAATTTAACGAAAAGAAAAAATTTAATATCAGTATATGAAATTAATCAATAAAATAGGTTGGTCATTAGGACTAACAAAATTCAAGAAAGAGGCCTGGTTGGTGCTGTTTTTCTTATCTTTACAGGGGTTTGCCTGGGGTCAGG
>CAMBFD010000012.1 GCA_945865625.1 Chitinophaga pinensis
GTATTGATATTTGGATTAAATATTGCTACCTCATCATTATTAGCTCAAACTAAATCAGCTCCAAAGAAAACAGAGCAAAAAGAAGTTGAGCCTAAAGAACTTGCCCCTGCTGTTCAAATTTACTTCGACAACAACAAATTTGAAGTTAAGAATGAAGAAATTAAAAAATTAGATGCTCTCTTAGATCGTTTAAAATCTATCAAAGAATATAGATTGGTACTCACAGGTCATACCGATAGTACAGGAAATGATGATTACAATATGGAATTGTCTAGAAATCGAGTTGATGAAGTTTATGACTATTTACTCGAAAAAGAAATTGGAGAAGATTTTATGAAGAAAGAGTATTTTGGTAGAGCAAAACCTCGTCAAAAAAATGAGTCAGATGCAACATTGAAAGCTAAAAATAGACGCGTTGAAATTACGGTTATTGAAAAACCAAAGCCAGTTGATGTGCCTAAGCCAATTGTTAAAGGCGACACATGTACTAGAGATACAACAGTAACTATTGGTGCTGGTATGTCTATCACAATGAATAAATGTGAATATATTAGAATGTGTAAATCTACACCGGGAAAATGTGTTACAATTCGTAAAACAATTGACATTATGGAAATCATTAAGAGTGGTCATCCATTAAAATTAAAAGGTAATGAAGGATTGGTTTGGGCTGGAATTTTAGAATTCAAATTCCCTGGCGATACTTGTTTATCAAAACCATTCACTGCGAATGTAAAAGTTGAAGGATTTGATGGATATAAGAAAGCTAAAATTAAACTTTACGTAAAAGACGATAAAACGGGTAATTTAAAGGCGTCTTCTGATAGAGAAAAGAAAATTGTTGCTGACAAGTCAGATAAAAAGAAAGAATCTATCAAATATGCAGTTACAGTTAAATGTCCTACAAGTAAAGATAAAGAAGGTACAATTTTCGTAGCTGGAGGAGCTGGTAAAGGTAAAACTTCTATCATAAAAGATAAAACCGGTCAAATCGATAGAGTATTTGTTATACAAGAAGCAGATCCATCAAATGGTTTACCATTAACAATTATTGAAGGCGATAAAAAAGAAAATGTATTTACGGTAAAATATGGTAATTTGAGTGAGGCACAATTCATATTTCAGTTGAACGATGGAACATTTACATCACAAATTCCAGTAGCCCAGGTTAAACCTACAAAGGTAAAAACTGAATTGCGTAAAAAATACAAAATCAAAGTAAAGCACCTTAAAGATTAATAGGCAAAAGGATGGAGCGTTTAACATCGAGATCGAAAGATGTTGTAAATAAAAAAATGAACTTTTGGGAGAGAATTTATCTTCCAGCAGTTTTGGGGGGTATGTGGATTACATTAAAACATTTTTTCAAGAAAAGCAATACCCTACAATATCCAGAAGTAAAACGACAAATGAGTCAAATTTACCGTGGTCAACATGTTCTTAAACGAGATGAGGAGGGTAGAGAGCGTTGCACAGCCTGTGGTTTGTGTGCCGTTGCTTGTCCAGCAGAAGCCATCACCATGATTGCCTCTGAAAGAACAAAGGATCAAGAAACATTATACAGAGAAGAAAAATATGCTTCAACCTATGAAATCAATATGTTGAGATGCATCTTTTGTGGTCTTTGTGAAGATGCTTGTCCGAAAGAAGCCATTTTTTTAACTGATAAAATTGTTGATGCTAATTTTGGTCGTGATGAATTTATTTTTGGGAAAGACAAGTTGGTTGAACCTATAGATGCTAGAATTGACGTAAGTAAACGTCAAGTTTGGGATTATCAAAATTCATAAATATGCATATATCTAATTTGCCTTTGCCTTTTTTGATACTATCGTTTATCACAATCTTGTGTGCTTTGTACGTAGTCACGAGTAAGAATCCAGTACACAGTGTATTGGCATTAATTTTAACATTCTTTAGTATATCTGCACATTATATTTTATTAAATGCCCAATTTCTAGCAATTGTGAACTTGATGGTTTATGCAGGTGCTATTATGGTTTTATTTCTTTTTGTTTTAATGCTGCTTAACCTCAGTAAAGATTCAGAACCAGTTAAATCCAATTTATGGGGTGTTGCTGCAGCAATTTCTGCTGGTTTGTTGCTTATAGTGATTACAGCGTCTCTTCAAAAATCAGGAATTGCAGTTATGAAAGGCAATTCACCTGAAATTGGTTTGGTGAAAAACTTGGGCCGTGTATTGATGACTGAATATCTCGTTCCATTTGAGCTTTCTGGTATTCTTTTCATTGCAGCCATGGTTGGTGCAGTTTTATTGGGTAAAAGAGATTCGGAAAAACAAGATTTATTACAACAAAACGACGTTCAAGAAAATGCTTAATATTTTTCAAAGTTTAGATATAAGTCATTATATATATTTGAGTTGTGTGCTCTTTTGTATTGGTTTATTTGGAGTGCTTTTTCGTAGAAATGCGATTGTATTGCTAATGTGTATTGAACTAATGTTAAATGCAGTTAACCTATTATTCGCGGCATTTTCTGAATATATGGGCGACAAAGATGCAAATGGTCAAATGTTTGTATTCTTTATCATGGTAGTTGCTGCTGCTGAGGCAGCCGTTGGGTTGGCCATTTTGGTCATGGTTTATCGAAATACTCGAAAAACCGATGTGAGTTTCTTAGATAGTTTAAAAGATTAATGAATAGCATAGCTTTAATTTTAGGATTGCCAATTGCTGGTTTTTTAATCAATGGTTTGTTTGGCAAATCATTGCCTAAATCTGTAGTTGGTTGGTTAGGTACTTTTGCAGTGCTTGCTTCATTTGTGATTGCGTTGGGTGTTTTTAATGATTTTAGGTTAAACCCTGATTTTCAAAATGGATTGGATTTTAAATTATTTACATTCTTAAATGTAGGTAATTTCCATGTTGACTTTGCATTTTCATTAGATAGACTTTCTGTAATGATGACTCTCATTATTACAGGTATTGGGTCTTTAATTCATTTATATTCAATTGCATATATGCATGATGATGAAGGTTTTTATAAGTTTTTCGCTTATTTGAACTTGTTTATTTTCAATATGTTAATTTTAGTGTTGGGTTCAAACTTTATGATGCTTTTCTTTGGTTGGGAAGGCGTAGGCTTGTGTTCATACCTTCTCATTGGCTTTTGGTATAAAAATGCTGAATATGGAAAAGCTGCGCGTAAAGCATTTGTAATGAATAGAATTGGTGATTTAGGGTTGTTAATGGGTTTGTTTTTAATTTTCCATCAATACCAATCACTCGATTATAATATAGTTCTTCCAAAAATTGCTGATGGTTCTACCTCAGTTTATATGTTAACTGCCATCAGCATGTGTTTATTTGTTGGAGCAATGGGTAAAAGTGCTCAAATTCCATTGTTTACGTGGTTGCCAGATGCAATGGCTGGTCCTACGCCTGTTTCAGCTTTAATTCACGCAGCAACTATGGTAACTGCTGGTATCTATTTAATTGTACGTTGCGAAGCTTTATTTTACTTATCACCTATTACAAACAATGTCATTATGTGGGTGGGTTTAGCAACTTCTTTGTTGGCAGCATTTATTGGATTAAAACAGAACGATATAAAGAAAGTTTTGGCTTACAGTACTGTGAGTCAACTCGGATTAATGTTTGTAGCTCTAGGTTGTGGCGCGTATACTGCTGCTATGTTCCATTTGGCAACGCATGCTTTCTTTAAGGCATTGTTATTCTTAGGATCAGGGAGTGTCATTCATGCAATGCACCATGAGCAAGATATTCGCCAAATGGGCGGCTTGAAAGCTAAAATGCCAATTACTTACATTACTTTTTTAATTGGAACTTTGGCCATCACTGGTTTTCCATTCCTTTCAGGTTTTTTCTCAAAAGACGAGATATTAATTGCTGCTTTTGAACACAATAAAATAGTGTATGTTTTGGCTATTTTAAGTGCTACAGTTACAGGTTTATATATGTTTAGAATGTTCTTTACAACATTCCATGGTACATACAGAAATCACCACCATTCTTTTGAAAAAGTGCATGAATCACCTTGGCAAATGTCGGTTCCATTAATGATCTTGGCCGTTTTGTCGGTATTGGGTGGGCTCTTGAATTTGCCAAAATATTTGGGCGAAGGGGTTTCACATAAATTAGCGCATTGGTTGGCTCCAATTTTGCCTATGGCAGAAAACCATTCAGAAATTTCGCATTCAACTGAGTTTGCATTGTTGGGAGTTGCCATTACAATATTTATTGTTGCATTCTTATTTACAAGATTTAAATATGTAAGTAAAAATGCTGTCCCTGAATCAGATGAAAAAACACCATATTTAGGTAAGTTATTGGCAAATAAATTCTATGTTGATGAAATTTATGATACAATTATTGTGAAACCATTAGAAATGTGTTCTCAAATTTTAGATTCATTCGTGGATTCAAAAATTATTGGTGGATTTGTTTCTGGAATTTCTTCAGTGTTATTGAAAATTTCTGGTTTGAATAAACGAATTCAAAACGGAAATATTGAGTATTATTTAACGTTCATGGTTATTGCCTTGGCGTTGTTTTTGGGCTTTAATCTATTATTCTAAGTGGAAATCATAATTTTACCTTTGTTTTTATCTGTCTTAGCTGCCGCTTTTGGTAGTAAAGTCAATAAAATAGTTTGGGGTGCGCTATCTGCATTGACATTACTCGCAATGATTTGGGTGAAATCAAATCTCAATATTCAAAATGATGGTGTATGGCATACAACTTACGACATGCCTTGGTTTTCAAGTGGAATACATTTTACACTCGGAATTGACGGATTTACAGGTTTAATGTTGTTATTAACCAATATTTTATCTCCAATCATTATTTTTTCCATAAATAGAGATAAACAAAAATCTCTATTGCCGTTAATTTTATTCATGCAAGCCGCCCTGAATGGAGTTTTCATGGCTAAAGATGGTTTAATGTTCTATATCTTTTGGGAACTTGCTTTGATTCCAATTTATTTTATTTGTTTACTTTATTCATCAAAAGATGCATTTAAAACAACCATTAAATTTTTTATCTATACATTCATTGGTAGCTTAGCAATGTTAGCTTCGTTGATTTATTTGTATTTAAAAACTAAAAATCATTCATTTGCTTATGAAGAACTCCTCGCAGTTCAATTAAATCATGCTGAGTCTATTTGGGTAGGTGCCGGATTTCTTTTTGCATTTGCTGTCAAAATCCCAATTTTTCCTTTTCATTCTTGGCAAGCAAATACATATACTTATGCTCCCGCTCAAGGATCAATGCTTCTTTCAGGAATCATGCTCAAAATGGGATTGTATGGTTTGATTCGTTGGTACATGCCAATTGCGGCTGAAAGTATTTCTTTTTACCAACCAATTATTGTAACCCTTTCAGTGATAGGTGTTATTTATGGTGCAGTTATTGCAATTAAGCAAAACGATTTAAAACGCTTAATCGCGTTTTCTTCTTTGTCTCACGTTGGTTTAATTGCAGCCGGGTTTTTTACCCTAACCGAAATTGGAATCCAAGGTGGAATCCTTCAAATGTTTGTGCATGGCATTAACGTTGTGGCTCTGTTTTACATTGTTGAGATTATTGAAACACATTCAGGATCAAGAGAATTATCTGGTTTGGGAGGGTTGGCGAAATTCAATCGCTTATTCGCAGCTCTATATTTAATTGTAGTGTTAGGCACAGCGGCAGTTCCATTTACAAATGGATTTCCAGGTGAATTCATGTTGTTAAAAGGTGTTTTTGATTATAATACCATTTCAGGAGTTTTTGCAGGACTTACAATTATTTTATGTGCGGTTTATATGCTCAGAATGTATCAATTTTCAATGCTTGGTGAAAGTAAAACTTCCTTCAAAGAAATTGGCATTAAACAACTTTGGCCTCTTATCATATTAGTTGTGATTATTCTTGTCATTGGTATTTCACCAATGTTAATTTTAGATAAAGTAAATCCTTCTGTTCAAAAAATCATGTTAGAAATTTCAAATTCGAAAGGAGTATTGTCGTGATCGGTATATTCATAACTTTTATTGGAGCAATTTTAGTTCTTTTCTTGGGGATTTCGAAACAAGAATCTTCTTCGAAAAATCTTTCAGCAAGTTTTTTATTTTTGGCTGCTATTTTATCATTAGTTGAAGCTTTAGGATTTGCTAATTTCAGTTCAATTGCAACTTGGGCTCCTAAAACAATGATTGATTTCTCTCAAGGAGAAATGATGTTTGTGAGTCTATTGGCTGCAGTAACTTCTGCAATCATTGCCATATTCCCCTCATCAAATCATAAAGGCTCTGATAAGTTGGGCTTAATGATGTTGAGCTTGACGGGGGCATTCATGATGATAGGTGCAAATCACCTTGTAATGTTGTTTTTAGGCATTGAAGTGCTGTCTATTCCGCTTTATGTATTGGCTGGCAGCGATAAGCTAAATCTGAATAGCAATGAGGCGGCAATTAAATACTTCTTGATGGGTGCATTTTCGACAGCAATTTTCCTATTGGGATGCGCTTTTATTTATGGAGGGACAGCGACTTTGTCATTGACTGAAATTGAAGTGAGAATGTCAATCGTTGGGCATTTTGCAGAGTTCCCGTCTTTGGTAAAAGCAGGGGTGGTGCTAATGTCAACTGGATTATTATTTAAGGTATCTGCATTTCCGTTCCATTTTTGGGCTCCAGATGTTTATCAGGGTAGCCCAAATAAAATCACAACATTTATGGCCGTGGTTGTTAAAATTGCTGGATTTGTGGCTTTCTCAAACTTTTTACAAGCGTTTAGCGCTTTATCGGGTTGGAATAATCAATGGATCATTCTGTTATCCGTTTTAACCATCATATTCGGAAACGTGGTGGCTTTATCTCAGAAGTCAGTGAAAAGAACGCTTGCTTACAGTAGTATTGCTCATGCAGGTTATTTGTTGTTGTTTTTAATCACTCCAATGCAAGGTAACATGTGGGTGTTGTTCGCATATTCAGTTGCTTATGCATTGAGTACTGTGGTTTTATTTTATTTTAACGATAAATATTCAACCAATGGAGAATTCGGATTTTCAATGTTCACAGGATTATTTCATTCGAATAAGTCTGCTGCCATTTTAATGACAATAGCATTGTTTTCTATTGCTGGAATTCCAATTACAGTTGGATTCACTGCAAAATATTATTTATTTACAAGTGCTTTTGATGTTTCTCCAATTGCAGTTTGTATTGCTTTGATAGGATCAGCGATAAGCATTGTATACTATTTTAAAGGATTTAAAAATATCTATGAGGTTGATATAAACATGAATCAATTACATGCCTCTAAAATTCATTGGATTGTTTACATGATGGTAGCAGTGTCTATAGTTTTAGGAATGTGCCCTTATTTATTTGAAAGATGTTTTTAATAATTTTAAACAAAAAAAACCTCTTAAAAGAGGCTTTTTTTTGTTTAAAATCTAAATCCCACTCTAAATACAAGTGCACCTAGAGGATTTATAAATGAATACTTATCGCTAATTGCCAAACCAAATAAAGCATAAGACTCCATATCTTCTCCATACATATATCCTATACCTATAATTGGAACTTTATACCATTCTCTTTTGTAAAATGGCATTGTAATTCCATTTTGGATTCTATATTCACCGTGCAAAAAGAATTTGTTTACTGGGATTCTTAAAAATGCATTTGCACCATAAGCTGTATAAACTTGATTTCCCAATGAATAAACAGCACCAAAAGCTCCTGCACATAGGTAAATTCTCTCTCTAAAATGAATTCCTGTGTATGGATTAGCTTCAAATGTTAAACTGTAAGAAATAGGATCAAATAGTAAATCAATACCGTGAATACTCATATCAGAATAGGCTATTTTATCACTATAGTCATCTTTAACTTTTTGAATATCTTTAGATTGCCTACGATTTGTATCAAGGCCATCATATTGAGCCATTAGTTTAACTGAACATATACACATAAAAAGTGCAAAACAATGTCGGAACTTCATTCTATTTTTCTTGTTTCAACGCAATTATACGCTTAAAATTGTAGTAGTTTATGTCGAACACGATAAAGATTCACAATTTTTCTGCAGGTCCGTCTATACTTGCCGAAAGCGCCCTAGAAAAAAGTATTGCAGATATTCAAAATTTTGCAAATACTGGCCTTAGTATTTTAGAAATTTCTCACAGAAGTAAACAGTTTGAAGCTGTGATGGATGACACTAGAACTTTAATCAAAGATTTACTCGGTTTAAATGATAACTACGACATTTTATTCCTCGGTGGCGGTGCCTCATCTCAGTTTTATCAAATTCCAATGAATTTTTTAAAAACAAAAGCTGCGTATACCAAAACTGGAACTTGGGCGTCTAATGCTATCAAACAGGCAAAAGGGTATGGTGAAACCTTGGTATTAGCGAGTTCTGAAGAATCTAACTTTAGTTATATTCCAACAGATTACACGGTTCCATCTGATGTAGATTACTTTCATTGCACAAGTAACAATACCATTTTTGGAACTCAAATGAAATCTTTCCCTCAATGCAATGTTCCATTGTTTTGCGATATGAGTTCGGATATTTTCTCTCGTGAAATTAATGCCTTGGATTTTGATCTTATTTATGCCGGCGCGCAAAAAAATATGGGACCCGCAGGTGTGACAGTGGTCATTGTAAAAAAAGATCTTTATGAAAAGAAAGCTGAACGACATATTCCAACCATGCTTGATTATAAAACTCACGCAGATGGTGGAAGTATGTACAACACGCCTCCAGTTTTCCCAATTCTGGTTTCTAAATACAATTTAGAGTGGGTTAAAGAAATGGGCGGTTTAAAGGGGATGGCCCAACGCAATACGGAAAAAGCAAATTTATTATATAATACAATCGATCATAGTCCTTTGTTTAAGGGAACAACAGCTGTTGATTCTCGAAGTCAAATGAATGCATGTTTTGTTTTTGAACCTGAACATATTTATTTGGAAGAAAAATTTGAAAGTGCTTGCAAAGAAGCTGGCATTAGTGGAATTAAAGGGCACAGAAGTGTAGGTGGTTATAGAGCGTCTATGTACAACGCTTTACCTATTGAAAGTGTTCAAGCTTTAGTTAATGTAATTGAAACTTTCGCCAAATAATGAGAATTTTAGCCAACGACGGTATCGATGCCGCAGGGAAAGCAATTCTTGAAGCAGCTGGTTTTGAAGTGATTACTTCTAAAATCCCTCAAGAACAATTAGCTGATCAAATCAATCAATTCGATGTTATTATTGTCCGTAGTGCTACAAAAGTTACATCGGATATTATCGATAAAGGCAATCTAAAACTAATAGCAAGGGCTGGAGTGGGTTTAGATAATATAGACATGAAACATGCTGGGTTGAAAAATATTCCAGTTGTAAACACTCCAAATGCGTCATCTAAATCGGTGGCTGAATTGGTTTTTGCACATTTATTTAGTGTTGCACGTTACTTGCATTTAACAAATCGAGAAATGCCCGAAAACGGTATTGAAAAGTTTAATGCATTAAAGAAAATTGGATCTTCAGGATTTGAATTACAAAATAAAAAAATTGGCATTATTGGTTTTGGAAGAATTGGCCAAGAAGTTGCAAAAATGGCTATTGGTTTAGGAATGGAAGTTTTGGTTTATGATTATAAACAGCGTGAATTTGACTTGACTGTTTCTTTGCATCCAAAATATCAAATGAATAACTTCAAAGTGACTTTGAAAGGCATTACAATGGATCAATTGCTAGCTGATAGCGATATCATTACGCTACATACTCCTGGCAGTGCTGAAGTAATTACTGAAACTGAACTTAATAAAATGAAGCAAGGTTCAGTTTTGATTAATTGTGCGAGAGGTGGAGTTGTAAATGAAGTGGCATTGAAAAATGCAATGGACTCAGGTAAAATTGCTTTCTCTGGTATTGATGTTTTTGAAAATGAACCTCCAGTAAATGATACGATGCTTTCTTTGAAAAATGCTTCTTTGTCGCCACATATAGGTGCAAGCACATCAGAAGCTCAAGAAAGAGTGGGTATTGAGTTAGCTGAACGTATTTGTCAATTCTTTAAATAAACCAAAGTGATTCGTATTTTACCATTCAGAGCTTTAATGCCAGCGGCTGAATTTGAAAAAACTTTGCCTACATTGGGTTCTGGTAAAATTTCTGAGTCAATTCTTCGAGAAAAAGCCCTCAATATCCCAGAGAGCTATATACGTGTTGTTAAACCGCAATATTTCGACAATTCTTTAGAGCAAGGCACAGAGCTATTCTATCGTGCATCTTTAAATAACTACAAACAATTAATTGATAGGCATGTACTTGTATCTCAAGAATATGCTTTTTATTTTTATAAACAAAAGCATCATTCAGGCGTTGAACTTTCTGGTTGGATTGTAGGCGTTGATGCATATAATTATCTTGAAGGGTCTGTTAAAAAACATGAAAACACCTTAATAGGTAAAGAAAATCGACTCATTGAACATATTCGTGTAATTGAATCTATGGGAGAACCAGTTTTATTATCTCAAAAACTGCCTAAAGAGTTAAAATCAATTGCCAACGAAATATTGAATCATCCAGTTTCTGAAATAACGGATGAATACAACAATATACATCAATTGTGGCAGGTTACTGAGTTAGAAACGATCCATAAAGTCATTGCTATTTTCAATCAATTTGATTCATTGTATATTGCCGATGGTCACCACCGTGTTGCATCTACATCAAGATATTTAATAGAAAATAAACCAATGGAATCTGAAAAAGGATTCATGGCATTGGTTATGGATGAAAATGAATTGTTAATCAATTCGTTCTATCGCTTCCTTAAAAATGTTGATGAAACAAAATTGATAGACTTTTTGAAACATCACGAAATTTCTTATACGTTAATTGAATTAAATTCTGAAGTTAATTTAACCCAAGGAAATGTGCTTTGTATGGCAAAAGGTTTTTCTTTGATCATTCATTTAGATTTGCCAAGTGAAGATTTAGATGCAAGAGAAAAATTAGATATTTCTAGGATTGAGCAATTAATCTTTAAAGAATTATTTAGAATTAACGACACCAGTAACGATGAGAGAATTTCATTTTTACGTGGCGACAAACCGTTGAAGAATGTTTTAAATCAATTAAAAGAAAATGAAATTAGTCTTGCTTTTCAATTTGCCCCAAATACAATGCAAGAGATTAAGGAAGTTGCTGATTCAGGATTAATAATGCCCCCCAAAAGTACATTTATTGAGCCTAAATTGCTTACAGGTATGCTTATTGAAGACTACAGTTGTTAATTAAAACAACGACAATTGTTTCTTTTCTGCTTTTAATCTAAAAACTTCTTGAATTGATTTTTGCAATTCTAATAGGGTTTCAGTTTTTATATCGTAAATACTCGAAGTTTTATGCAATTTTAGAGTGATATAATTATCCTCTTTTAGTTTCTGTAGATGCCCAGATACGGTACTTTGTGAATACGGTAATTTATCTACGATATCTTGACATGTACTCGCACCATTGTCCATTAAGAACAATAGTATAGAAATTCTAGCTGGGTGACCAATTGACTTGCAAAGTTTTGCGAGAAATTCAATATCGGCTTCAAATTTATTTCTTTTTTTCATAGATTAATTCGCTTTATCGTAAAATGCAAATATAGGCATTGTGAAATAAAACAGACGAATATTATGTTAAATTTATTGTTTTCATCGCTAACAGCAAATGATGTTTCGTTGAAAACAACCTAAGATTCTTTTTTGTGTTTCCACCTTCTGTGGCTCCAAAGCCATATTTCCGGTTGATCTAAAATCTCTTTTTCTGTTCTCTTTGCAATAATTTCTGTGATTTCACCATCTTTTAAATCTTTAGGATTTTGGATGATCATTTCACTGCGCGCCTCATAATACCCCCGTTTTATTTTCCTTGATGATAAATATACAATAGGGTAATTGAACATTTTTGATATTTTCTCTGGGCCATTCATAAACGGAGTGTCTTGGTTGAGTATGTATGACCAATGAGCGGTTTTACCTGAAGATGGATTTTGATCGCCAATAAATGCTGTGACGGTTGCCAAATTTTTATTATTTGTCATGACTCTTAAGGTTTGCTCCATAGACATTGGAATTGCTCCAAAACGACTCCTGATTTTATACATCAACCAGTCGAAACCTTTGCTAGATAATGTTTTATAAACGCATTGTACTTGTTGTTTGCAATCAACCTGTGACATATCACAAACCCATTCCCAGTTGCCGCAGTGACTCATGACTACAATAAAGCTTTGTCCCTTTAAATAAAAATCATCATATATATGTTGATCTATATTCGTCATTCTGCGTTTGAGTTGATTTTTGGTCATTGTCAATCCTTTGATTGTCTCAAAAAACAAATCCGACAGATGCTTGTAATATTTGATTTCAATTTCCAATCTTTCCGCTTCAGATTTTTCTGGGAAAGAGTTTTTCAAGTTCTCTTTTACAACTTTCACCCTATATTTAACTAGCTTATATAGTATAAAATACACCACATTGCCTAAACATTGAGTCATAAAAAATGGGAGAGAAGCAAATATGTAAATAATCGGAAAAATGAACAGTTTAAATCCTGTTGTTCCTATGGGTTTAACTGTTCGTTTTGCTTCCATATTGTGATTTAAAAATAATTGAATGATTTTTGATGGTCTAACTGAATGACAGCTTGATACATCAATTGAATACATTCCTCAACATCTTTTTCATCGACCATTTCTACCGTTGTATGCATATATTTCAAAGGAAGTGAAATTAAAGCAGATGGAACGCCAGTGCCTGAATACGCAAAACTATCGGTATCTGTTCCTGTAGATCTGCTAACTGCATTTCTTTGAATGCTAATTTCAGATTTTTTGGCAGTTTCAATGATATATTGCAATAGGTTATTTTGAACCGCAGGTCCATAAGTTACAACTGGTCCGCGACCACATTTACAATCACCTTGTTGTTTTTTATTATAAAGAGGACTGTATGTGTCGTGCGTTACATCTGTAACAATGGCGACATCTGGTTTCAATCTTCGAGAAATCATTTCAGCACCTCTTAAACCAATTTCTTCTTGTACACTATTCACAAGATAAACAGTGAAGGGTAGTGTGTGTTTATTTTCAAATAAATGACGTGCAACTTCGGCAATCATAAATCCGCCCATTCTATTGTCGAGGGCTCTACCGATAATATATTTATCATTCAGCCACTCACAATTAGCCTCAAAAACAGCAACGGAACCAACGTGAATCCCAAGCTTTTCAACTTCTTCTTTCGTTGAACATCCCACATCAATAAAAACGGTATCTGGTTTCATTTCAGGATTTTTCTCGGTACGCACATGAATTGCAGGCCAACCAAAAACACCTTTAACAATGTTTCCATTTTCGCAATAAATGTTGCATCGCATAGAAGGGGCAATTTGAAAGTCGCTTCCCCCATTTCGAATCACATATATGTAACCATCGTCGGTAATGTAATTTACAAACCAAGAAATTTCATCGGCATGAGCTTCAAGTACAACTTTAAAATCACGCCCTGGATTAATGACACCAACGGCTGTCCCGTATGCATCAATTACAGTTTCATCGATATAAGGTCTTAAATATTCCAACCAAATTTTTTGGCCACTACTTTCAAAACCTGTGGGAGAAACGTTATTCAAATATTTCTCTAAAAATGCTCTAGACTCTGTTCTCATCATTGAAACTGCAATTTATTCAATAAATAAAACAAATCAAAATCTTTGTTGCTTTTAGATGAGGTAATTTGTGAATTCAAATTCAATTTAAAAATGAAACAAAAAAGCCTCATTGATGAGGCTTTTTTGTTTGTGGGAGATACTGGGTTCGAACCAGTGACCCTCTGCTTGTAAGGCAGATGCTCTGAACCAGCTGAGCTAATCTCCCTTTCGGTGGTGCAAATATAGTAATTTGTCGTGAAGTTGCAAATTCATCAATTCTTTTTCTGAGATTATTTTCATCTATTTGTAAATACATCTTTTGAAGTAGCTTGTAATGTAATAGTTAAGTTAACATTATTGATCACAAATCTTTTGGCTCTACATCTATAAACGACTCTTGCAAAACATGCACTTCCCCAGGCATCGCTTTTTTAGGCTTTGAGACAAATTTTCTCATTGTAAACTGTACTTGTACCAAAGATTGATGTTTCGCTTTTGAATGAAATGCCGCCAATTGCGCGCCTATTTGAATTACATCTTTAGAATATTCTCTTCCTTTTTGCTTAATGATTACATGGGATCCTGTAAAATCTTTCACATGCAACCACAAATCGTTCTTGCTAGATAATCGGATTAATTCATCATTCGATTTTGCATTCTTCCCAACCCAAATTTCATTTCCATTGTATTCATATTTTTTGTAGGGCAGTGATGGTCCACCTTTTTTGGGAGGGACATTTGAGGGATTTCCTTTTTTCTGGAGAGATTTAATTTCACTAAACGCCGTTGCTTTTTGAACCAAAGTCAACTTTGTCGTGCTTTCTTCAATTCTAATTTCCAAAGATGTTATATTTTCTTTTAACTTATCGAGTTCTAAAAATTCATTTTTCCCTTTCCGATAATACTTCTGAGCATTTTCTGCTGCATTTAAATTCTCATCAAGCTTGATTCTAATTCTCTGATTCGTATAATAATCCATTAAAAGTGCATTGGTAACGCCTTTTTTAATGCTGTGCGCATGCGCCAGAATTAAATCTCCAATTTCCCTGTAACTTCTTCTTTCAGTTATTTCTAATGTTCTTTTTTGATACCCTTTTAACAATGATTGGTCTTGCTTAATGCGTTTTTGGGTAACATCTATAAATGAATTCTTGAAATTATCGAAAAAATACCAACGTATAAATACCTGTGTTTTTTGCAATAAATCATCAATAATTACATTTAAACCTCCCTTGATAATATTGTTGTAACTATTATCAATAATCATTTTATTTGATTTTTGCGATATAGTAAATTCCATTTTGGTACAAATTTCAGTAAAATACCGATAGAGATATGCTGTTTGAGATTCAATGGTTGGCAAATTAAAGAAATTTGGATCAAAATCGTATTCTATTAATGATTCAAGTGATACTGACTTGATAATTGATTGATAATTATTTATATCTAATTTTAATATACTCGGATTAGATACTTTTTGATAGAAATTTGAATAATTCAGCGTATTCCATTCAGGAAGATTAATTTCCCAGTCAGCTTTGATGTTTAAACGAAACAAATTTTCAGGTGTTTTTAAGTTAGGGGACTCTAAAAGAATGTTGCCAAATCTACCAAAACCTTTAAACCAGAGCTTACAACCATTGTCGAACTCTATGAATAATAAACGATCAAAGAGCCTCGTGCCAATATCTTTAACTCTCTGTCCCTCAATTTCTTTAAATTGAAAATGGCCTTTGTTTTTATGTTCGGCAGCTTGTTTATCCGATTCTATAATAAATAGTTCGCCACCAATAAATTTTAATTCCAAGGAATATTGTTCTTTGTTTCTGATAAAAAACAAATAGAGTGAATCTTTATCGTAGCTAATTGCTTGAATAAAAAAGGATTCATGAATTTTGGTAAAGAGATAATTGGCCCAAATTTGATAGACCCAAAATGATGAATACATGGTTCAAAATTCGGTGTTATTTATCACTTTTTCGCAGTAACATGATTGATTGTGTTAAAGTTTTTGTAGCAACTCTCAATCCACGATATTCAATGTATGCGATATATATACCTTCTGGACAATCAATTCCATTAATTTCACCATCCCAAGAGCCATTCAAATCAAAAGATCTAAAGATAATTTCTCCCCAGCGATTATAAATGTGCACTTTGATTTGCGAACAACCAAAGCTATTCCATTGAAATGCATCGTTTAAGCCATCGTTATTTGGAGTAAATGCCGATGGCACATACAAGATCACAGTATCTTTATAGCAAATAGTGATTTCGGAAGTATCTGCACAACCTCCTGCGTTTTCTACAAAAAGTTTAATGCGATATTGATTCAATGCCATATTGGCCATTAAAACTGGGTTTACGTTCGAAATAAAGGTATCTAACAATGTTTCATTTACCATCCATTTTCCTTTTGTTGCGCCAATTGTACTGTTGAAAATGGTTAAAGGTACTTCTTCTGGTGTGTAACAAGGTGAATTAATTGGTTGCTGGATGCTAAATAGTGCTTTAATTGCTGAATAACCTGGTAAGTAAATCGTAGTGTCGGAAAAGCATTTTGTTAAACTATCAATTAAAAAAACCTTGTATGATCCACCTGCCGGGGCATAAAAAGTATCGCTTGATATCTTTCCTGGATAATTCCATTTAATTGTCATTGGGTTTCCATTTCCACTTTTCAATAATGCAAATCCATTTTTTCCATAACAAACCGGACTATTTACTGTTGTGTTGCTCCAAACTATTGGATGTACAATAATGTTAACTTTTTGACTAGCAATATTGCTACATCCATCACTTACATAGCTGATGTATGTTGAATTGGCTTTGGGTGATGTTAGTGTCTTGTATCCATTTTGGCCATTTGACCACCAAAATTGGTAATTTCCAGTACCTCCAGATGCATTTGACTGCAAAATTGCCACTTCTCCTTTACATATACTATCGCTTTTTGGCGATAGTATTATTTGTATACTATCCAAAATTTGAATGTCGAATGAGTCTTTAGCAAAGCAAGTTCTGCTATTTACCATATAAAACAGCTTTTGAACGCCTGGCTTTAGCTGCCCTGGATTGAAGATTGGTATCGTTATGCCATCAATTTCATATTTCCCACCTAATGGACTAATTGACAATACAATAGAAGAATCTCTGAAACAAAAAGTTTTAGTAGGATGTGTATACTTAATGAGTGGAATTGTATCAACAGCAATGCTGAAAGTATTCTTACAACCGAGAGGGGTTAAGTAGTTGATTATAAACAATCCTGATTTAGAAAGGAGAGGGTTGAATTCTTGTTTGGTTCCATATTGCATCCCTGTCCCCCAAAATATAGATCCTTTAATCAAAGGAGTTAACGCAATTGGTTTTGATATTATGCAAATATTGGTATCGTTTGGAACATTTGGTTTAGGCAATACTCTGATTATGAGATTATCTGAGCAACCATTCTTTGAATAAGTTAGATTGTAAAGCGCAGGAGGGAGGTTCTTAGGGGTGAATTTTGATACCCCAATCACCCCGATTCCTGACCATGTTCCATTTGGTAGGTTAGTCGTGATCTTCTTTGAGATGACAAACGTATCAGCATCGTGACATACATCAACAGTGTCTGGACCGAGAATTGTAGTTCCAATGATTCTTATAATCTTATAATCAGTGCATCGACCTGATTTGAAAACGAGAGTATCTGTTGCATTTTTGCCATTGGTCCAACTTGCATCATATTTGCTTTGAGTTGCATTGATGATACCTTTTCCTGCCCAAGTAAATGAATTGGTATATCTTATATTCAATAAGTTGTAATTTGTTGTGTTGGGACAAATGGTATCATCTTTTCCCGCGTAACATGGCAGAATTGTGAGTTTTGTGGTGTCCTTGCATCCACCAATCGCTGTGAAAATGATATTTCTTGTGCCGGCACCGCCCATTAAGCTTGGATTAAACCAACCGTAATAAGTATTTGTAAGTCCAACAAAATACTGACTGTAAATGCCATATGGTTTAAATTGAAGTGTATCCAAAGTTCTGGATTCGCAAGTGGTATCAAATTCTGGTACCGTGACTTTCTGTACTTCAATATTTTTCTTAGAAGTACATCCCTTCCAAGTATAAGTGACTACATATGTTCCAGCACTATCGGGAGTAAACATTCCTGCAGGGTTAATTTTAGGTCCGGTCCATGTCCCTCCAATTGGACCATACCAAATTACAGCCAATGGTGTTTTACTTGGGCAGAAAACATTGTCATAATTGTAGGGATTTGTAACGTTAATGATCATGGTGTCGGCACAACCAGCAATTTTATACCAAACTTTAACATTTCCCCATTGTCCATAAGGTTTAAATTCTCCTGAAGTGGCATTTACAATTCCATTGCCAAACCACTTCCCACCGACTGGAAAACCTTTTAGGTATAAATTTGGCGATAAATAGCAAACTTGAGTATCTTTTGGAGCAATTGGTGGCTGCATTACGACAATTTGAACTGAATCTGCTCCAGGGATAGCTGTGCCATCAGAAACGGTGAGGGTGTATTTGACATTGGATTTGGGGCATAAATTTAATGGACCTTTGCCTGAAAGGGTTCCGGGATTCCATTTATATACATATTTAGAACTATTACCGCCACTAATATTTGTAGTTAAGGTTATGCATTCTCCAAGGCAAATTGTATCCTTTGTGGTTTTAAGATCTACAAAAATGGGACAATTTGAAACTGTAAATATTTGATTGCTTGACAACTGATAGATACTATCGCAATAATCCCGGTAGCCGTGTTTATGTGAAATTGTATAATTGCCATTTGTATTTAGGGATGTGAGTAGGCCAAGTTTAAATTTAGTTGCCTTGCCATTGTTGCAATTCAGTGGTGAAACGTATTTAAAGGTATTGCCATTTAATTTTGTATTGTTGATATTCATTGAGTCGCACGGAATGGCGAAGTCAAGGGTTAATTCGATTGTAGAATCGTAACAAATTGGCGATTTTGATAAATTTATTTTAGCAGCAATTGGAACTTTAATATTGTTGATGACATCGGCTTCCCATCCAGTGCAAGAAACGCTTTTATCGGAACTGAAATAGAGTGTTATTATACTGTCTGTACTTGTAATTTTCCCAGGGTTTACGCTGCCTGAGTAAGATCCAATTAAAGTTGAATTGGTGTCTTTTCCATCGTAAATTTTGAGTATGTCGTTGTCTTTTTCGGTACAAAAGCTTTTGAATAACAAGGTAATGTTTTTTGCCCCTGGAAGGGCTAATGTCATGATTAGCTTCTCGTTATGATCGTAATATCCAGTATTTTTTCCTTTTTCAGAATCTCTAATCTTGCCTTTGCAAATCCTATATCGTCCATTTTGTTGATTTTGAATGGTTTGAGATATTCCATCTACATAAAGTATTGAAGTAAACAACAGTGCTATGTAAGAAATGAATTTCAAAACTTTTAACGAATAATTTCAATGTTTGGCGTAAAAATAATGTTGCTCCAATTTTTCGATCTGTCTTTGAGCTTGATTTCGAATTTTGTGGTCTCCGATGGGCCGGATGAAAGTAAGAAAATATTTTTTATTTTAAGGTTTAAAACACCTTCAATGCTTATTTTATTCCCTATTGGCGATAAAGGAAATAAGTGTAAATAATCTGGCTTAGTTAACCTGTTGTCTCTAACATAAATTGAAAAAGAGTCAGCTGAAATATCTCCAAGGTCGCCATCGCCGTCTTTGTACTTCAAAGTAACCACCAAACTGTCTGAAAACTGTTTCAACTTATTGCTCGAAATAGAGACAAATTGGATGTTGGGGATAGGGTTTTCAGTTGAAACAATCTCTTCCTTACATGAACATATGGAAAATGTTAAAATTGAAGCTATAATATAAATATATAATGATTTAGTATTCATTAATTAAACTTTAAAGCGAAGTATTTTTTGATGGCAAACATCGAATTCGGGTTTGGCAATTGAATGGTTTGTTTATCATCTGTTAACGTGATGCGAATCCATAACACATCTAAGGGTTTTGTATACATTGATTCGATGTCGAAATTAAACCAATATTTAACAGATTTCCCATCAATGCCATTCATGATTTTTTCTGGACCAGCAGATAGCGATTTTTCATTGACAATATCAAATGAATCCGGGGTTACACTTACATTTATGGTACAGTTTTTCAATTGAGATTGATCGAGCTTATCATCTAAAATAGAAAAATAGACTGTTGTGTTCATTGCTGAAGTCGCAATGGCAGCTTCGTATTTTCCTGGTCGAGATAAAACGTTATTGCCTTGAATAAACACAACTCCTTGAATACTCGGAGGGAAGTTGGGTGATGTTGGCAAATTGCCCGCCAAATCTTTAGCCCCGTCGTTAATCCATTTCGTAATCCTCTGTAAATACTCTGATTTTTGTTTATTGTAGGTTGATTTAGGCTCCAATGCTAGTGGCATGATTCCTGAATTTCCATTTAAATCTATAGTCATTCTCTGTAATAACATACTTTTAGCAGCATCACTAGGAACAACCCTGTAAGGAAATGTCCCTCCAGAAATACTTGATTTTATTGGTGTTACATTCACCAAGCCGTAATAACTACTCTCAACTGTTCTGAAGTCAGGTTCGAAATTTCCATCATGGCAACCAGAATTTGCACAGGTGGGTTTTAATATATCTTTATGAATTGAGAAAATGGAATACGGATCATATTGATTCGTATCTATAGAATTGGTATCATTTGAGTTAGAATCAAATGGGTTTGCTGGCAATGGTTCTTTTGAACATGAAAAAAATTGCACGCAAACGAAAATTGTTGTTAAGGAACTGATTAAATTTTTCACACGCGCATGAATTGACTCATCGCTGAAGGGTCGATATATCCTGCATTCATCACATCATCATACACTCCAAATATATCCGCGATTGTTGGTACTAAATCAGTTAAACGCCCAATTGGATTCCCTTCAGAACCAACAGACATTTTAGGAACATTTTTACCCACCATTAAACTCCACACTCTTAAGGCATTTGCATCTGAGTGATCAAAAGCAACCCAATCGTTTTCATCAAGAATTGGATTTGGGTTTAAATTTCTTCCACACTCCGGCGTCACTATAAAAACAGTATTGTCTTTCATTTCAGGTATGTTGGTTTGAATGTAATCATACAGCCATGCTGTGATGTGGTCGGCGCGATGGAGGCTCCTTAAATAGCCAGTGAAGTTGGAATGGCAGCCATCCACTTCAGAAATATTTACGGCAAGCATTTTAGGTTTGAATTCCTTGAGTATTTCGGCGGCATACGCCACATTAAATGCATCGCCACTGCTTGCTGCAGGTGGCATAGCAATTTGACCTAAGCTTTGTTTTGTATAAATACCACGCATAAATTCTTTGATATGCGTTCTTTCATCATCTGTGTTTTTAATCGTTGTTTGACGAGAATCCTCCAAAGCAAAACTATTGTTCAAGAAATTTTTCATTTCGTACATTGGCATTAACTCATTATTTGAGTATGCTTTAGAATTGGAAAGAATATTTCTGCCATAACTACCAAAGGTAATTGGAGGAATAAACATATTCGCTCCGTAATCGAGCCCGTAATTCGCATGATTGCTAGAATTTAATAGGGGAGTACTGTTGCCAATTCCATTCCCAATAAACCAACAATCTGTTGCCTTAAAGCCTCTATGTTTCCTTAAATACTCAAAAATAGTGGGAGATACGGGTCTGGTTTTTAACCCTTGTGCGGTTCCAAGGCTACCAGTTAAAAGCGTATTTAATCCAACATAATGTCCTGCACTTTGAGCACGCACTTCGTTAAATACCATTCCTTTATTTGCCAATGAATCCGACAATAATCTTGGAATTGGATCTGAACCCTTTGTTTGTCCCGCTATATCTAAACCATAAACAACTTTTTTTGTAGGCGCATTGCCATTGAATAAATTAGGCATGATATTTCCAGCTGCGCCATTGACACCTTGGCTATCTTCGAGATACCTACCAAGGATACTTTCTTGCTGACGAACACCCCCTGCAAACATCACCATGACAACATGTTCTGCTTTTTCTGTTCCCGTTCTTGCAAACAACCTGCCAGAAGGCAAGATATATGGCGCAACAATTCCTGCACCTATTGTGAGCGTTGACTTTTTAATGAATTCTTTTCTTTTCATGGCACTTAATAGAATGAATATTCGTCGCTCGTTGAAAATGCTGTATAAATCATTTCAACTGTAACTTCTGGTTTGTTTTTGATATAATTTGTGAAATAAACTTTTTCAGCTTCTGAAGGATACCTCAAATAAAAACGCTTATAGGTTTCAGTGATGAAATTTGGAATATCTTTTCTCATTTCAGCATTGCTCGGAATGAGGATATTGGGATTGTTAAAATACCCACTTAACAACATTTCTTTGGCTACATTTTGATCTCCAATACTATAGAGAACACTTTGTGCCTGAAATAGAACCATTGGGTCAATTGCCTTTTGATAAAGATTGGTATACAAAATTGAAATGTATTCTGCTTCATTTTTAGCCTTGAATTTTTGAGCTTTTGTTTCGTATATATTGGCAGCGTTCACTTGGTAGTTTAGGTGAATCTCCTTTGTGCAATATATGTTGAAAATCAATATATTGATCACTATCAATTGAATAATAACTTTATAACTAAAACTGCGCATATTCGTCACTGATTAAAATTTTACGTTGCATATTTTCTATACTTTTGTCTGTCAAATATTGGGCCAAAACAGGATAAAGTAGGGTTGAGTTAATTTCTCTTCTGATCAATTGAAAATACCACCACCTAATTTCAGCTTCGTAAAAGCCTGAAGCAGAAGTTATACCCTCGCAAAATTCATTTTTATTGGAAATTACCCGGTTGAAAATAAACTGAGGATTGTTTTTTTCAATTATCTGAAAAGATCGATTAAACTCTTCACTATTTGGCTTCCTACCAAATATATCATCAAAGGTTGCATTTACAAAATTAAATGATCCCATATTTATCAAATCATAAATTCCATTGTTTAACATGTATTCGCACATCTGATTGTATGAAATTGATTTTCGACTGAACCAATAATTACTTTTCAATACGCGATCATAGTATTTCTTTTGATTGATTGCAGAGAACATGGCTATAGAATCTCCGTCAAGTTGACTCACAAGAATTGCAAATCCTAAATTACCGGAACGTTGAGCGATATCCATATCAGCGGCACCTTCAAGAAATCTTGATTTACAAATATTATAGATTCTTGTGGTATAAGCTTTTCGATAGCTTGAATCGCCACCTCTGAAAATGGTATCGAATTGCAAAGTTTTTACTATAGAATCTCTTGTATTGAAATTTAACTTGCCTTTTCTCAATGCTAAAACAAATTGATTTCGCTCAGTATCAGTTGCTTCTCTCCCTAAAACATCAATAAATAATCGATTCACATAGTTTTCAACCATAATTGTCGAAACTTCTGAATACTTTGGAGGTTTATTGTTGTTGCGAATGACCATTTCCTCTTTTGTACATGAAACAAAGAGAAATGCAATGAATAAAAATCGAATTATCATATTTTTAAGATTCATTTTCGCAAGCAATTTTATCAAATATACTCATTTTTCATTAAAATAGTGGCGTTTTTAATTGCAATTCATACAATTTATTCACCACTTATAGCTTTTGGTTCAATTATTGACAGACAATAATTATATTCGTAATTCGATATTATATTGTATGGCATTTTATTATAAACAGGGAGATATCCCTAAAAAACGACACACGCAATTTAGAAAGCCCAATGGGGAATTGTATTCTGAAGAGCTCATTAGTACTGAAGGTTTCAATAGCTTATATTCTTTGGTTTATCATTGCCATCCGCCAACTTTGGTAAAAGACATTGGAACTCCATTTAGTGTGGAACCTAAAATAGCATTAAAGCAAAATATGCAAAGTCGGAGTTTTGTAACTTTTAATACAAAACCAGAGGATGATTATATCAAAAGCAGAAAAGCTTTATTGACAAATAGCGATTTAACAATTTCAGTCGCGGCACCTACAAAAGGCAATTCAGATTACTTTTTTAAAAATAGCGACAATGATGAAGTTATTTTCATTCATGAGGGAAAAGGTAAGCTTAAAACCATTTTTGGTGAAATTCCATTTGAGTATGGCGATTACCTTGTAATTCAAAGAGGAACCATTTATCAATTTGAGTTTGATGGATCAGACAATAGACTCATGATTATTGAATCTCCAACGCCAATTTATCCACCAAAAAGATATCAAAACTCTTTTGGTCAGTTACTTGAGCACTCTCCATACTGTGAAAGAGACATTAAATTACCACAAAATCTGACAACGCATGATGAAATGGGTGATTTTTTGGTGATGATTAAAAAGCAAAATACCATTTATCCTTACACATATGCTTCACATCCTTTCGATGCAATTGGTTGGGATGGTTATAGTTACCCTTATGGATTTAGCATTCATAATTTTGAGCCAATTACTGGCAGATTGCACATGCCACCTCCAATACATCAGACTTTTGAGGGACGGAACTTTGTGATTTGTAGTTTCGTACCGCGCATTTATGATTACCATCCGTTATCAATTCCAGCACCTTATAACCACAGCAATGTAGATAGTGATGAGATTTTATATTATGTTGATGGTGACTTTATGAGCCGCAAACATGTAGAGCGTGGAATGATTACCCTGCATCCGAAAGGAATACCTCATGGTCCACATCCAGGAACAGTTGAAAAAAGCATCGGTAAGAAGGAAACTTTGGAGTTAGCTGTTATGATTGACCCATTCTATCCTTTGATGATTACTGAAGAGGCAATGCAAGTGGAAGATCCTAACTATTATAAATCATGGGTTGAGTAAATCTGTTCATATGAAAAATCAAAACTCTATTAAAACAATCTTATTATCTTTAATTATTTGTGTAAGTAGTTTATCGTATTCGCAAGAAAATCAAACATATAAAACTATTTCAAATAATAAACATGCTCGAAATATTTCTAAAATAGAAAAGCAGTTTAGAAAGAATAAGGAAAAGTATAAAAAAACGGGTTCTGCAATGTATTTAACCCCCGATAAATATTGGGAACAGGAATATATTGCGACAATGAATCCCGCGTTAAAACGACCTACACCGGAAGTATTGGATAAGGAAATTCAGAATATCTTGGCGAAACAAGCGGCAAGTGAAATTGCGATTCAACCAGGAACAACAAATACAACTTGGAATTTAAGAGGTCCTAATTATGTGGGTGGAAGAACAAGGGCCTTAGCATGGGATCCTAACGATACTACAGGTAAAAAAGTTTGGGCTGGGGCGGTTACCGGAGGATTATGGTACAACAACGATATCACAAGCAGCACAAGCCAATGGGTTTCAGTGAGCAGCGTTTGGTCAAATATTACAGTTTCATGCATTGCTTTTGATCCAAATAATTCAAAAATAATTTATGTAGGAACTGGTGAGGGATGGGGAACTACAAATAGTTCTTCTAGAGGACAAGGAATTTATAAAAGTACCGATGGTGGAAGTTCGTTTTCTTTGCTAACGAGTTCCACGTCGTATGTGTATATAAATGATATAGCTGTAAGGAATGTAAGTGGGACATCAGAAGTATGGGTGGCAGTGGATGCTTTGTATTATGGAGGACAATGGAATGGTCTTTCAAGTTACGGACTTAAAAAGAGCACCGATGGGGGTTCAACTTGGTCAAGTCCTTTGTCGTCATCGCCACAATATTCAATTGCAGACATAGAAATTGCGAAAGACAACAAAATTTGGGTTGGAACTCGCAAAAATCCCTACGGAACTACAACCAATGATGGGGGTGGAGGTCGAATATTTTACACAAGTAATGGATCAACTTGGTTTCAATGTTATGCGCATACCGACAAGTTAAGTAGGGTGGAAATTGCATGTGCTCCAAACGATGCGAATACGATTTATGCACTTTTTGAATCAGGTGGGAAAGCAGACACACTGATTAAATCGAGAGATGGTGGAGCAACTTGGACAAGTATGAAAAAGCCTGTGGATGCAGATCAAGGCATTCCGGTTAAAGATTTCACAAGAGGACAGGCATGGTATGATTTAACGATGGCAGTTTCTCCGTTAGATTCTAATAAATTAATTGTTGGAGGAATTGATTTATTTTATTCATCAAATGCTGGAAGTTCTTGGGTGCAAATGAGTAAATGGTCTAACAATCCAGGTTTGAGTTCTTTAAATTGTTCTTATGTACATGCCGATCAACATGCAATCATTTTTAAGCCAAATACATTAGGCACTGTGTTATTTGGCTGTGATGGAGGTGTATTTTATTCTAACAATATCACAAACAATCCAGGAAGTACCGATGTAACTAGCGATAGAAATAATGGATATTTCGCAACTCAATTTTATGCTGGTGATTTATCGCAAACAGCAAATAAAAACATGTTTATCGGGGGTGCTCAAGATAATGGAACACATTTACTTACCAATGCAGCAATTTCTGATTGGAATATGGTTAGTGGGGGTGATGGAGCATATTGCTTTATTAGTCCCTCAAATGATTTAAAACAAATTTCAGCATACGTTTATAACAACATATTTTATACAATAGATGGTTGGGCTTCTTCAAATCCCTTGATTTCCGATGGAACTACTGGAAAGTTTATCAATCCATCCGTTTGGGACGATAATGGCAGCGGTTATTTTTCAGGAAAAGATGCATTGACACTTTATCGCATTAAATTAACAACTGCACCAGGTACCCTCGGAACAATTACCGTTAAATCTTCTGGTTCGCCAGGAAAAGCAAGTGCTTTTGCTACATTTAAAAACCCTACAACTGGAAAAACAGAACTTTTTGTTGGTACAGATATTGGAACTATTTATAAAACAACGGATGCTTGGGCTACAACACCTGTTTTTACTCAATTAGGTACCATTAACGCAGGCAATATATCATCAATCAGTATTTTAAACAAAGACACCATTGCAATTACTTTATCCAATTATGGAATTAATAACATTTATGTTTCTCTTGATGCCGGAGCAACATGGAATGCCAAGGATGCTGGATTTGCCGATATGCCAATTTGGGGATTGTTATTTAATCCAAAAAGGCTAGGAGAGGCATTAATTGCAACAGAATTAGGTATTTATGGTACAAATGATTTGTATGCATCAACGCCAACATGGTCTGAATACAATTTAGGAATGGGTCCTGTTAAAACATTGCAATTGAAATATAGAAGTTCCGACCAAACAGTCATGGCAGTTACGCATGGTCGAGGTATTTTTACATCAAACGCATGGTCAATTTTAGATCCAATCACAAATTTGGGTTTTTCAGATGTCAATCCTTGTGTCAATCAAATTGTTACTTTCGTTGATTCAACAAGGAATTTACCGACTTCTTGGAAATGGTCAATTACACCATCGACGTTTGCAACATATACTAATGGTGATTCAACTTCTAAAAGCCCTAAAGTGAAATTCTTAAAAAATGGAACATATACCATAAAATTAACGGCTACAAATGTTTCGGGTTCCAATACTAAATCAAAAGATATTGTTGTTCAAGACACCATTGGTATGGGTTTGTTTGTGAGTCATAGTCCATTGAAACCTTGCTTTGGAGATTCGGTTGGATTTATAAGTTCGCCAACAAATTCTAAAATGATTGGTATGAAATTAAAATATCAATGGTATATAAATGGAGCTATTTTAACAGGAAAAGACACATTGACGTATTATAAAAAATACAAAATATCAGCAGACAGCAGTAATTTTAGTTTAAAGGTTACATCAACAGCAAAATGTGCGGTTCCAGCAAGCGTTTTTAGCAACAATGATGCGGTTGTGTTGAAAGTTAAGAAAATTAGCATCAAATGCAGCAATGATACATTTTATGTGAACGTTAAGCCAACTGGAGGCTCTGTAAAATGGTTTAGAAACGGCATCAATGTTGGAAATGGTGACTTTTATCATGCTAAACAAAAGGGAAATTACAATGCGGTTTATATGAATTCAGGATGTAATTCTGACTCATCCAATAGAATTACTTTGTTGTCGGTTGGTATTCAAAAAAACAACCAAATGGCATTTGGAAAGCTGTATCCAAATCCTGCCAAAGATTGGTTGCATTGGGATTCAAAATCAAATGGAACATTAGAATTATGGTCTATAAATGGTCAAATTTGTATGGAACAAATTGTTGAGGTAAACAAGACTTACAAATTGAATGTAAGTCAATTAGCAAAAGGAATATATACAATGAGATTAAAGACCAATGACAATCGAATTTATATTGATCAAATTGTAATACAATAATTTTAGATTTCTATATTTTGATAAAAGCCCTGTAATTTACGGGGCTTTTTTTATGGATATAAGGGTGATTTTTTGCCTGGCATTTAATTGTTTGGAATGGATATGAGATCTTATAAGTATTGAGATTATCGTCTAGATAGAATATAGAAAAGAGTATATTTCCTTAAATGATATGGAGTTTGGTTAACTTTGTGGGCATCCACACGGAATCCATAATTGTTTTATAATTTACATTATGTTAAATAGTAATTTCGCTAAACAACCTACTTCATAGCGTTTACAAAAAAAAAAGCCCGATGAATATCACCGGGCCTCTTTAGATTTAAAATAATATTTTAGAAGATTACTGAAGCTTGAGCCCCATTACCTTCAGTTTGCATTTCTTTTACAAGAACGCCATTTACGAATAATTCTACTTTTACATTTCCAGATTTTCCATTATTTCTAGCACTGATTTGTAACATGTCTGACTTGTCGATATAGTCAAACTCTTTTTCCCAAGTTCCTTTAATATCAGTTAACGATGAAACAGTATTCATTTTATTATTATAAGAAATATCAAACGAAGAACCTGTTCCAGAAACGCGATATTTAAATGTTGAACCTATAGAAATCGAAACACCGTCATAATTTCTTATTTTATCGCGTTGTTCCGATGCACATGTCTTATCGTTTAATTCTAAACAAACATTTCTTAAAGCCTTTGCAATATCCTTCAATTCAGTGAGTTTGTAATTCGTGTTTTCTGAGGCAAATTGTAAATTTGTTTTAGCATCGATGAAAGTTTCGAGTATTTTGGAATCTAATTTTTTCTTTTCGTCTACATTTCCAGTTTTTGCTTTTTGCTCGTTTAATTTACGAACTTCAAATTTATAGAGTGCAACGCCTAAATTCCAGCAGGCATCATAATTGAATTCATCCAATTTTTTCGACTCTCTGTAATCAGCCATTGCTGCATCATAATCTTTACGTTGTTCATTCAAATAACCTCTAATCCAATAATTCTTAGATGTTGGATTTTGTTTAATTTGATTGTCAACATCTGCAAATAATTCATTTTCTTTTTCCGCAGAAATGTAAAAATTAACCAAGACTGTAAAAATTTCATTGTCGTTATTTGACTTTACCAAAGCCGCTTTAATCACCTCTTTAGCTTTTAAAGTATCTTTCGACTCTAGATAAAGACGACTTAACGCTTCCACTACTGCAGCTGTTGGCTTTTCTTCGGTTACAAGACTGGTTAAAATACTTTTTCTCTTTTCAACATCAGAATTTCCAATTGCAAAATATGCCAATCTTTCAATGAAGTACTTTCGATCTACCGTTGATCTTTTGAAATCGTTACTTGTTGCAGTATCAAGTTTATCGTATAAATTTAACAATAAACGATAATAAACAGTTAAAGTATCAGCGATTAATGGCTTCTTTTTTACATCTGTAGTTTTTATGAAATCTTCAGAAAATGTTTGAGATTCATAAAAAGTTGCAATAAAAACATTGCGCAATTCAATATCGGCATCTTCCTTATATTCACTTTTCTTTGGATCTGGATGTTTGTAAAATTCCCAGAACGATTCACCTGCAATTAAACCAGCATTGTGTGAATAAGGTTTAATGAGTTCATTTCCTTTCTTTTCATAGATACGGCAATAAACTTTACCTTTTACGAAATACATTCGAGCAGCGGTTTTTGTTTTCTCATTCACCGCCGCCATATCTATTTCTTCTTTGGCTGTAATGATTTCTTCCACTGCCCCGCTACTTAAACTGAATTCAGCTGTGTTAATTGCTTTATTCTGCGCTGTACAAGCACTTACTAAGATGAACGGAAGTCCTAGAAATAAAGCTTTGATGTTGATTTTATTCATTATTTTCAGAGTTTACTGTGGTTTCATTGTTATCTACATTTCCTTCAGTTGTAATATCAATATTGGTTTCATCGGAAATTCCCTCAATCATTTCAATTTCTTCATCTTCATCTTCTTTAGGCGTTTTTGCAATGCTTGCAATTGCGTCTTTATCTTTGATGTTGATTAAACGAACACCTTGAGTTGCTCTTCCCATGACTCTAAGTTTATCTACAGCCATGCGAATTGTCATTCCACTTTTGCAAATAATCATCAGACCATCCTCGTCATTTACACTCATCAAGCCAACCAAATGACCTGTTTTTTCAGTGATGGATAAAGTTTTAACACCTTTGCCACCTCTTCCAGTCACACGATAATCGTCTAGATCGGACCGTTTTCCATATCCTTTTTCACTCACAACCAAAATGGTAGTACTTTCTTTGTTAGGATTAACACAAACCATGCCAATTACTTCATCTTCGTCATCTTCTAATGTAACTCCTCTTACGCCTGAGGCAGTACGACCCATTGGACGAACCTTTGCTTCAGGGAAACGAATTGCTTTTCCTTTCTTTTTAGCAATGATAATTTCACTTTCACCATCAGTAAGATTTGCTTGCAACAATTCATCACCTTCTCTAACAGTAATTGCATTGATACCATTTGTTCTTGGACGACTGTAGGCTTCTAGAGTTGTTTTCTTAACAGTTCCTTTTTTGGTTACCATGATAATTGAATTGTTATTCAAGTATTCAGGATCTTTAAGGTTGTTTACATTTAAATAGGCCTTGATTTTATCTCCAGGAGGGATACTAATTAGGTTTTGAATAGGTCTGCCTTTGGTTGCTTTAGCACCTTCAGGAATTTCATAAACTTTTAACCAGAAGCATCTTCCCTGCTCTGTAAACAATAATAAATAGTTGTGAGTACTTGCAATAAATAAATGTTCAACGAAATCTTCATCTCTATGTGAAACACCTCTTAATCCCTTTCCACCTCTATTTTGTTCTTTATATTCAGATAATTGAGTTCTTTTGATATACCCCTTATGCGAAATGGTAATTACAACTTCTTCATTTGGAATTAGATCCTCAATATTGATTTCTTCAGCATTGAATTCAATTCTAGTTCTGCGATTATCACCATATTTAAGAACCATTTCATTGGTTTCATCTTTAATGATTTGCATTCTTAATTGTTCATCAGCCAAAATACTTTCGTAGTATTGAATTTCTTTCATGATGGCATTGTATTCTTCACGAATTTTATCAATTTCTAGTCCAGTTAAGCGTTGTAAACGCATGTCTAATATTGCTTTAGATTGAATTTCGCTCAATCCAAAATTCGACATCAACCCTTCTCTCGCTTCATCTGGGGTTCTGCTTTGTCTAATTAATTTAATGACCGCGTCTAAGTTGTCTAACGCAATAATTAGTCCCTCCAAAATATGGATTCGTTTTCTAGCTTCCGCTAGTAAATACTTCGTTCTACGTAAAATAATTTCATGTCTGTGGTTCACGAAATGCTTAATCATGTCTTTTAGATTTAACATTTCAGGTTTACCGGCAACCAAGGCTATATTGTTTACTGAAAAACTACTTTTAAGTGGTGTAAATTTAAATAATTGATTCAAAACGATGTTTGGTATCACATCTCGTTTCAAATCGAATACTATACGCATCCCTTGTCTACCAGATTCATCGCGAACTGCCGATATACCTTCAATGATTTTCTCATTGATTAAGTCAACAGTTTTAACAATAATTTGCGATGGAGTTACTTGATAAGGAACTTCAGTGATTACAATCATTTCTTTACCTGTACTTGATTGTTCAAACTCAGCTTTACCACGCATAACAATTCGACCACGGCCAGTTTCGAAAGCATCACGTATTCCTTCAACACCATATATCACGGCACCGGTTGGAAAATCTGGACCTTTTACAACCTCCATTAATTCTTCAATGGTTACGTCGTTGTTGTCAATATATTTGATAACACCTTCGCAAACCTCTGTTAAATTATGAGGGGCCATATTGGTTGCCATACCTACTGCAATACCACTGGCTCCGTTGATTAATAAATTCGGAACTTTTGCGGGCATTACTGTTGGTTCTTGTAAACTTTCATCAAAATTTGGCTTGAAATTAACAGTGTCTTTGTCGATATCTGTAATCATTTCTTCCGCAATTTTGCGCATACGTGCTTCTGTGTAACGCATTGCTGCCGGTGGATCACCATCGATAGAACCGAAGTTACCTTGTCCGTCAACAAAAGGGTATCTTAAACTCCAATCTTGAGCCATACGCACCATGGTATCGTATACACTGCTATCGCCATGTGGGTGATATTTACCCAAAACCTCCCCAACAATACGGGCAGATTTTTTATAAGGTCTATTAGATGCAAGTCCTAAGTCAACCATTCCATACAATACCCTTCTGTGTACTGGTTTTAAACCGTCTCTCACATCAGGGAGTGCACGTGAAACAATCACCGACATTGAATAATCAATGTAGGCAGTTTTCATTTCATCTTCAATATTTATCGAGATGATTCTTTCGTTCAATTCTTCTAGGTTGTTGTTATTCTCTTCCATGTGAAAATATAAGTACTGCAATTTAGTGAAATTGGCTCGATAAACCTCTTTTAACTACACTATCTTGCCCACATTTTTTATACATTTTAACGATTTATTTTAGCTAATAAGTTTGTCTAATTTGGAATTTAAGAATTTAGAAAAACAAAACCACCAAAAAACAACACTTAACTAATTTATTTTGAATGCTTTAAGTTATTTTTCTTATTCGTAATATTGCAAAAATATGACAATCTCAAATTGTTCAAAATAGGCAATTTAACAACACAAAAAAGGCCGAACGATGTTCGGCCTTTAAAAAGATAATTTAATCCTTAAAAGTTTACTTATAATTTTTCATGTGGCCTGTAGATCCAGCTTTATAGTACTTGAATTTTCCTGAACCGTCTCTATTTAGTATTTGCATTTTTCCAAATCCTAAATTTTCCAAACGGCTTTTCATTTGAATTACATCACCAGAAACAACAACGACTAATTTATCGGAGCTTAAATTTTTCTTAGCGAGGTCATTCAATTCACTTAAAGTAATATTTTGAAGGATACTCAATTGCTTTTCTGCAAAGTCAACCGGTAAATTTCTATTTGCAAGTAGCGATATAAATCCAGCTTTTTGATTGATTGATTCATATTCTAATGCTTCACTTGCAATCAAAGCAGATTTTGTAAAATCAAATTCCTCTTTGGTTAAGCCTTTTTCTTTGAAATTTTCAACTTCCCATAAAATTTCATGAATTGCAGAATCTGTTGCTCTAGATTTAACTCCAGCTGAAATTACATACATACCTGGCAAATCTTCATAGCTCGCACTAAATCCACCTCTAATGCCATATGTCCAAGCTTTCTCTTCACGAATTTTCAAGTTTAAACGACTATTAAAATTGCCTGCCAATGCAAAGTTCATGATTGTATTTTTATAAAACTCACCGTTTGCATCATAAGGCAAGCTTCTAAATCCTAAAATGATATCACTTTGCTCTGCATCGTAATAATTCACTCCAAAGATTTGTGAAGTTTCAAAATTCGCTGCTTGAGTAGGCTTAGGAACAGAAATATTCAATGGTTTCCAATCTACAAGAAAAGAGAATTTTGAATTGACTTCATCTTGAGTTAAAGGCCCAACAACAACCAATTTAGCGTTGTCTGGACCAAAAAATTTGTTATAATAGTTTTGAACATCGGAGATGTTAATTTTACCATATTTTTCAGCGCCAACATATCTGCCTAAAGGTGAAGTTTCACCATTGATTAATCTAGACCATGCATTACTCATACCTGTTCCTCTGCTCGACAATTCACTTTTAGCACCTTCTACGGTACGTTTTTTATCTTTCGCAAATTCTTGTTTATCCCATCGAGGTTGGAACATCATTTCCTTTAATAAATCAATGGATTTGTCTAATTTATCTTTATCGCAACTCAACATTACATTAAACGAGGTACCAGAAGCACTGAAACGAACATTCGCACCAAGCATTTCCAATTCTTTTTCTAATTGTTCTGGTGTTTTATTTAAAGTACCATTTGATAAACTAGTTGCCAACATATCAGCTGTTCCTGGCAGAATGTCTTTATCATCCTCAAATAATGCACCACCTTTCATAGAAATCATAGCAATCACTTGAGGTGTTTCATCAAACGAAGAACCCCATACATCTAAACCATTGTTTAATTTAGATTTAAATGTTTTGGGAACAGTAACAGGTTTAACAACTTTAGGATCAGGGCGTTTACTGCGATCAAAATTATCTACCAAAGGTTGATATTTTAGATTTTGATATTCAAAATCTAAGGCATCATTTTTATAATTTGCATTGGGATTAAAACTGATATATTTATTCGGTTTTTCGCCTTCTGGAGTTGGCGAAGGTTTAATTTCTACAGTAGAAGAAAATTTACCTTTTAAATATTTACGGTAAACCCTCATGATATCTTCACGGGTTACTTTTGCATAACGTGCAGCATCGTCATTTAAATTGATCATTTTGCCTTCTGCTCCTTTCAAACCTAAATACCAAAATAAGCTCAAATAGCTTGCTTTTTGAGTTGTAGATTCTAATCCACTACTATAACTACTTAAAATTTTAGATTTAGCACGCACCAAATCGTCATCAGAAAAATTCAAGTATTCAAATGAATCAATTGACTGGAACAACATATCTCTCAATTTAAACATATCGGACCATGGATAACCTACAACTGTAAATGCAAATTCACCAGCTAATTCGTGGTTGATAGGACTTAACATATTGTTTGCTGATTGCACTTGTAGAGCCCATTCGGCATCTATGAATTTTTTATAAAGTACTGAGCTTTTTGTGCTTCCCATCAAATAACTCAACATATCCATTGCGGCTTCGTCTTCATGGAAAACAGGCACTCCAGGATAAGTGATCATCATCAATGGCAAATCTGCATTCGGATCAGGATAACTGCGTAGTTTATTATCTGTTAAAACTACAGGCTTTACCCTTTTCTTTGTCACATCTTTAACTCTTTTAATCGACCCAAAATATTTCTCACACCACTGAACGACTTCTTGTGGATTAACATCTCCACTAACAATCACTGCAGCGTTATTTGGCCCGTACCAACGCAAAAAGAAGTTCTTAAGGTCGTTGCTATCTGCACGATTTAAATCATCAACAAAACCAATAGTTGACCAACTGTAAGGGTGATCTGATGGATATAATTCTTGATCTTTTACTTCCATTAAAAATCCATAAGGTCCATCATAACGCTCATCTTTTTCGTTTTTAACTGTGGCACGTTGAATTTCAAACTTCTTTTGAGTAAATGCTTCTAGGAAACAACCCATTCTATCAGCTTCCATCCACAATGCGGTTTCGGTGAAATTTGAAGGGAAAGTTTCTACATAAACGGTTCTATCTCTCGTTGTGTTTCCATTTACATCTCCTCCATATTGTTTGATGATTTTAAAGTGTTCTTCGTCGGCAATGTGTTTAGAACCTTGAAACAACATGTGTTCAAAGAAATGTGCAAAGCCTGATTTACCTGGAGTTTCTCTCGCTGAACCAACATGATAAGACACATTTAAATGTACCACTGGATCTGAATGATCTTCATTAATGATGACAGTCAACCCATTTGGCAATACATACTTTTCATAAGGAACAGCAAGGGTACCTTTCTGAGATTCTACCTTTTCAATCAATGTTGCTTGTGCATTTAATGTGCAAGCCCCTATGAATGTAATTGAAGCTAAAAATAGCAGTTTTTTCATATCCCTCAAAAATAAAGATAAAATAATTCATCTCATAGTGATGTTAGACAATTGTTTAAAAACATTAGATGAAAATAAATGTTATATTGTTAAAATATTGTCATTATTTATCTATAAACCTCACATAACTGGAGTGATTGAATCTTGACGTTAAAAAAAAAATTATCTTTACCACGAATATGAATCTATCTAAATTAATAAAGTACGCGCTATTGAGTGCCATGATAATTTCAAGCTCAATTTTGACAATTAAAAGTAAATCTAGTGGTCTATCGGCAGGTTATACTGGTGCACCATCTGAAACAACATGCACATCCTGTCACAGTACATATTCCCTTCAAACAACAGGAACAAATCACAATAAGATTAAACTGACCGGAAATTTTACAAGTGGTGGCTATATTCCAGATTCTACTTATAAAATCATAGTCACTTATAAAGAAACAGGTAAATCTCGATTCGGATTTCAGGTCACAGCTTTAAAGGAACAAACAGGCTCATACCCAACTCCCGCCGGCAGTTTTACAAGTAAAGATACTAGAACTGCAGCATTTACGCAGACAGCTGGATCTACTACACGTTATTACATTGAACATACTTCAACTGGAACTAGCGCCGTTAGCACAGATTCCGTTTCATATGTATTTGAATGGAAAGCGCCTTCCAGTAACCTCGGAAATGTAAAATTCTACTTAGTTTTAAATGTTGCAAATGACAACAATAACGATCAAGGAGATTATATATACACAAAAAGCTTTGTTATTTCACCTGCAACTTCATTACCCGTTGCTAAGGCTAAGATTTCAGACACCTTTTATTGCGCCAATACACCAATTAACTTTTTAGGAACATCTACCAACAACGCAACAAGTTATTCATGGAAATTTCCTGGCGGTTCAATTACAACTTCTACGTTACAAAACCCTTCTGTTACATATTCTTCAATAGGAACAAAGATGGCCATCTTAGAAAGCAAAAATGGCAAAGGAAAATCTAATTCCGACACATTGATTTTCAATGTAATACAAGGAGCAACCATTCCAGTATTGACACCTTCTTCTGGTCCAATTACAATTTGCTCAGGAGATTCTTCATTATTGAAGGTAAGCGCAGCGGTAAACCACAGCTATGTTTGGTCACCCAACGGTCAAAAAACTACCTCTATTTTCATAAAACAACAAAACTCATATGTTGTAACAGCAATTAATTCTAATGGATGCAAGAAAACTTCTTCACCCATTCAGCTTATTGTAAATCAGAGACCACAACTTCAATATAATTTAAGTCCTTTAACAGATACAATTTGTCAATCTACACCTTTAACGGTTTCTTTCAAGAACACAAATGGATTTTCTGATTCTTTTAGTATCAACAATGCCAAAAGTAATTTCTCAAAAGATTCAAATTTGACCTATAATTTAAGTTTGGGATTGAACAACCTATCATTTTATGCAAAAAGCAAAAATGGTTGTGTGAGTTATCCAGTAAAGAAATCGATAATCGGTAAGGACAGTGCCGAGGCTCCAACAATTTCGGTCATCAATAAATCAACGAATGGATTTACATTTACTTGGACAAACGTCAATTTTGCAACTGAATATAGAATTAGCTTAGACTCAGGTAAAACTTGGAAAAATCCAACAGGCGGCAAACTTTCAACATTTGAAAATATGCAAGTCAGTTCAATTGGTGAAAAACGGAATATTTTGGTATACGCAATGACTCAAAAATTTTGTGGAACCTCAAAAATGGCAAGTGGATTGGGTCAATCTTCGGGTTGTAAAGATATTCCCTACTCCATTGTCCCTCAAAAAAACAAACCATGTTATGGCGATAGTTTACGTGTTCAAATTTTTGGCTTGAATGTTATTAAGCCATATCGAATCGTATATAACGGAATGCAATTAAAGGATACATTCCTTGATATTTTGGCTTCAAAATCACAAAATTTACAGATTTCAATTTTAGATTCAAACAATTTATTGTGTGGAACTACAGATAAAAGCATTTTTCTTAGCGTTGATTCAGGTAGAATTCCCAATACCAATATTTCGATTTCAAATCTTTTATTTTGTGGTGGATTAAGTAATGCTAATTTAAACTTCAATGTAACCAATATTAAATCGGGTGACAGTATTTTTTATAGCACCTTGACATCGAAATCTTATCTGGGAAAGGCAAATCCATTTATATTGAATATTCAAAAATCCATTCCATTTAAAATTTACTTAAAGAATTCGAATGGTTGTTTCAATCAATCAAACACATACATTGGAGATTTTAGACCTAAAATCAATGCCACATTTACCAAGAATTATGTAACTTCATTTACTTATAAATTCAAATCAAATGATACAATTTCTTATAGTAAATGGTATTTAAGTGAAAATGGAATCCTTGTTGATTCATTTACGGGCAAAGATCAAACTGTAAATTTATCGCAATATGCAGATAAAGTTTTAAATATGAAGCATCTAGTGATTGATTCAATCAACAATTCAAATCAATGTTCCGATACGTCATCTCAAACTTTTCAAATTTTGAACTATTCTAAGGTTGTGAATATTCTTAACAATCAATTGAAAATATCACCAAATCCTATATCCAAAGGTGATCTATTGCAAATTCATACAAAAGATCAAATACAATCAATCAAGATTTTAACAATTGATGGAAGGTTTGTAATAGCATTGAAAGTGAATAAATTCAATCAAGTTGAAGTAGTCGATAAAATACCATCGGCAACTTATGTGATCGAAATTGTTACCAATAAAGGATGTTATAAAGAAAAGTTGAGTATCAATTAATCTGATTGTTCATCTTATACTTTAAATAAGGCGCTGTAATACTTTCCTTGCAATCTAACAATCCTTTAGGTTCACCTTGGTAAACCAAGTATCCACCTTTATC
>CAMBFD010000013.1 GCA_945865625.1 Chitinophaga pinensis
CATTGGTTCGAGTGGCATCGCTCCCACGAACCCTGATACCCGTATACCCGATACCATTTCCTGCGTCGGAAGTAGTCATAACATTTGGAAGTTGTTGCAAGAGAATTGGAATGTCTCTTCCAGTGTTGATGGCATTAATTTCATTTTCTGAAAGGGTATTCACATTGCTGCCATTCGTTTTAGTATGATTGACAATTACAATCACATTTTCAATGGTTTTTAGGGTATCTGTTTTTGAAATTAGCAATTTGGTTTGCTGAGCTGAAACTTTAGAACAGATTAGGCAAATACAAACAACAAATGGAATGATTTTTTTGAAATTCATGTCTCGGTTTTTAGGTTTTACATCCGAGACGCATCAAGTAAAACTTGATCATTTCCCTTCGCAGGCATTATCCTGAGCAGGTTAACGGGTATAATCTCAGCGCTCAATTAGAGGCACCCCGAATGTGAGTACAAATGTATCAAAATTTATACTCAAATCTGCAATTCTTTTTTGAGTTGTTTTTTGAATGAAAGGTTTTCGATAACGCTGTATTCATTTTTACTGTGATGATAAAATGAAGCCAATCCATATTGTGTGGTTGATTTATGATTTGAGTTCTTTATTTTTGTTTTCACGATGTTTCTAAAGTCAATGTCCCTCAGAAAATATATTCTTTTATTTAGCATTTTTGGCCTTTTTCAAGTTGCTTCTGCGCATGGCATTCCGAAATTGGGTGAGAAAATTGTTCGCAACCATAGTTTTTCAAATTATAAAGTGGTGAATCCCTACAAGTTGGATTTAGAATTGGATATTGATATGCAAAACCAAATGATTTACGGTTCGGTAACCTATCATTTAAAATGGAATTTTCGAGATAAAGGGAATCAAAAGAATGCTCCGAAAGTTGCTCAAAAAGGAATGTTAAGCGCAATGAATGATCCTCAAGATATGGCAATATTTGATACGAAAGGACTTGTGATTGAGAAAATTGAAGGACAAAATGGTTTGGCAGATTGGAAATTAACGCGTTCTGATAAAATTTTAGGCACTGCGTTAGAAGTGAATTTGCCTCAACATGATTCTGTGATTGTCATACACTATAGAACGTATTCAAAGCAGGAATTTGAAAAAGTGGATGAATCTTTTATTTCTGCAATTCAGTGGTTGAGCCCTGAGCAAACTTTCGATAAAAAACAGCCATTTATGTTTAGTCAATCGCAGGCAATTTTGGCCCGTACTTGGTTGCCTTGTATGGACGCCCCTGCTGTAAAATTTACATACAATGCAAAAGTGAATTTCCCTTCAAATTTAAATGCAGTGATGAGTGCACAGCGGTATGAAGGAATTGCTGATTTTTTGAAAGAATATCCAAATAAAACAGGTGAGTTTAAAAATTTCGGGAAACATTTATCTCGTTTTTCTGTTTTTAAAACACTCTATTTTCATCAGAGCTTGCCTATAACTTCTTATTTAATGGCCATTGCAGTTGGAGATTTTAATTTTAAGAAATTGGGAAAGCAATGTGGTGTTTATGCGGAACCTGGTTTGCTAGAAAAGGCTGCATGGGAATTTGCCGATTTGCCTAAAATGATCGATAGTGCTTCGGCACTTTATGGAAAATATGCTTGGAAAGAATACAATGTTTTAGTGCTTCCTACAAGTTTTCCTTTTGGAGGGATGGAAAATCCTGTGGTGACATTTGCCACTCCGACAATCATCACAGGCGATCGTAGTTTGGTGAGTTTGCTCGCCCATGAATTGGCACATAGTTGGAGTGGAAATTTGGTAACCAATGAAACTTGGGATGATTTTTGGCTCAATGAAGGGTTTACAGTGTATTTCGAAAGTAGAATCATGGAGAAACTCTATGGTAAAGATTATGCAGATATGCTCACAGTTTTGGGCCTTGGAGAATTGCGTAAAACCATGAAAGACCTGATGGAAAATGCCCCAGCAGATACGCGTTTAAAACTTGATCTTAAGGGTAGGAACCCCGATGATGGTTTAACCGACATTGCCTATGAAAAAGGTCGTTTTTTCTTGCTTTGGTGCGAACAGCAAATGGGAAGGAAAATGTGGGATAAATTCTTGAATCAGTATTTCAAAAAACATGCTTTTTCGACATCAAATACGGAAGTTTTTATAAAGGAACTTTTAGATTTTTATGCATCAAATTATAGCAGTGGTTGGATGGTGACTGATAATTTTTCAAAAAAGGTAAAGGAATGGATTTATGATATAGGCTTCCAAGAACCCAAAGTAAAAAGTACCTATTTACTGGCTGCTGAAGGATTGGCTAAACATTTAAACAGTTTGAATCAGCAAAATATGTCATTTGCCAAAGAGTCGGGATTGTCGCTTAATCCTGAAACTAAATTTTGGACAACCCATCATTATTTGCATTTTCTGCGAAATTTAGACAGTTTAAGTTTTGCAAATATGCGTTATTTGGATTCTGTGTTTCATTTTTCACTGATAATGAATAGTGAAATCGCATTCGATTGGTGTATGCTGAGTATTAAGTCTGCCTATTTACCGGCTTATGGATTCATAGATCAATTTCTAAACCGTGTGGGTCGTAGAAAATTTGTGTATCCTATTTATGAAAAATTGATACAAGTCAGTCAATTAAAAGCAAAAGCATTGAAGAACATAAACAACCAGGATTCATTCACTTTGGAGCAATTGCCAGAATTTAAGTTGGCGCTTGATGCTTATGAAAAAGCGAATTCGGGGTATCATAGTGTTACGCGCACATCAATTGATGAACTATTTCATTTTGACGAATGGAAAAAGTAGAATTTACTCATTTTGATCTGTCGTTAGATCGAAAGATTCATTTTGAACATGCCAAATTACAGTCCTTAAGTTTTAAGGATTTTGGAGATAAGGAAGTGTTCATTCAGCGCGATGATTTAATTCACCCAATAATTTCTGGAAATAAGTGGAGAAAACTCGAGGGTTGGGTGAGGTATGCGCGTGAAAATGGGTTTCATACCTTGGTCACATTTGGCGGTGCGTTCAGCAATCATTTGGTAGCAACTGCCGCTGCTGGGTATCAACTTGGTTTTAAAACCATTGGATTGCTTCGGGCCGATGAACACATTGAAAATCATTATTTGAACATTGCCAAATCTTACGGAATGCAAGTGGTTGGGGTTTCCCGTGAACAATATCGTGAGAAGACGGAATTGTTCAATGAATATTCTTCTTTTGAGGGACATTTGGTGATTCCTGAGGGTGGGCAAGGGGAACTTGCTTTTGAAGGTTTCGAATCTTTGATTGCTTCCTTTGATCAACCCATAGATGTTATTGTTCATGCGAGCGCCACGGCAACCACGGCGGTTGGATTGGCCTTAGCCATTCAAGAATTAAACTTAAACATTCGGATTAAAGCCATTTTAGTCTTGAAAAATTTACAATCCCAAATTGATTATGCTCGAGCGTATGGAGTAGAAGATATGATTGATTTTGTGGATGGATTTCACTTTGGTGGTTATGCCAAGGTGACACCAGATTTACTCAGATTTAATGACCATTTTTCAGACGATACGCAAATCTTGATAGATCCTGTTTATACGGCAAAGGCTTTGTGGGCTTTGCGTGAAATGATTCATTGCAATGAAATTGATGGAAAAATTGCTTTTTTACATACCGGTGGCATGTTGGGTCGTTTTTCTGATAAATTTCAGAATATACAGAAGCGTTAAACTATTTGCCGGCGGGAATCATAGGATCCACAGTGCCTGTAAGAATTAAATGTGTTTTTTGACCATTGGTAAAAAATACATCAACATGTTTTCGAAAATACCCAAAGGTGTTGGCAGTTTTGTAAGAAGCTGAAATCCAGCCGGTATCATTTGGTTTGATTTCATTTTTTGAATAGTCAGATGCGGTGCAGCTACAACCCACCTCGACACGGTCAATTTTTATAGTTTGCTGAGTTTGATTGACGAAGGTGTATTTTGTGTTTGCGGGTGGACCGCTGGGTACCATTTTGAAGTCGTGAATGTGCTCATTCCAAAGAATGGTATCAATTGTTGCCTTTTTTGCCTCAGGTTTAGCCATATTCGCTTGTGCATTGAATGCAGTCGCTGGACTTTTACACTGCATGAAGAAAAACGTCCCTCCGAATAAAAACATCAAATATGAAATTTTCGTTTTCATTTTTTATCGGTTGTATTTTGAAGGATTTCGGTGTTGTGTACACGAATTTGTTTTTTCTGATAGATGATTGGTTTTTGCCCTGCGCGCACAATATTGCGCACAATGGAGATGTTTCCTTCTATAAGTAGTTCCAAGCTTGTATCGTTATAGTCAACAATACTTCTTTTAAAATACGGCCCCGGAGGGGTGTTTTGTGACATAAAGAAGAGGGTAATGGAATCGGTGCTATGAGGTTTGACACCTTTTTCAGGGAAAACAAAGTGTGTACATTGGCAATCTGGTGCCACTTGAGAGATGTAAACAGTATCTGAGGAGTTGTTTTCAAAGTAAAAGACTGCCTCAACAATATCACCGATATTGCAATTTTGAGTTATTTTATTAGATCCAATAACACGGAGTGCACCGCGATTATTGTTATTCAATTCACCTATAAGCTGGGCTTTGCTTTGAGTGGAAAGCAAACTGATTATCATAAAGATGAATGTTCTAAGACGCATAGTTAGTTGATTCCAAATTCTAATTTCACAGTGATAGACGCTTTTTTGTTTCTATCTGTTGTATTGTAAACCCCGCCCCAAGAATATTCTTCACTGGTATTTTTCCCGGTGATTTGAAATACGCCCATGGTTGCATTTTTTAATGTACCCAAATGAGAATTGCCTTTTCCTGCAATGTTTTTTGCCCTTGTTGTTGCGTTTTCTGTTGCATTTGCAATGAGTTCAATTTTTAAGTCTTCTAATTTTGTATAGTAGTAGCGTGGTTCGAAAGAATTGATGTCAACACCGCTTTCTAAGAGTTCAGTAATTTCTCTTGAAGTTTTTTCGATGATATTGAGGGATTTTGATTCGATTTCGAATTTTTGAGTTAATTCATACCCGGCAAATTGAGAATATTCGTTGTATTCTCCGTTTGCGCTGTAATGTTTTTCGGATTTAGTGAGTTCCTCAACATTGATTGCGGTGAAAACAATTTCATTTTCTTTGATTCCTTTTGATAGCAAGTATTGCTTGATTTTATTCGCATCGGTTTTGAGAGCATCAAATGCTTCTTTGCGGTTCATGGAAGTTGTTTTAAATTTTGCACTCCATAGCACTAAGTCAGATGAAAATTCTTTTTCTGAAAGACCAGTGGTAGAAATGGTTTCTTCAGATACAAATTTGTATTTATAAGCACTTCCCAATATTGTTGCTGCAAGAATAATTGACAAGGCAATGAGAGATGTAGCAATGAGTGATAATTTTTTTTCTTCCATAAGTATTTATATTTATTCGAATATAAAAAAAGGGCCCTTAATTTGGCCCCTTTTATAAGATAATTATTTTATAATAATGGGTGAAATTGGTTTTTCTGGTTCTTTTACAACATTTCCAGAGATCGTTAAAGTTACATCTCCACCATTTCCTTTTACGAAAATGTTTTTGTTAAAAGTTCCAGGACGTCCATTTGAATTGTATTCAGCAGTGATAACCGCAGATTGACCTGGCGCAAGAGCTTCACGTGGCCATTTTGGTGTTGTGCAACCACAACTGGCTGTTACATTTGTTAAAATCAGAGGATCTGTACCAATATTTGTAAATTTGAAATCGTAAGTTGCAATTTGACCTTCAATTACATTTCCAAAGCTATGTGTAGTGGTTTCGAATTTAATAGCAGCATTACTTTTCACGTCGGTTTGCTCGGTTGAAGGTTTAATTTCAACTTGGGCACTTACGATTGAACTCATAGCCACAGATGCTAATAAAAATACGATTTTTTTCATATTTGTTATTTTTTAAGTTCTGGTGTTTTTGGCATTTCAGGCTCAGTAGCAACTGTGCCGCTGATTGCTAAATCCGTGGTACTTCCATTGTCGAAAGTTACTTTAACAGATTTAGAAAAATAACCTGGGCGGCCTTCAGTACCATAACTTGCTTTAACTTCACCTGATTCACCTGGCATAATTGGAGTTTTTGTCCAAGTTGGTGTTGTGCAACCGCAAGAAGGATGAGCGTCTGTGATTACAACTGGTGCGCTGGTGTTGTTTTTAAATTTGAATGTTACTTCAGCGGAAGGACCCATTTTAATAGAACCAAAATCATGAGATTTGTTTGTCCATTTGATAGGGTCTTCTGTTTGTACATCTTTTTGAGCATAAGTTGTTGTTACGAAAGCCAAGGATAGGGCTAATAAGGTTAACATCTTTTTCATATCGTTCTATATTATATAATATTCTAATTTTGATTATTCAACTTTTGTGCCAAAAATAGAAATATTGGAATTCTTTTTAACAGAGAATCGTCATATTTCTATTTTTAACAGACAAAGGGAATTATAATTTACGTTTTACTTCTTCTGTTTTATAAACTTCTAAATAATCTCCAACTTCAATATCGTTGAATTTTTCAATTTGTAATCCGCACTCATATCCACGTAAAACTTCTTTCACATCGTCTTTGAAACGTTTTAAAGATGATAATTCACCGTCGAACACAACCACGCCGTCTCTAATGATACGGATTTTACTTTTGCGTTCAATTTTACCATCGGTAACATAAGCGCCGGCGATAGTTCCAACTTTAGAAATTTTAAATACATCACGCACTTCAACTGTACCAATTACCTTTTCTATAACTTCAGGACTTAACATACCTTCCATTGCAGATTTAATTTCTTCGATAGCTTGATAGATGATGGAATAAGTTCGGATATCAATTTCTTCGTTTTCAGCAATTTGACGTGCTTTTGCAGATGGACGAACTTGGAAACCAACGATAATTGCATCGGAAGCCGAAGCCAATAATACATCACTTTCGGTGATTTGACCAACGCCGCTAAAGATTACATTGATTGCAATTTCGTCGGTGCTTAATTTCATCAATGAGTCGGACAATGCTTCAACAGAACCATCCACGTCACCTTTAACAATTAACTTCAATTCTTTAAAGTTACCTACAGCCAAACGACGTCCAATTTCATCCAGAGTAATATGACGTTTTGTACGCATGCCTTGCTCACGAACCAATTGTTGGCGTTTATTTGCCAATGATTTAGCGTCGCTTTCTTCAGCGAATACGGTCCATGTGTCACCTGCAGTTGGAGGTTCAGAGAAACCTAGCAACTTTACTGGTGTAGAAGGCGGTGCTTTGTCGATTTTTGTGCCACGTTCGTTAAATAACGCACGAACTTTTGCATAATGAGGACCCGCAACTACGTGATCACCTACTTTTAAAGTACCGGTTTGTACGAGCATGCTACATACAATACCTCTACCTTTTTCTTGAGTTGCTTCAATTACGGTACCTTTGGCCCTTCTTTTAGGGTTAGCGGTAAGTTCCATAAGCTCGGCTTCAAGAAGCACTTTTTCGAGAAGTTTGTCTACGTTAAGTCCTTTTTTAGCACTAATTTCTTGTGCTTGGAATTTTCCGCCCCAATCTTCTACGAGTATATTTAATTGTGCTAACTGTTCGCGAATACGTTCAGGGTTAGCACCTTCTTTATCCATTTTATTAAAAGCAAATACCATTGGTACGCCAGCTGCTTGAGCGTGAGCAATTGCTTCACGTGTTTGAGGCATCACACTATCATCGGCAGCAATCACAATAATTGCTAGGTCGGTTACTTTAGCACCTCTGGCACGCATGGCAGTAAATGCTTCGTGACCTGGAGTATCTAAGAAAGTAATTTTTCTGCTATCTTGAAGCGTAACTTCATAAGCACCAATATGTTGTGTGATTCCACCGGCTTCACCCGCAATTACGTTTTCTTTACGAATATAATCCAACAATGAAGTTTTACCGTGGTCAACGTGTCCCATTACAGTTACAATAGGTGCACGTGATTCGAAATCAGCTGGGTTTTCTTTTTCATCATCAACTGCTTCAATTTGAGTTTCTGCATCAACAAATTCAATTTCAAAATTGAAATCATTTGCCACCAATTGAATGGTTTCAGCATCTAAACGTTGGTTGATAGAAACCATTAATCCCAATGAAAAACATTTGGAGATAACTTGAGTTACAGGAACGTTCATCATTGAAGCCAATTCGTTGGCTGCCAAGAATTCAGTTACTTGGAGGATTTTGCTATCGTCAATTTTTCTTTTTCTTTCAGCTTCCTGTTCACCTCTACGACGGTCTTTATCGACGGCTTTTTTCTTAAATTTATCACCGCGACTTCTACCAGCGTTCCCCATTTTACCCATTGTATTTTTCACATTGCTTTTAACTGCAGATTGTGAAACTTCCGTTTTAACAGGAGTTTTAGGTTTTAGGTATGTTGGTTTAAATTTATCTTCGGTTTTAATTGTTTCCTGAACTGCAACTTTTACAGTAGCTGGAGTATCTTTGCGTTTGCGTTTTTTACGTTCTTCTTTTACGTCTTTTTTGGCATCATTTGCTAAGCTAGAAACACCTTGCTTAGGCGTTTGAAGTTGAATTGTACGCAGCACTCGAGGACCAGAAAGGGTTTCTCTACGCGTTTCGATTTTTTCAATTTCAATTGGCTCAGCAGTTGGTTCTTGTTTCTGTAAAACAATAATTGATTCCTCATTTTTAACAGAAGCTTCAGCAGTAACTTCAACTTTAGGAGTTTCAACTCTAGGCTTTTCAACTTTGGGTTTTTCTAAAACTGGAGGAGTTGGAGGCGTTTGTTTTTCAACTTTAGGTTGTTCTCTTTGTTTTTCTTTAGGTTTGCCTTCTGGTTTCTTATTCTTTTTAGGTTGTTCTTGTAAATCAATTTTCCCTAAAATTTTCAACCCACCAATATTTTCATCATTTGGAGCTGGAACTTCAATTTCTTGAGTTTTTACCCCAACAGGAGCAATTGTTTCTTTTTCAACCACAGGGGCTTCAACAATAACCGGTTTTTCAACTTTAGGAGTTTCAATGACTACAGGAGGAGCAACTGGCTCAGGTGTTAGGGTAACCGTAGGCGCATCAGGTGCTGGCGTTTCATCAACGGCAGTTTTATTTGCAACTTGAGCTGTTGTAACAGCGAGGTTTAAATTTTTTTGATTTTTAAGTTTGTTTGCCTCTTCTTTTGCTGCTTTATCAGCAGAAAATGCTTGTAGACAAGCTTGATACATGTCCTCATTGATTTTGGTAGTAGGACGTGCTTCCACATCGAACCCCTTTTGTTTGAGGAACTCTGCTAATGCAGTGAAACTTCTATTTAATTCGCCGGCAACTTTTGCTAAACGGTATTCCGCCATATTTTAATTCAAATTTACTTTTAATATATTGTAAATCCCAAGTTTCTTTCTTTGTTTTTATTTAAAATGATGCTCACAAACTGCCTTGGGGTACAGTTTGAAAGCATCATTGTGTTTTAATCTTCAAATTCTTGACGAAGAATATTTTGCACCGCAATAATCGTTTCTTCTTCAAGTTCAGTTCTCTTCAATAAATCTTCAACAGAAGAGTTGATTACATCTTTCGCAGAATCTAATCCAATTCTCTTCAATTCGTCTATAATCCAAGAATCAATTTCATCTAAGAATTCATCCAAATCAACGTCGTCTTCGCTGTTAACGGCATTGTTTACACGGTAAACTTCAATTTGATATCCTGTTAATTTACTTGCTAATTTTATGTTGTGACCACCGCGTCCAATTGCAAGAGAAACTTGATCGCTTTCTAAGAAAACGTTTGCAGTTTCACCAATGATATCCATTCTAGTGATGTTTGCAGGTTGCAAAGACCTTTGAATGTATAAGGCGTTGTTTGTAGTGAAGTTAATAACGTCGATATTTTCGTTTCTCAATTCACGCACAATCCCGTGAATACGAGCACCTTTAACACCAACGCAAGCTCCTACTGGGTCGATACGATCGTCGTAACTTTCAACTGCTACTTTAGCTCTTTCACCTGGTTCGCGAACAACTTTTTTGATGGTAATTAATCCATCTAAAATTTCAGGAACCTCAAGTTCAAACAATCTTTCTAAAAATTCCGGAGAAGTTCTAGAAAGGATAATTTTTGGAGAACCTTTATCCATGTCAACTTCATGAATGACAGCACGAATGGTGTCACCTTTTTTATACATGTCGCGAGGAATCATGTGATCTTTTGGTAAAGAAAGTTCATTTCCTTCATCGTCTAAGATCATGATTTCACGTTTCCAAACATTGTATACTTCACCGGTTATGATTTCACCACGTTTGTCTTTGTATTTACGGAAAAGTTCATCTTTTTCGAGTTCAATAATTCTGCTCATGAGGGCTTGACGTGCATTCAATACAGAACGTCTTCCAAAGTCATCAAGGAAAACTTGTTGAATACAATCTTCGCCAACAGCATAATCTGGTTCTAATTTTTGAGCTTCTAAAAGTGCAATGTGAAGACTTTGATCTTCAACTTCACCTTGTTCTACAATCAAACGCAAATGATACATCTCAATATCACCAGTTTCGGTGTTAATGATAATATCGAAATTGGCGTCTTGACCATATTTCTTTTTCAAAATGTTTCTGAAAACATCTTCTAATACACGCATCATTGTTGCGCGATCAATGTTTTTGAAATCTTTAAATTCGGAGAAACTCTCCACCAGGTTAATACCGAGATCCTTGGCTTTGGTTTTCATTTTATTTAAAACTTATTATAATTGTTGCTTGTTTAATGGAACTGTAAGGTAAAATTAAAGCTTCGTAACTTAATTTTTTACCTTTTACTTTAATTTCTTTCTGAAAATGAAACAATTGATCTACAATCGTTTCTAATTTGGCTTTGAATGTTTCGCCTTCAGTGGTTTCGATTTCAAAATTTCGACCAACATGTTTTGTAAATTGACGAATGTCGGTGAGTGGATTGTCGGCACCAGGTGATGAAATTTCAAAAGTGAACGGGGTGTCGCCAAAATCACTCTCATCAATGATGGTTGAAATTTGGCGTGTAAAATCGGCTAAGGCTTTCATTGACAATACCTCAGCACTGTCAACATAGAATCGAAATAACCCAGTAGGGCTCACGGTATACTGCACTACAAACAAATCAAAATTATTTGCTTCGGCATCTACAATGGATCTCAATTTTTCACCTAGTTTTTTCATATTCAATAAAAAAGGGGACGGCTTTCGGCTTGTCCCCTCCCAGTTAATCTTATTCGGAAAGTTCTGCAAATGTACTATAAATTTTCAAAATATCCTAATGGTGTCAATTTTTCTTGGGTATAACCTTGGTGGAAATGATCTTAACATCGTTCACAGGCCTATCGTTTTTACCAGTTTCAATCCATTGAATTTTATCTACAATATGATGGCCAGAAATAACTTTTCCAAAAACAGTGTAGTTGTTGTCTAAGAATGGTGTTCCACCCCAACTTGCATATATATTTCTTGTTTTTTGAGGGACATTATTATACGCGGCTTCAATTTTGTCTTTTACCAAAGGTTTAATTTCTTTGATGACATTGTCGGCCGCCAATTGATTTCCCATTTCATAAGCCGTGTTTAAACGCATTTGAAATTCCATGTTCTCCCTTTGTGATAAAAATTCTTTAATCACATTTTGTTCGAGCATTTCTTTGAATTTTTCAGAGCCTACAGGAGAACCTGTAACAATATAAAATTGGCTACCTGAACTCATTCTCATTGGATTGTGATCATCACTTTCTCTTGCTGCCGCCAAGGCACCTTTGTAATGGTAAATTGTATCGGAAATTTCAGCAGGTAGTTTATACTTAGGACCTCCATCTCCCAATTGTTGGTCAGGTTTTGCATTTTTAGAATTTGGATCTCCTGTTTGAACCATGAATTGCTTGATTACCCGGTGAAATAAGACTCCGTTGTAATATCCCTCAGAAGCCAATTTGTAAAAATTTTCACTGTGTTTAGGAGTCGCTGGGTTTAATCCAACCACAATTTTTCCATAATTAGTATTGAATTCTACTGCATTCCAATTGCTTGGCAAAGAAGTGTCTGGAACAGTCATTGGAATATTTTCTTTTGCCAATTCTTGTTTCATGGTTTCAACCTCATCTTTTGGCTTTGCCGATTCGCCGCAGGCAAAAAACAGGAGGGATGGAATGATGAGCGTTTTAATTTTCATAAAATTGTATGATTTCTTCTTGTTCAAAATATTCGATAATATGTTGACGTAATAAATTCTCTTGCTCAAACAAAGTTAAATTTGGAATGGGCAACGCACTTTCCCAAACTGGCCAACCATCTTGATTGAACCCAATTTGTTTATAGTATCCCGAGTAACTTAAAACTTTACAGTTTGCAATATGCATGAGAAGCGTTTTTTCTTCTTTTGTGAATTTGGTTTCAGGCAATTGACCCAATTCTCTGATGCCAACTAAAAAAAGAATTGCATTTAAATCAGGTTTTTTGTCAAAACGCTTTTCGAAAAAATCTATTATTTTCAACCATTTCACTTTATTTTCGGCTTGTAGATTTTCTTGACTCATAGATTTACAAATATCGTATTTTTTTACCAATAATTCATGAAATCTGAGGGATATCTTTAACTTTGAAAATCTCTAATACCTAACGTTGTGTATACCGAATCGGAATCGAATTTTAAAAACCTAGACGAATTATCCATTGCCGAGTTGGTTGCCGGCATCAATCAAGAGGATCAATCTGTTGCAACTTCTGTAGAAAAAGCAATGCCTGAAATTACGGCGTTGGTTGAAGCATGTTATTCAAAAATGCAACACGGTGGTCGTTTATTCTATTTGGGTGCAGGAACTAGCGGTCGATTAGGTGTTGTTGATGCATCAGAATGTCCGCCAACCTATGGTGTTGCGTTTGATCGCGTGATTGGAATCATGGCAGGTGGCGATGGTGCAATTAGAAAGGCTGTTGAATTTGCTGAAGATGATGAAAATCAAGGAATAAAAGATTTATTGCAATTCAATGTGTCTCCAAAAGATTTTGTAGTTGGTATTACGGCATCAGGCAGAACGCCTTATGTGTTAAGTGCATTACAATCGTGTAAAGAAATGGGTATTTTAACCGGTGGAATTGCATGTAACGACAATTCGTCCCTCAAAAATGTGGCTGATTTTACCGTTGAAGTGGTTACAGGTCCAGAATTTGTGACAGGAAGTACCAGAATGAAGGCTGGAACTGCAACCAAAATGGTGTTGAATATAATGACCACATCGGTGATGATTAAATTGGGACATGTTAAGGGCAACAAAATGGTTGATATGCAATTAACAAACTTGAAGTTAATTGATAGGGGTACAAAAATGGTGATGGAAGAAACTGGTCTAGACTATGAAACATCTAAAATGGTTTTGTTGAAAGAGGGCAGCGTTAGAAATGCAATTGAAAAAATTCAAGGCTGGTAATTTACGCTAACACATCCCAAGTTCTGTCGGCCATCAATCTCACTGTGTGTAAATATGCTTGAAATGGCATTTTTTTCCCCCATTCATAAGGCGCTACCATACTCAATTGTTGTGAACCATCTTCCTTTTGATATAAATGGTAAACTCCATTGATAATGGGTTCGAAATTGATATCAGCTTTATAAATGGCGTGCGAAACAACTAATCTTTCTTCAATTTCTTTCGCTTGTTTCATTAACAACTCAGCTTGTTTTTTGAGCATTGAAATTTGTTGTTCAGCTTGATGCTGCATGCTTTCATGCGCATTTGCTTTCAGTAAACGTTTATCAATTGGTTCTATTTTGGGAGAACTCACACTCAACGCATAGGGTGCATTGCTCAGTTCGCCCTGATAGATTGCATCTTTCAGGAATTTTGGTCTGTTATCGACAACAATATTGGTGTTTTCTTTTTCCAAGGTATTTAGAGTAACAAACAAAATTCTAAAAGGTTAGGCTAAAAAGCCTTTTTTTAGTAAATATTCTGCAATTTGAACAGCATTTGTGGCTGCACCTTTTCTTAAATTGTCGGAAACTACCCACATGTTTAAGGTGTTTGGAAATGAATCATCGATTCGTAAACGGCCAACAAAAACTTCATCTTTATCTTGCGAAGTTAATGGCATGGGGTAAAGTAATTTTTGTGGATCATCTTGAACAATAATTCCCTCAGAATGCAATAAAATATTTTTAATTTCTTTAAGATCAATTGTTTTTTCGAAGGATGCATTGATGCTTTCACTATGTCCGCCCATCGTTGGTATTCGAACAGTGGTTGCAGTAATTCTCAAATTTGGAAGATTCATGATTTTCTTCGTTTCGAACATCATTTTCAATTCTTCTTTGGTATATCCGCTTTCTGTAAATTCATCAATTTGAGGAATCACATTCATATCGATTTGATAAGCATAAACTTTGTCAACTTCATTTCCCGCGCGCTCATCAAACATTTGTTTTACCGCTTTTTGACCAGTACCCGTAACACTTTGGTAAGTACTTACAACAACCCGTTGAAGGGTATATTGTTGGTGTAAAGGATTTAGTGCGACCACCATTTGAATGGTGGAACAATTTGGGTTTGCAATGATAAAGTCTGTGTTTTTAATCACATCTGCATTGACTTCAGGCACAACAAGAGGAATGTTTTTTTCCATTCTCCACGCGCTTGAGTTATCAATCACAAAGGTTTTATTTGCTGCAAATTTAGGGGCCCATTCAAGCGATGTTGAACCCCCGGCACTAAAGATTGCAATTGCTGGTTTTAAATCTACAGCTTGTTGCATTCCTACAACTGGGTACGATTTACCTTTAAATGAAATAAGTTTGCCAACGCTTTTTTCTGAGGCAACAGGAATTAGCTCCGAAACAGGGAAGTTTCTTTCTTCAAGAACTTGAAGCATTTTGGAACCAACCAGCCCGGTAGCTCCAATTAAAGCAACTTTCATTATTTAGAAGGGATTGTAACTGCTTCTCCGCCTTTAGAAGGAGTATATTTTTCAGGTTTAGAACTCACAGAGTCTTTCGAAGCAGTGTCAGTCATTAAACTCTCAAAATCATCTTCTTGTTTGACTTGGTCAACGCTGTCTTGAGATGTTTTTTCTTGCTCGGTGTAAGCAGATTCATTTCCACCACAAGCGGCGAAGCCAAATGCGGTAATTACTGTTAAAAATAAAACTTTTTTCATGATTTTATAATATTTCTAAGGTTTCAAAAAATTCGTTAATCAAATCAAAATCTTTACGGCCCAATTCTTGTTCAACGTTGCAATTGATGCTAATTGCAGCTGGTTGAACATCTAAAGCCCATTTTGCAGATTCTTCATTTGGTTCATTGATTTGGGTAATATGATTTTGCGCATCGGAAAAAAATGAGCTATGAGACCAAAGCGAATCGGCAGCTTTGGTATGTTTTACAATCCATTCAAGATTTTCTTGATGGAAGATTTCTTTGAGGGTATCATAATGCTTTTCATTGCATTCAATTCCATCAATAGAGAGAACATCGAACCAACTTTTCATTTTGAGTGGGTTTGGTTCGTCATAGATTTCTAGGATAATTTTAGGTCCACTGCACCAGCCAATAATTTCTTGTATTTTTTCTGGAGGGATGGCGTAGGGACCATCAATCGCGAAGCCCATCCATTCGGCCATAGCGGCTGAAGCGTATCTGGCATCGCTTAAATCTTGTATGTGATTGAATTTAATTTTCATGGCATAAAAAAGGCCACCAGAGGCAGCCTTTTTAAATTATACTAATAATTTAACTGGCTCCTCGAGAAATTCTCTCACTGTTTTCAGGAAGTCGGCACCCATGGTGCCATCAACTACCCTGTGATCGCAGCTAAGGGTCACCTTCATTGTTTTAACAGGTTTTATTTCGCCATTGACAACACCAACGCTATCTTTCACAGTACCAACTGCTAAGATACATGCGTCTGGTGGATTCACAATTGCTGTAAATTCATCAATTCCATACATGCCTAGGTTGCTAATGGTAAAAGTATTGCCAGCCCAGTCTTGAGGCTGTAATTTCTTTTCTTTAGCTTTTTTACCGTAAGCTTTAATTTCGGTGCTAATTTGACTTAATCCTTTTTGGTCGGCAAAGCGAACAACGGGAACAAGCAATCCATCTTCAACAGCCATTGCAACACCGATGTGCACATGGTGGTTGTATCTAATTTTGGTACCTAACCAACTACTATTGATATTTGTATGTTTTTTAAGTGCAACTGCGCAAGCTTTTACAACCAAATCATTGATTGAAATTTTCACCTCACTAATTTGATTCATTTGTTCGCGGGCTGCAACTGCTTTATCCATATTGATTTCTACGGTTAAGTAGAAATGTGGAGCAGTGAATTTACTTTCGCACAATCGCGCAGCAATTGTTTTTCTCATTTGAGAAACATTAATTTCAGTGAAGCTTTCTTCTCCTAATGGAGCATTGCTAATTGCAACATTTGTAACTGCTGAAGTTGAACTTGCGTGATCAATATCTTTTTTTACGATTCTGCCATTTTCACCTGATCCAACAACTGCATTTAAGTCGATACCTTTTTCAGCAGCGATTTTTTTCGCTAAAGGACTTGCCTTGAGGCGTTCATCATTTGAAGTTATGGTATTTAAGGCTGGAGCAATTGTTGAGGCTGGAGCATTTGCTACAGGGGCGTCAGTTGACGGAGCAGCAGCTTTTGCAGCTGAATTTCCAGCCAATAAAGCTTGAAAATCTTCTCCAGGAGTGCCAACAATAGCAACGGGTCCATCCACAGGAATGGCATTGCCTTCTTCAACTAGAAGTTGCAAAACAGTTCCTTTTGCATAAACTTCCATGTCCATTGTTGCCTTGTCGGTTTCTACTTCCGCAAGGATGTCTCCACTTTTAACAGTATCACCCACTTTAACGTTCCAGCGCACAATAACCCCTTCTGTCATTGTATCGCTCATTTTGGGCAGTGTAATTAGTTCAGCCATAGTTTTTCGAAAATCGAATTGCAAAAATAAGACATTTTTCGGGGAGATTTGTTTAATTTTTAGAAGAAACTTTCAGGGCGAAAACTTTCAGTAAAATTTATGGTATATTCGCATTTAAATGATCAACAATCAATACGAACAATTTTTGAAGTATGTTCTATCAAATGGAACCCGAAAAACAGATCGCACAGGCACAGGCACGATTAGCGTTTTCGGGGGTCAATTAAGGTTTAATTTGGCTGATGGATTTCCATTAATCACTACAAAGAAAGTTCATCTAAAGAGTATTGCTTACGAACTATTGTGGTTTTTGAAAGGAGAAACAAATACAAAATATTTAAATGACCATGGTGTAAGTATTTGGGATGAATGGGCTGATGAAAATGGAGAATTAGGACCAGTTTATGGCAAGCAATGGAGATCATGGGAAGCCAAAGATGGTAAAGTTATTGATCAAATTGCACAGGCTTTGGATTTAATTAAAAACAATCCCGATAGCAGAAGAATATTGGTCAATGCTTGGAATGTTGGAGAAATTGATCAAATGGCTTTGATGCCTTGCCATACCATGTTTCAATTTTATGTTGCCAATGGGAAATTAAGTTGTCAATTATATCAAAGAAGTGCCGATTTGTTTTTAGGTGTGCCATTTAATATAGCGAGCTTTGCACTCTTAACGATGATGATGGCTCAAGTTTGTGGATTAGGCCTTGGTGATTTTGTGCACACTTTTGGAGATGCTCATATTTATACAAATCACTTAGAACAGGTAAATTTACAATTATCGCGCGATCCAAAAACATTCCCCATCATGCAATTAAACACAGATATTAAGAGCTTGTTTGATTTTGATTTTGCTGATTTTGAATTGATAGGGTATGATCCACACCCAGCAATAAAAGCACCAGTGGCAATTTAATTTTTGCAGTTTTTGCAAATCTTTTCTGTTTTATTTTGAGTTCACTGGACTCATTAAGTTAGTATTCATTAGCGTTTTCGCTATTTTTGCTTACATGATTCTTTTTATGAAGTCTAAATTATTTTCAATTCTGCTTGCTTTTTCATTCATATCAATTGGATATGGGCAAAACAAAGTCAGTGTATCTGGTTATATAAGAGAACGCTCTAGTGGAGAAATGCTGGGTGGCGCAACAATTTTAATTCAACCCGCAAATGCTGTTACTTATTCAAATTCGTATGGATTTTATTCTTTAACAATTCAAAGAAAACAAACGCAGAAAATTTTTGTGAATGTTCCAGGATTCTATCTTGATAGTTTAATTTGGAATGCAGAGCGTGATACATTTGTTTCTTTCGGTTTAACAATGATGCCTAGCAGTAATGATGTTGAGAAAATTGATGAAGTAAATATTGTTTCTAAGAAATCTACTTTCGCTGATAAAGTGGAAATGAGTAAAATTGATATTCCGGTAAATCAAATTAAGGATATACCTGCACTTTTTGGTGAAAAAGATGTACTCAAAGTAATTCAGTTATTGCCCGGAGTTCAGAAGGGTGGAGAAGGTCAAAGTGGTATTTATGTCAGAGGCGGTGGACCAGATCAAAATTTATTGATTCTCGATGAAGCCACCGTTTACAATGCTTCGCATTTGTTTGGTTTTTTCTCGGTCTTTAATGGCGATGCTTTGAGGTCGGTTGAGTTAACAAAAGGAGGATTTCCTGCAAGGTATGGCGGTCGTTTATCAAGTGTGATCGATCTCAATATGAAAGAAGGGAATAATCAAAAATATACAGGTGAAGTTGGTGTTGGACTTATTAGCTCACGATTTACATTCGAAGGCCCAATTAAAAAGGGTAAAAGTTCATTTATGATTTCAGGTCGCAGAACATATATTGATTTATTAATACAACCAATTATTTATGCTCAAACAGGAGGAAATGGGGGGTATTATTTTTATGATATGAATGCGAAATTCAATTATATATTGTCTGAAATAGATAAACTTTACCTTAGTGGATATTTTGGAAGAGATAATTTTTATGCTTCTAATAAAACAGGAACTTCAACAAGTGATTTTGGTTTTGGTTGGGGGAATAGAACGTTAACCGGTAGATGGAATCACCAATTTAACAATCAGTTGTTTTCAAATTTATCGGTTATTTATAGCCATTACGATTTGTCAATTGATGCAGTTGAAACAAATGGATCAAATAAATTTAGCCTTGGCTATGTGAGTGATATCAATGATTACGGTCTGAAATATGATTTTGATTGGCGACCAAATCCGAATCATTTGGTTCGATATGGTTTTTCGGCAATCAATCACCAATTTAATCCCAGTGCAGTTGTGGTTGCAGCAGGCAATGAAGAATTACTCAACAAAACAGTAGACATCATCAGAACCAATGAAATTGGTGTATACATTGAAGATCAAATTAAATTTACCGATTGGAAGTTTTTACCTGGTTTGCGCTTGAGTCAGTATTCAGTTGATAAAATGACAGTTTTAAATCCTGAACCACGTTTTTCAGCTTCATTTAATTGGTCGAAATCCTTTTCAATCAAAGGTTCGTATGCGATGATGAATCAGTACATTCACTTATTGAGTAATTCGGGAATAGGCTTACCAACCGATTTATGGATTCCTGCAACTGAAAAGTTAAAGCCTATGAATAGTGAACAATATGCCTTTGGAGTTGCAAAAGATTTGAAAGGTGGTTATAGTGTGAGCTTCGAATATTATAATAAAAGAATGTTGAACATTGTTCAATACAAAGATGGTGCTTCATTTTTGTTACAAGACAATTTTGATCCAAATATCCCTTCTGATTCAAAAAGTTGGGAATCACAAGTAACTTCTGGTCAGGGTCATTCTCAAGGTTGTGAATTATTCATTCAAAAACAAATTGGAAAATTAAGTGGCTGGATTGGTTATACATTAAGTTGGACAATTTTACAATTTGATGAATTAAATGGTGGGAAACCTTTTTACGCAAAATATGACCGACGTCATGATGCTTCGGTGGTTGCAATTTATAAAATAGATAAAAACTTTAGCTTAGCTGCAACTTGGGTTTATGGCACTGGAAATGCAATTACAATGCCGCAGGGTTCAGTCAATGCGTCAGCCCATCAACTGCAAAAGGTACCTTATTTGTGGGATCCCAATGTTGGAGGAATTAATAACAATTTAGATTATGGAAGCCGTAATGATTTCCGGATGGAAGCATACCACCGTTTGGATTTGAGTTTTAAATTCATGAAAGAAAAGGAACGAGGAACTCAAACTTGGGAATTGAGTGTATACAACGCTTACTCAAGAGCAAATCCTTTTTTCTATTATGGTTCTTTAGATTATGTTGATGGCAAGAATGTGCGTACCTTGAAAAAAATAACCCTTTTCCCGATTATCCCTTCAATCAGTTGGTCGTTTAAATTTAAATAAGATGAGAAATTTATTAAAAATATTGAGTTTAATCTATGTCCTAACAGTGGTTACTGGATGTGAAACAGACACAGATGTAGAACCTCCAAAGTTTGTTAAAAAACCATCTATCAATTGTTTTCTATGTCCAGAAGATCAAAATATCTATGCCGAATTATGTTATACAAGTCCATATTTTGGTGTCTTGCCAGATACAGATGACTATATTTTGGATGCGAATGTTAAATTGTTTGATTTGACAGAATCAGACTCAGCGGTTCTTTTTTTATCTAATTCATCAGGTGTTTATAAAACAACTCAAAATCAGATAAAAATAAAGGAAAATCATCAATATGAATTGGTTGTAGAAACGTCAGACGGAAAAGTTCACAAAGCCCAAAGCACTGTTCCGCCCAAATTAGATCTGAGTCAAGTTAAATTTACCTACATGAAAGTAGGCGCTCCTATTCTTGATTCTAATGGTCGAGGTCCTGGTGGGCCAGGAGGCACATACGAAAAAAATCCTTTTACTGTTGAATTTTATTATAGAGGAGCGCTGAGTAAAGATTTCTTCATTAATCCTCAGTTTGAAGCAGAAATGATCAATAAAAGCAATCAAATTATTCCAGTTGAAATGATGGGAAGGGGCAATGAAGATTTTTATCAAGGAACTGCGGAAAATGCAATTCGCGTATATTCAAATCGAGAATTTAATAGTGGTTTTGGAATCAATGGTCCGTTTGAAGTAAATGCAATTGGAGGAACATTATATTCAGTGGATTTGGCATATCGAAATTTTTATATTTCTCAAGGGAATGCAAATTATTCGGATAACATTTTTAATGAGCCCATGATGATGATTTCGAATTGGTCGAAAGATGCAATTGGATTTTTCGGATCTTACAATTTTGTAACGGGTGAAGTTTACAGGAAATAAACTTTGCAAATTACATTAATCGTTGGTAAGCGCGCCACCATCGGTCGGGCATTTCATCATTGCAAACCATTTCATAATCTCTATATGAACAACCAATAAAGAATGTTTTGCTTTCGTATGGATGAGGAATTTCCATCCACCAGCGGTTGCTTTTTCTGCTTTTATAAAACGTTATTTCGTGACCAGTGGCTTTAAGTTTGTTTCTAAAAATTAGAAAATCGGGATGGTTGGGTTCTGGATGGTCATAAAATCGAGATTTAACTCCTTCAATAAAATACCAAATCATCTGAGCCAGTAATTGATGAGAGTTAGGGTCTAAATTGGTTTCGTCTAATCCGTAGAAAAAAGCAGAACTTAATTTATTTGAAACCCCTGCATATCTTGCAATTCTCGCTGCTTCCTCGGCATATAATCCATTGGGTGATTGATTTGAAGTGCCAGGTGCATCTGATAGTCGCAATGCATTTAAATCAAACATCATGAGGTGAGAGCTTCTTAAAATAGGCTCAGTTTCTTCAATATAAGAACGAACTTCCCCCAATCTGTGATTTTCGAAATACATTTTTTCGAGTAAAGCAGATGTATTCTCTGTAATGTTATATGATTGGGTGGCAACAAAATCGATATTGAACAAATTAGAAGGTTTATCTACTAAAATTTGACGTAAAGGTGTGCCTTCTTCAAAATCAATTGAGGGAGTCACATTTACAATTTCAACAGCTTCTTTATGTTGGCGATAAGCTTTATAGTGGCCAAATGTTGAATGGATATTTCCACCAATGATGAGTACAATGATGTTTGAATTTAGCAATTCGCCAATTGATTCGCTCATTGCAAACTGACGTTGTTTTTCATCTGCCGTTTCAACTAAATTACCGAGGTCTGCAATTTCAATATCTCCAAATCTCCATGTAAGTTGATAAAAGTATTTTCTAAACAAATTTGCTGATTCGCTTAGCCCAATGAGTGCAATTTGTGTTTTCTTAAGCTTTGGGAATGAGCTTGCGTTCACTTTCAATTTCCCTCCAATAAATTGAGTATTTCCTTTGTAGGGAGCCCAATAGGTTTCAGGAACAGGGGTAAAAAAATTGTTCATCATTAGAAGTTGCAAATTCGTGATGATTCTTCGATTAATTTTTTTGTTTAATGCACATGTCTTTTTTATTGGAAAAACATTGGCTTGTTGAACGAATTCCAGAGAAACGCTCAACCCAATTGATGTTTCTAACGATATGTTAACAAAACCTCAAAAAATGGATGTAATTTTGCAACAATAATGAGTGAAGGTTTTTTTCCATTGGTTGTAAAAAAAGCAGTTAAAGAAACTGCAGATGCAACTACTTTTTATTTCGATATCCCTGAGAATTTGAAGGATACGTTTGCTTATAAAGCTGGCCAATATTTAACTTTTGAAATTGAAATTGCAGGCGAAAAAGTGAGAAGATCTTATTCTTTGTGTACATTTCCTGAGATAGATTCAGACCCAGCTGTAACTGTTAAACTTGTAGAAAATGGTAAAATGAGTACCTTTTTCAATGCTTCAGTGAAAGAAGGCGATACGCTTCAAGTGATGCCTCCTATGGGCAAATTTGTGGTGAATTCTGATCCCTCAAAAGCAAACAATTATGTTTTGTTTGGCGGCGGAAGCGGAATTACTCCTTTAATGGGTATTTCCAAGCAAGTTTTAAATACGGAACAAAATAGCAATGTTACTTTGGTATACGCCAATAGAAATCCTGATTCTGTTATTTTTAAGCAAGCTTTAGCCGATATGGAAAAAACCTATGGTTCAAAATTTAAAGTGATCCATTCATATGATTCTGCTCCATTTACATGGTTTGGATTGAAAGGAATGTTAACCACAGATAAAATTGAAAACATAGTGAAGCAAAAAATTGGTGGTTCATACGATCAATATAGTTATTTCACTTGTGGTCCTGGCCCAATGATGGAAGTTGTTAAAAGCAGCTTGGCTCAAATTGGTGTTCCAAATGATCAAATTTCAATAGAATGGTTTTCTGCTCCAACGAGTTCTGCGCCGACAGCCGAAAAGTCTCCTGCCGATGCGGCATTCTCTGGGAATGCAACCATCACCATGAAGGTTTATGGTAAATTACATACCATTCAATGCGATTCAAATACAACAATATTAAATGCTGCTATGAAACAAGGTATTGATCCTCCTTATAGCTGTACAGTTGGTGTTTGTACCACTTGTAGGGCTAAAGTTTCTAAAGGACAATTGCATATGTTAGAAAGAGAAGGGTTGAGCGACAAGGAAATTGAACAAGGTTACGTATTGACATGTCAATCATTACCTAGAAGTAACGAAATTGAACTGAGTTACGAATAAATTTTAAATGTATAAACAAAAAAACCCTTAAAGTTATCTTTAAGGGTTTTTTGTTTAATCTCTTTGTAACTCTCCAAGATTTGCTTTCACATAAACTCTCAGTTTATCGAGTACAGTCTGAAAATCTTGAGGGATTTCACTATTGAAAAATACATATTCCTTAGTTGTTGGGTGTATGAATCCTAATTCTTTGGCATGCAGTGCTTGACGCGACATGATGGTAAAACAATTTTGAATGAAATTTTTGAATTTTGGCAGCGATGTGCCTTTTCTAATTTCACAACCTCCATACATTTCATCGGAAAGCAATGGATGTCCCATCGCCGAAAAATGAGCTCTTATTTGATGGGTTCTACCTGTTTCCAATACACATTCTACTAAGGTTAAAAAGTAGAATTTTTCAATAATTTTATAATGCGTGATGGCTTCTTTACCCATTTCTGGGTCGGTATAATGTTTCGATTTGCGGCGGTCGGCTGGATCTCTGTTCAAATACCCTCTAATGGTGCCTTTTTCTTCTTTAGGTTCACCCCAAACCAATGCGTAATATTTACGATCGATACTATGATCAAAAAATTGCTTACCTAAAAAACTAAGTGCAAACTCATTCTTGCCAACTACAAGTAACCCTGTTGTGTCTTTGTCTATTCTATGAACGAGTCCTGGTCTATGGTTTTCATTTTGTTGGGGTAAATTTCCAAAATGATAAACCAAAGCATTTACAAGTGTTCCCGAATAGTTATTACAGCCGGGGTGCACCACCATTCCAGCCTCTTTATTGATAATGAGAATATCACTATCTTCATAACAAACGTTTAAAGGAATGTTTTCAGGATAAACTTCAGTATCACGCGGTGGCTCTGACATCACCACACGAATATTGTCTAAACCTCTAACCTTGTAATTACTCTTTATAACTTTGTCGTTCACCAAAACGCTGCCAGCCTCAATCCCCGCTTGTATTTTCGAACGGCTTGCATTTGCAATTCGATGCATGAGCCATTTGTCGATACGCATAGGTTCTTGTCCTTTGTCAACATTAAATGCATAATGTTCAAACCAAGATTCTTCGTTTGGAATTTCTTCTTCGTCTAAAATTGGATTATTCAAGCGACAAAATTACGCTATAAAGGTGAAATACAGAGTTATATTTCGAAAACTAGTTTGCCTAATTGTAGGCCGGCCCATCCAGCTTGGTTTACAATTACGGTTTTGCCTTTTGAATTTTGCACTTCGTTAGGTTTTTCAAGGAAAGTATGCGTATGTCCACCTAAAATTGCATCAATTCCATATGTTTTCTTTGCAAGTTTTAAATCGTCGATTTTGTCATCTTGGTATTCGTAACCCAAATGTGAAAGCACAAATACAAGGTCGCATTTTTCTTTGATTCTTAAAAAATTCACTTCGTTTTGCACCGGTATCACTGGGTCATGATAAACTATTCCTCTGTACATGTCTTCGGTGAGTAAACCTTGTAAATGAATGCTTGCACCAGTGACCCCAATTTTCAGGCCATTTTTTTCTATGATGATATGCTTTTTAACCAGGTTTTTTAGTGGTGTATTTTCGAAATCGTAATTGCAATTCACAAGCGGAATAGAATTGGCTGACTTTAATTTGGCGAGGTGATCAATGCCTAAATCGAAATCGTGATTTCCTAATGTTCCCGCGTGATATCCCATTTTTTCCATCCATTGGAGTTCAGGTTTCCCCTCAAAAAAGTTAAAATAGGGCGTTCCTTGGAATACATCACCGCAATCGAAGAGCAGCACATTTTCTTCTTCTGAACGGATTTGCTGAATGAGCCCACCAAGTTGTAAAATTCCACCTTGATTAGGCCAGGTTGGATGTGTACTTGGAAATGCTTCGAAATGACTGTGAAAATCATTGGTATGCAAAACGCAGATTCTTCTCGTTTTTTTATTTTCGAGGGACAATGGCTTTGCAAATACCTCAATGTATGGAAGAGTCAATGTCCCTCCAAGAAAAAGTAAGCTTCTTTTAATAAAACGCCTGCGGTTAGTCATTGTAGATAATTCTAGGTGTTAAACGAGGGTTTATTTTTTTGTTTTCAATAAATTCTGACTTAAATCCATCGTAAAAAATTGTCCGTAATTTTATATCTGTTCGGATAATTTGTTTGGGATATTTTAACATGTTAAAAAAATCACCTCCTTTTTGAATGAAGTCATTTGCAACAATCCAATAGCTCCTTCGCGAGTCGAACGGTAAGCCAGCGATTGTAGCTTTTGTATAGGTGTTTCCTGTTACCTGCAATTCTAGACCCGATATTGCGGCAATATTCTTGGTTGATAAATATGATAATAAAGAGTCCATTTGGCGACCACTGAGTTCGAGAATGACCATTTCATTTTCAAAAGGCATAATTTCATACATCGATTTATTAGTCACATCACCTTTGGGAATACTTGAACGAATGCCGCCATGATTGATAAGTGCAAAATGGCACGGAAATCCCATGGTATTGAAGGTATATAGGCTACCTTCTTTGAGCAAATAATCGCTGAGAATTCTGCCAAGGTTTGCATTTTTTTCAATTTGAATCCTTTGGTTGATCTTTCCTTGTCGAACTGTATTTAAGTTCGAATCGGTAAAAGCAAGTTTTACATTTAAAACTGAATTTAGAGAATCTGAAAACGGTTTTAAAAAATAAAAACTATTAGAATCAATAGAAATATTGTTGTTTTTTACGGCAATGTTTTGAGCAACAATGATTTTAGTGGGAGTTTTGCATGCGAAAAATAAACAAATACTCATCAAAATAAAAAATAATATAGACCGGCTTGAATGCATGTTTCCCTAGTTAATCCTGCAAATTTCGATGAAAAAATCAAAGATATGTATGATGCGATTGTTAAAAAATTAAAAAAATTGCAAATTTTAGGTGTTAATAAGGTTTAAATTTAGGATTTTTGCAAGAATTATGGCAAAAAGATTTTTATTAGGATTGTTGTCGTTGGTAACTGTTGTTGCAGCGGAAGCACAAAATGTACCTGTTTGTACTGAATTGTTTATTTCTGAATATGTTGAAGGTTCTAGAAATAATAAAGCACTTGAAATTTACAATCCTACTTCAGACACAGTAGATTTATCGAAATATAGAGTTACGCGTTGGCAGAATGGATCTGCATCTTGGACTTCTCAATATTCTGATGCACTTTCTGGAAAATTGGCTCCAAAGGATGTCGTTGTTTTAGTCATAGACAGAAGAGATACCACTCAAAAAGGCCAAGACACTCCGGTTGTAATGCCCCTACGTTTAAAGGCAGATTTATTTTTAAGCAAAGATTACAACACTTCCTTTTCAATGAGTTTTAATGGTGATGATGCAATGTCGTTAGACAAGTTGAATTCAGCCACTTCAAAATATGATTTGGTTGATATATTTGGTAAAATTGGTGAACGTCCAGTACCAGGATGGAGCGACAAATCGCCATACACTGGAACAGGAGTTTGGTATAGTGTTGATAAAACCCTCATTCGTAAACCACAAGTATTAACAGGTTTAGATACCATTTTAAAAGGTGTTTATGTGGCTGTGAATCCAAAGTTGTATTTTAATCCTACTGTAGAATGGAATTTGAATCCAAGAGACATGTTCGATTCATTGGGAGTACACAATTGCAATTGTAATTTATCGAATACAAAACACATTGAAAACAACGTAAATGTGAGAATTTTCCCTAATCCGGCGACCAATCAATTGTTTATCAATACCTCTTTGGAATTAGCGACTTTGGAAATATTGAATTCAAATGGGCAAGTGGTTTCTGCAGATTGGTCAATCGCGAACAACAATCAAATGCAACTGATTTCAGTGAATTTAATCAACCTAATTGAAGGAATTTATACTGTGAATTTAAAGTCTGTAAACGGACAAACGATAAGTCGTAGATTTATCAAATAAAAATGCTTAGAAGATTAATTTTTAGCCTTGTTTTTTTATTGGTTTCTGAGGGATTTTCCCAAACAACAATAAAAGGAAAGGTCATGGATGCTTTGAGTGGCGAATTGCTTGATCAAGTGTTAATTAAAACCCGTGGCAATATGGTAACTTCCGATAAAAATGGAAATTTTACCATGCAGGTGCCAATGGGTGAATACGTTTTGGTTGCTTCTTTAAATGGCTATGATAATGATTCAATTGCCATACAAGCAGATCGAAATTTAATTGTTGATTTGACTTTCAAACTTGAAAATCAAAATGCAGCAATGCAGGCAGTTCAAATTACTGCTTCTATGGCAAAGGATAGAAAAACGCCCGTTGCTTATAGCAATATCAACTCAAAAGACATTCAAGAAAGATTAGGTTCTTCAGATTTGCCAATGTTGTTAAATAGTACTCCAGGTGTTTATGCCACTCAACAAGGTGGTGGTGCCGGTGATGCTAGAATTACAATCAGGGGATTTAATCAGCGAAATATAGCTGTAATGATTGATGGTATTCCAGTGAATGACATGGAAAATGGCTGGGTTTATTGGAGCAATTGGTTTGGACTAGGGCCTGTTACTGCATTAACCCAAGTGCAAAGAGGTTTAGGTTCAAGCAGAATTGCAAATCCAGCAGTGGGTGGTACAATGAATATCATTACCAAGGGAATTACAAGTCAACAAAAATTATCAGCAAATGTTGAAATTGGTGATTCAAGGTACACTCAATTTGGATTTGATTTTGCAAGTGGTAAATTGAAAGGCGACTGGGGATTTTTACTCGCGTTTACAAAGCGTTCTAGCAATGGTTATGTAGACAACCTGTTCGACGATATGTATTCATATTTTGCTAAAATTGAAAAACAGTGGGGGAGTAAACACAGTTTGTCTTTAACTGTTATGGGTGCACCGCAATCTCACGGGCAAAGGTCTTATAAGGCCAGATTGTCGCTATATGATCGTTCTATGGCCATGAAATTGGGTATGGATACTGTTTTAACCAATATGGCTGTGAATCAAGGGATTCGATACAATCAACATTGGGGTCCTCTGAATGAAGCCAAAATTGATAACAACACTGGAGATACCATTTGGGGACAAAATAAAATTGTGAATGAACGGGTGAATATGTTTCACAAACCCCAAGTTTATTTGAAATACGATTATAAACCGAATAAAAAAGTTTTGAGTAGCACTGTTGCTTATATGTCTACCGGTAATGGTGGAGGAACAGCAAAAGAAAGAATCAATCAAGTGCCTTTTAATTATGGTACTATGGATTTTCAAACTGTTTGGTTTCAAAATAATGATTATGGATTTATTTCAGCTGTTGATTATAAATATTCGCTAACTGAAAGAAAATCGGCAGGTATATTATACAGAAGTGTGAACAATCATACTTGGTATGGTTTATTGAATACCACTCAATATAAATTTCATAAAGATTTTACCTTTTCTGGAGGTTTAGATTTAAGAAGTTATGTTGGACAACACTACAAAGAAGTTTATGATTTAATAGGTGGTGAATATTTTATACCGGATGTGAGTGAGTTAAATCCAAATTACGGAAAATTACATCGTTACAAACAAGGTGATATATTCAATTATCATAACGATGGTTTGGTGAATTGGGCTGGAACTTTTGGTGAATTGGAATATAGTAGAGGTAGAACTTCAGCGTTTGTAAATGCTTCATATTCGAGTAGTTTTTATAAACGTAAAGATTATTTTAGACCTGATTCAAATGGTAATCCTGGGGAAACTGATTGGATCAATAGGAATGGATATACGGTTAAAACAGGGATCAATTACAATGTAAATAAGAATTTTAATGTTTTCACAAATATTGGATATTTGAATAGGCCAACGCGTTACAGCAATATTTTTGACAATAAAAACAGGGTCATTCAAGGTGCTGAAAACGAACTTGTTTATGCATTTGAAGGTGGAGCTGCATTTAAATCCAAGAGAGTTTCAATTAATTTGAATGGGTATTATACAAATTGGGTGAATAGACCTGTTGATTTCCTTCCAAGTTTTCCGGATGTAGATGGAAATATGTTATACTTTAATATCAATGGACTTAGAGCCAGACACATGGGAATTGAATTGCAAAGTGTTTTTAAACCCGGAAATGGAATTACCATCGAATTTGGAATGGCTCTTGGTGATTGGATATGGAAATCGGGTTCAAATGCCATTGTAAGAGACGATGCTGGTGATTCAGTTGGTATGGTTAAATTTAATGCCGATGGCGTTCATGTTGGCGATGCTGCCCAAGTTCAATACACTGGAATGATTCGTTGGGAACCTACCGAGTTTAAAGGTTCTTACATTGCATTGCAATATGTAAGGTTTGAGAAGCAATTTGCAGATTTTCAACCAACCGCACTTACGGGTGCTTTTGCCGGAAAAGAATCATTTAAATTGCCAGATTATTGGTATATGAATTTAAATTTAGGTTACAAAATTACATTGTCAAATCAATTGAATTTGAATATTTATGGTATGATTAATAACATTACCAACAATATTTATATCAGCGATGCTCAACATCGCTCACTTGGTGCAAATGATAATCCTGCCCCAATTTTTAATCCTAAGAATTTAGAAGTGTTCTTGTCTCAAGGATTACGATACACAACCGGAATTCGTTTAACTTTTTAAAAATAGAACAATGAAAAAATATATCATCGCAATTTTAACCCTCGCTGTAAGTTTTGGGTTGAAAGCACAAGGTACATTGCCAATGTATTTTGATTGTAATTCTAATGTAAATCCACCTACAGGTTGGACATTAAGTCAGGGCACTACAGGTAACTTTACTTATTCAACGGCTGCGTTTGTAAAAAGTGCTCCAAATGCTTTGCGTTTTGATCTTACAGGAGAGTATGCTTTGGCCTATTGGTCTGGTAAAGCTGATACAATCACGTATTGGATGAGTGGCACTGCTGCTACTGGTGTTACCACTTGGACAGGAAATGTAACTGTAGATGAAAGTGCCGACGGTTCATCTTGGAATACGGTTAAAGACCACTTAAACGATTTAGGTGTATCAATAAAAATGTATACAATTCGAGTAAAACCATCTTCGAGATACATTCGTTTTTATTACAAGTCAAAAGCATCTGGCTTTAATCTGGCCATAGATGATGTAACCATTAACCCGGCTCCTGCTGGAGATGCACCTGAATTACAAGTTTCTTATAAAGGCAAAAAGATAATTCACAATGCAACAGTGAAAACTGGAAATGATACACTCATTCAATTGAAAGTTTTAAACAATAGCAAAGTTGCTGAACTAAACATCAGTGAAATCAAATTGACAGGCACACAAATTGCATCTTTCGAATTGGCAAATGCCGCTCAAGGAAAAATTTCTGCAGGTGACTCAACAAACATTCAGGTGAAATTAAAGGCTGTATCTCAAGGAACCTATAATGTGAATGTAACAATAACTTCAAATGATACTTTGAATAATCCATTTACGTTAACATTGTCTACAATTAAAGGTCAATTTGCTTCTCAACCAGCTTCACAACCTACAGCATTGGATGTAACTCCTAAAGCGTGGAGAATGAATGGTAAATTCACGGTTGCGGCCGGCGCAGAATCATATTTGGTTGTTTGTTCAAAAGGTAGTTCTACTGATGTGCCTGTTGATGGCGCTGAATATCAGCGTGGTCAATATATTGGTAACTCTCGTGTGATTTATGTTGGTACCAACAATGCCAATATTGATTTTGATAACATCGTTGCCAACACAAATTATGTGGTACGTGTATTTAGTTTCAACGGATATGGAGCCTATACGAATTATTTAACTCCGTCTCCTTTGTCTCAAAATATTACGACACCAGGTTTATCTGCTGGTGCATATTACGGATCTTTAACATCAGCTGACACAATGTTGGTTGGCAAATTAAAAGCCATTTTACGCCCACACCGTCAAGTCTATTATTCAAATTTTGCTTCATATATCATTAATAATTTTGAAGCACGTGATACTACCGAAGGCAAACAAATTTTGAGCTGCTTCTATTCTGGGTATCATTATAAGTACACGCCTCCATTTAAATTCGATACCATGTCTCGCGAACATTCTTATCCTTCAAGTTGGATGGGTGAGAGCAGTCAAGATAGTTTTAACTACAGCGATTTGCATATTTTGTTCCCCGTGAATCAAAATAAAGTAAATGTAGTGAGAAGTAACTATCCTTTGAATAACTTAAAATCTGTGACTACAAGCTTCTATGGTGGTAAATTTGGTACAGATAGCGCAGGTGAATTTGCGTATGAACCACGTGATTTTGCAAAAGGAACTGCAGCCCGTGCCAATTTCTATGTTTGTGCTACTTATAACAGACCTGGTAAAGCATTCACAATTCCTACCGACAACCAATTCCTTGGTACGAATCAAGATCAAAACGTTTTAAAACGTTGGAACAAGAAATATCCTCCAACAAATTGGGAAATTGCTCGTATGGAATACATTTCGCAAAGCAGTGTTCAAAACAATAGAAATCCGTTCATCGACAATCCTGATTGGGCTTGCTTTATCGATTTTAGCAACATGTCATACATTAAAGGTGGCGATTGTGGTGAACCAAAGCAATCATCTACTGTAAAAACTTCTAAAACTTTAAATGTAAATGTTTATCCTAACCCTTCAACTCACAATTTAAACATAGACATGTCGGCATTTAACGGCCAACAGGTAAATGTTTATGTTTTTGATTTCTATGAAAGAGCTGTATTCGAAACATCAACTTCAAGTAAATCATTAAATATAGATTCGAAAAATTGGGCAAACGGTAATTATTTATTATTAATACGCTCTAATAACGGGTTAACTGCTGTTCAAAATATTGTAAAACAATAGAATAAGATTTTTTCTCTTGAGGGATAATGGTACGCCATTATCCCTTTTTTTATGCAAATCCAATTTCCAATACATTCATCGAATTGTGGGCTCTAATTCTCTTTAATTGATGTTTTAAGGTTACTTTTGAAGTTTATTTTTTATTCTCGTAAAATGATTGACTTCAACTCGGATTTTCTTAAAAATCAAATTTCCCAATGGCTATTAGAAGATGTAGGAAGTGGCGACTATTCTTCCTTAGCATCCATTGATAACACTGCAACGGCTGAATCTAAGTTGATTCTAAAGGATAACGGTGTAGTGGCTGGTTTAGAATTGGCAAAAGTTATCTTCAATTGCATCGATCCGTCAGTTCAATTAAACGTTTTGGCTTCAGATGGTGTCTATTATGAAAAAGGTACCATCTTGGCAACTGCAACTGGAAATGCTCAAGTCCTATTAAAGGGAGAACGTTTGATGTTAAATCTGATGCAACGTTTGTCGGGTATTGCAACTCAAACGAAAGTGGCGGTAGATATTGTTGAAGGTACCGGTGTGAAGCTTTTAGATACACGTAAAACGACCCCAGGATTGCGACATTTGGAAAAATGGGCCGTAACCATGGGTGGTGGTTTTAATCACCGTATTGGCTTGTATGATATGATTATGCTGAAAGACAATCATATCGATTCTTCTGGGGGAATAACCACTGCTGTGAATAGAACAAAACAATACCTCAAAGAGAATAATCTAAATCTTAAAATAGAAGTTGAAACCAGAAATATGGATGAAGTGAACGAAGCTCTCGCGGTAGGCGTTGATAGAATAATGCTCGATAACTTTTATCCAGAACAATGTAAGTTTGCAGTTGATGTTATTGGTAACCAGTGCGAAACAGAAGCTTCTGGGGGAATTACATTGGCAAATTTAAAAGAATATGCGCTTTCTGGCGTTACATATATTAGTTTGGGTTACTTTACGCACAGTGTAAAAGCCTTGGATATTAGTTTCAAAACAAAATTAAAAAAATAAAATGTTAAAAATTAGAAATATAACTTTCATTGCGGCAATGGTGCTTCTTTGTAATGGATTAACAGCCCAAAAGGCAAAACGCAAAACTGTCCCTCAAAAGAAAAAAACAGAGGCTGCATTAGCTAAATCTGCAGAAAAAGTTAAAACCGTTAGCGAATCTAACAATGAATTTAAATGGTATGGTTTCGAAGAGGGTTATAAAAAAGCAATCAAAGACAATAAAATTCTTTTGGTTGATGCGTATACCGAATGGTGTGGTTGGTGTAAAGTAATGGATCGTGAAACTTACACCGATGCATCTGTTATTGAAACACTCAAGAAAGATTTTATATGTGTGAAATTCAATCCTGAAATCGATAAAACGTATACTTTTGGTGATCGCAGTATGGATGGTAGAACCTTGTTATTATGGCTTGGTCATGGTGAATCTGGTGGATATCCTACAACTTATTTCGTGTTGAATCCATCAAAAAATGACAATAGATTTAACCAACCTGGTTATTTTCCACCGGCTGAATTTTTGAAATTGTTGGATAATGCAAAAGTGAATCGAGCAAAATAAATGAGACACAAATCAGCGAAATTTAAATTAATCGATAATCTTGAAATCACCGCAGCGGTTGCTGAGGGACATTGTATCGGGAGGGTTGATAACCAAGTGGTTTTCGTGAAATTTGCTGCCCCTGGCGATGTTGTAGATGTTCAAATTGTTGCGAAAAAGAAGAATTTCCAAGAAGGAAAGATTCTCAATTTTCACAAAAAATCAGAAAAACGCATTGAGCCTTTCTGCGAACATTTTACCGTTTGTGGAGGTTGCAAATGGCAGCATTTAAGTTATCATGATCAGCTTGCGTTTAAACAACAACAAGTTATTGATAATCTAGAACGAATTGGTGGGGTTGAAGGGTTTCAGGTTTTACCAATTTTAGGGAGTGAGAAAACAGTTGGTTACAGGAACAAACTTGATTTAACGTTCTCCGATAAAGCTTGGGTTACAACCTTCAACAAA
>CAMBFD010000014.1 GCA_945865625.1 Chitinophaga pinensis
GAAGAGTGGTATAGAATATATGGTTTGGTTGGCCGATTGGTACGTGAAAAATAGTGAAGGTAAAGGCATTGGATTCTTCCAAATTGGTGGTGGTATTGCTGGTGATTTCCCTATTTGTGTGGTGCCAATGTTGTACCAAGATATGGAAATGGAAAACATTCCTTTCTGGTCGTATTTCTGTCAAATTTCCGACAGTACTACCAGTTATGGTAGTTATTCAGGCGCTGTTCCTAACGAGAAAATTACTTGGGGTAAACTCGATATCGATACGCCTAAGTTCATTGTGGAAAGTGATGCTACCATTGTAGCTCCTTTGATTTTTGCTTGGATTTTAGGTTGGTAATCTAAAAGTATGACCGATATTCAATCGTTCGAAGATGTGGTTAAAGTTGTTGACTTGCAATACAAACAATTGTTAGAAAACGATGTAACCCGAAAACATTTCGAACCACTGAATTTATCAGAACATTTGCCAAGAATTTATACTTTTTGGACGTTTATCTTAGACATCGATGCTGTAAATCACCCTTATCAAGGCAGTGCGTATGGCGTTCATACAAAGTTAGGATTACAAAATTTAGACTTTGAAATTTGGCAAAATTGCCTAAAAAATGCTGTGAATTCTCAATTTGAAGGCGAAAAAGCATCTTTGATGCTCGAAAAGGCCAATCAGCTTGGAATGATGTTTCAATACAAACTTGGATTGCTCGATATACAAGATTAACATGACAAATTTAATCCCTCAAATGAAAGATATCAAAGCTTTTGCTTTCGATATAGATGGCGTACTCACCAAGGGTGATGTTTTGGTGAATGAAGAAGGACAAATGCTCAGAAGTGTAAACATTAAAGATGGATACGCACTTCAACATGCTGTAAAACAAGGCTATCCAATTGCCATTATTTCTGGTGGCAAATCGGAAGGTATGCGCAAGCGTTTTGAGGGACTTGGGTTGCAGCATATTTACTTGGGTCAGGATCACAAAGAGGCTGCATTTGCAGATTTTTTAACTAAAGTTAATCTGCAACCGCATCAAGTGGCTTACATGGGCGATGATATGCCAGATTTGCCTTTGATTAAACAAGTTGGATTGGGCTGTTGCCCGAAGGATGCTGCGGTTGACGTGAAAGACATTGCTCACTATATTTCCCCCAATGGTGGCGGTGAAGCTTGTGTTCGGGAGTTGATTGAGCGTGTAATGAAAATCCAAAATACCTGGTTCAACGAAGATTCACATCGTTGGTAGGATTTCTCACAAACACAAATATTATTTCCATATATTTGTGTAAATATGATTGCGAGCGAACTATTAAGTGAACATTTAGACGGTTTGCGTTTAACCGATAGCGTTGAAGCTGCCATTGATTTTATGGAAAGCCAAGGGGTTTGTGAATTGCCAATTATTGACAAACGCAAGCTTTACAATTACGCTCGTATTTCTGCTTTACATTTGGTTACAGATAAGCAACAATTGTTGACAGATGTAATTCACTTTAATCAATTTTCTCCAAAGGTTTTTGTCAATCAACATATCTATGAAATCATTCCTGTTTTGGCTTCCAATGATTTAAGTGTGGTTGCTGTAGTCGATCAAGAGGATCAGTATTTAGGCTTGATAGATCAAAAAAGGGTGAATAAACAAATTACGGAATCAATAACTTACAGGGGATTAGGAGCCGTGATGGTTTTACGAGTGAGCGATAGAGATTTTGCACCTTCGTTAATTGCAAGATGGATTGAAGAGAATGGTGCCAAAATTTTGGGCATGATGGTCAATACCACTCCCGATGGTGAATTGCTCGTGAATTTGAAACTTAATACCACCATTGTAAAAAATATTGTAGCAACTTTTCAACGTCAAAATCTCAGAGTTGAACACGTTTATTTGGCGGAAGATTTCAATCAAGACAATGACAGAGCCATTGATTTGGCATTAAAATTCTTTGATTTTTAGTTGAAAACGAAAAAAAATGTGGATAATCTAAATATTTCTGACGAAATACATGAGATACTCATTACGTTTAGATATTTTTGAAAACGTATTAGTCTTAACATGAATCAAAATTTAAATTCCAGCTCAAATAATTTAATTGATGAAAATGAAGTAAAGCCAATTACCCTGGTTGGCATAGTGAACTTCTTTTGGCGTTGGAGAAAGGTTTTTATGATCAGTGCATTGTGTGCGATCATTTTTTCAGTGGTGTTAACACATCCAGCAATTACAAAACCCAAATATTCTGCCCGTCATATTTTTTATCCAACCAAGAACAATTCAATTTCAAATGCTTTGTTAACGGAATTGAGTCAGCGTCAATCTGATCCATTAGAATTTGGTGAAGAGATTGAAGCAGAAAAAGCCTTACAGGTTTTACAATCTGGCACATTGCTTGCTAGATTGGTGCGTAATTTTAATTTGTTAAAGCATTATGGAATTGATCCAAAAACGGAGAAATATCCTCAATATGCTTTGGATAATAAAATTAAAGAAAATTTCAGTTTCGAGAGAACACGTTACCTCAGTATTAAAATTGAAGTCTTGGATGAAGATCCAAAGATGGCTGCAGATTTAGCCAATGGAATTGCCATTTTGTATGATAGCATTACAACTGAAATTCAAAATCAGGTGGCAACTCCTGCATTGCAAATTGTTGAACGAGCTTTGAATGATAAAAGAGGTAAAATTCAAAATATCAAAGATGAACTCAGAAAATTAGGTCAGAATGGTATCACCAACTACGAAGAGCAAAGTAGGGCTTTGGCAGAAGAAATTTACAAAGCGCAATCGAGTGGTAAAGTGAGTGAAATGAAGAAACTTCTTGAAGAGCAAAAAACGTTGGTTGCTAGTGGCGGTGATTTTATTGCGTTGAATGAGTTAATTAAACTTGAAGAGGAAAAAGAAAGTGATTTAATTACGCAATACGAAAAACGTAAGGTCGACGTTGGAGAAACATTATCTCATAAATTCACCGTTGAATCAGCCACCATGCCTGAAATTAAGGCTTGGCCAAAACGAACTTTTATAATCGTACTTTCTGTATTGGGAACATTCTTTGCAACCGCATTGATGTTGGCTTCTATTGAATTGTTTAGACGTTAATAATTTATGAATTTGCTGCCGTTGCAAATAAGCGCAAAACAAAAAATACTTTTGTTTTCGATGTTGGTGCTATTGGCATTCGGCTTTGCTTTTGCTACAGTTTTTCAAGCTTATTGGGTCATATTATTGCCAATAGGAATTGCTGCAATTTTAATTAGCATTTTATATACTGAAAAGGCACTTTTGTTTTTTGGAGCTTTGGCCCCATTGTCTGTCAATAACGACAATTTGTTCGGTGGTTTCGGAATGTCGTTGCCAACAGAACCTATGTATATTTTCTTATTCTTGCTACTTATTTTTAATGTGTATCGTGAAGGGCGAATTAACTTAAACACATTGAAGCATCCTTTGGTAATTATGGTTGTTATCTATTTGGCTTGGCTTTGGATAGCAAGTATTTTTAGCTCATTGCCTTTGGTTAGTGTAAAGTATAGTTTGGCAAGAACTTGGTATATAACGTTATTCTTTTTCTTTGGAATTCGAATATTTAGAGATTATTCAAAAATTCATTGGTTTTTAAGTGCGTTTACAATTTTCACCCTAATTTGTGTAGGGTACACATTGATTATGCATTCGGTAGATGGATTTTCAAGGAGTGCCAGTTATGGAATTTCTTGGCCATTTTTCCCAGATCATGGAATGTATGCTGCCTCAATTGCTTTTGCGTTTTTCATTCTATTTTTCTATACTTTTTACGTTAGACAATTTAATTTTCATGTTTTCTTTAGTCCATTGCTTCTTTTTGCCTTATTTATTTTAACCTTTGGAATTATTGTGAGCTTTACAAGGGCCACTTGGTTAAGTTTGGTTGTGGCATTTGGTGTTTGGGGCTTGCTAAGCATGAAAGTGAAGTTTTCATGGATTTTCATAGTGCTTTTCAGCATCGGAACTTACGCAGTGATTCAGCAGGATGAAATTTTATATTCTTTAGAAGCAAACAAACAGGGGAGCAGCGATGAACTTGAGGGACATGTTAAGTCTGTGAGTAATATTACAACTGATCCGAGTAACTTAGAACGTATTAACCGATGGAAATGTGCGGGAAGAATGGTTTCTGAACGTCCGTTTTTTGGTTTTGGTCCAGGAACTTATGTTTTTAAATATGGCCCGTTTCAAAAAAGTTCGGAACTCACCATTATCAGTACAAACTCTGGGGATTTAGGCGATGCTCACAGTGAATTTTTCTCGGCAATGAGTGAAATGGGATACATTGGACTTATTGTATGGTCGAGTTTGGTACTTTTAACCATTTCTACAGGCTTTAAAGTTATTTATGAAACACATATAGTCAAAGTTAAACTTACAGCCTCAATTGTTCTCTTGGGCTTAATTACTTATTACATACATGCCATATTGAATAACTATAGTCAATACGATAAAGTTGCTGTTCCATTATGGGCTTTTACCGCAATTATTGTAGTTTTGGATTTATACCATAAAAACGGCATTGTAAATGCTCAAAAAGATATTTAAACAACCATTATTTTTAACAGGATTTTCTGTTTGTGCCTTCTTCTTTATATTGGGTTTGTTGGGCTATTCCATTACTCCTGATTCTTCGGTTGATTCAAATCAAATTATGCCTGAATGGTCGAGTTTGTCGCCGGGTGAAACCGTAAAGTTTGTTCAAAAGCAGAGAGTGAAAGAAAAATCAGTCTTTTTTTGGCTTTTGGGGGATGATGGTTTGGGTGAGATGATTTCAATTTCTTTAACGCACCCAATGTCCCTCAAAAATAAAAATATCACTTTTTTTAATGAAAAACGAGGACTTCAAATGACAGTAAGTCTTGATTCTATTGATGGAAATTCGATTAAGACTAGAAACTTCATTCTTGGATCGGACCGTTTTGGGAGGGATATTTTTAGTCGGTTGGTCATTGGTACCCGCGTTTCATTAAGCATTGGATTTTTAGCCATGGCGCTTAGTTTAATCATTGGTGTGTTTATTGGATTGGTAGCAGGATATTTTGGTGGTAAAATAGATTTATTTTTAACTTGGTTGATTACGGTATTTTGGTCGGTTCCAACACTTTTAATTGCCTTGGGATTGAGTTTTTTTCTGGGAAAAGGATATTTTCAAGTTTTGTTGGCAACGGGTTTAAGCAGCTGGGTGGAAGTTGCCAGAGTGGTTAGGGGTCAAACGATGCAATTGAGAAACAGAGAATTTGTATTGTCGTCTAAGATTACTGGATTTTCTTCGTTTCATATTATGTTTAAGCATATTTTACCCAATTTGAAAGGCTCGTTGACTGTTTTAGCTACCACAAATTTTGCGGCGGCTATATTATTGGAGGCGGGTTTAGGATTTTTGGGATTGGGAGTTGCGCCGCCAACTCCAAGTTGGGGAATTATGGTGAAAGAAAACTTAGGTTATTTGGTGATTGATAAAGCTTATTTGGCCATTATTCCTGGACTTGCCATTATGTTATTGGTGATGGCATTCAATTTAATGTCGATGGGAATCAAAGATTCTGAGGAACATCATTCTTAAAGAATGGCATTGAATACAATTCATTAGATGCTTTTTAGTGTTTATGATGTCTTATAATTTAAGATAAAGGGTAATCAAAGATTCAACGGTTCACCAAATTCAAAGAGCATTTTAGTTATAACACGAATTCGCAATTCTTGGCATTTATTGCTAGGGTTTGAAATCATGTTGTTGGAATTGAATGAAATCTTATGGCATAAAAAAAGGCTGCCCAATGGACAGCCTTTTGATATTTTATAAGATGAATCTTAGTTGTTGATATAGATAGAAGCTTTGAACGTTTGTTCGTTGTTTCCACCTTTGATCCAATACAAACCAGCGTTCAATTTGGTTGGAACAACAGTTGTGTTATCGATTACTTTTGCAGCTGCAACTTCACGTCCACTTACATCATACCAATGAATTTCAGTAGCATTGATGCCTTGGATGTTTAACATTGTACCATTTTTTATTGGGTTAGGATAAACACTTACAGTAGGATTGCTAATGTTTTTAGTGCTCACATGATTCACAGAGACAAGAATATCGGCTGTGTCTGTGCAACCATTTGATGTGCTTGTAGTGACCAATTTAATGATGTAATCGCCATCGGTGGTGTAAGTATGTTTCGCAGGTAAACCTGTTGTTGAATTGCCATCTCCCCAATTCCAAGAGAATGTCATTCCGGCAGTTGTAATCGGCGTACAAGATACTATTCTAGGCCAAGCCAATGTCCATGTGAAACCAGCAGTAGGTCTTGGCAATGCTTTTACGGTTACTGGTGTTCTTACACCATAGCAACCATTAGATTCAGTTACATAATATAAAGTTACGTTAGACCACATTTGTCCTAATGAAACAGTTTTGCCTGTTGCAAAAGTAGATGTAGAAGTTTCATCGGTATACCACTTGATATTGCCAGATGCTAATTCAACGTTGATTTCTCCTAAGCTTTTTTGGCAAACATCATTGTTTGTTACTTTGGTTACAGTTGGAGGAGTATTCACGGTAACTTTTACGCTATCGAAGTTAGGACTAACACAATTGTTTTCGCGAGTTTTATAGTAGATGTAGTTAATATTATTTGTTAAACCCTGTAAGGTTATATTTTTCTGGTTAGAAACGATAGATCCCGTTTTACTTGTATACCAGTCAATGTTACCCCAAAGTGTTGATGCTCCAACGGTTGCTGAATCACCTGAGCAGATTGTTGCATTTGTTCTTGTAAATGTAGATGGGTATTTAGCACCAACAATGTTAACTGCTGTTCTACCGCTACCGCAGATACCATTCCAACATTCTACATAGAAAGTTTGTGTTCCACGAGAATTTACGATGACATCATAAGTATTTCCTGTTGAAAGTGGTGTGCTTCCCAACGGAACATCATACCAACGCAATGATGCACCTGAAGACGGTGTTGCTGAAATTTTCACTGTTGAACTTGAAGAAAAACAAACACTTGTATCTTTTACATTGGTAGGTAAACTTGGAGCATAAGAACTTCCAACGAAAGCTTTAACAGTAGCTCTACCACCTTTGTAAATACAACCATTGTTGTTTGCTTGTGCGTAGAATGCAGTATCGCCAAATAGTTGACTTGTTTGGAATGTATTGCCAGTTGACAATTTAGTACCACCTGTTTTTGCAGTGTACCATTCAATCAAACCAATATTTGTAGACGCAACTAAATTTGCAGTAGCACTTGAACAAATTGAATCATTCTTGGTGGTTAATGTTGTTGGATATGTACTAGCTTTCTGATAAATGGCTAAGAATCCAGAAGAACATGGTCCGTTGATCGAACGCACATAGAAAGTATCTGCTTTTTGAACATTTGAAATGGTATATGATATTCCTTTGTGAAATGGCGTTGCATCAGTTTGTTTTTTAAACCAATTCATTGTAACCCCAGCATCACCGGTTAAAGTCATTCTTAATGAGTCACCAATACAACCATTCGCAGCTTTGAATAAACCAGGGATAGCTGGTTTGAAGTAAATATCTTTTACGGTAGTATCATAACACAAACCGGATTTATATGGTACAACCATTGATCTCAATGCAACGTTGATGTTACTTTTTGAACTTGATTTTAATTTTGCATCTACTTGGTTGTATAAATAGGTTGAACCATTGATAACCCAAGTATGGCAATAATCGTTGTAACCAAGTCCAAGTTCATCGTAATATTGATATTGGTTGTAATATACACTTCCCCCAACATTTGATTTGTAAGAATTTGTCAAACGAATGGTATCGATTACGTTATAGCAATTGATATTTGACGTAAAATCTGTCCCAAATTTGTAACTTACAAACGGATAAATTTGCATATGAGCATCGAAGCTTACGCCGCCAATGTTCAATTGCAAACAACGGTACCATTTTCCGCTCACTGAACCAACAGCTAAGTTACGGCCTTCGCCATCGCCATATTGCCATGCGTTTGAAACAATACCAGGCTTAGAACTTGTGCTATCACTCTCAACCGTAATGATGTAAGGAAAATTACATGCAACTGGTGTAGAAAACGATACGTCTCTCATGATTTTATTCAAATACAAAGGCCCATTTATGGTATCTAATTTTATTGTTGTAGTTGCCAATGCAGAACCTGTAGGTAATGAATCTGAACCTGCTTTGTAAAGGTTACATTTTACGTATGTGCTTTTCACCTTAGTCACAGTGTCGTAAATAAAATAGCCATAGAATCTAAAACCTGAAACTGTGATTGTTGTTGGAGCTCCAAAAAATTGGCCTAAACCTTGTCCAGTTCCAATATTAAGCGACCTGTATTGATATGATCCGCTGGCAATTGATGTTGATAGGTTTGCAAAATAACTCGTATCAGTGTCGCAAGTTTTAGGATTCGTTGCAGAACGTGATGATACCTTTTTCATACCTGTTTTAACTGGTGCCATGTTCACGATTGTTTTATTGTCGCTCACAAATTGCCCAAACAAGTTTGCACCGATTAGCAATGCGATACAAATGGAGAGTAAATTTTTATTCATCTTTAGGTTAATTATTTAAGTGTAAAGAAAACGATAATAATCTACATTTTCAAGCAATGTGGAATCTAAAATTCTAAAATGACATTTGGCTGTATTCAAATGATAAATTTTTATAAGAAATTAATAGATTTTCATTTGTGTTCGGAATGGAGTATTTTTGCATCAAAATTATCTTATGGCAAATCAAATTTTAAAGGGTAAAAATGGCATTATTTTTGGTGCATTGAACGAAGCTTCAATTGCATGGAAAGTTGCTGAGCAATGCGTTGCAGAAGGTGCAAATATTGTTTTAACAAACGCTCCTGTGGCTGCCCGTGTTGGTCAAACCGAAGAATTGGCAAAGAAATTAAATGTGCCTTTAATTTATGCTGATGTAACAAAAATGGAAGACTTACAAACTCTCGTTTCTGGTTCTATGGCTGCCTTCAACGGTAAAATTGATTTTGTTCTGCATAGTGTAGGCATGAGCTTGAACGTTCGCAAGAAAAATCCTTACATAGATTCTAATTATGAATATATGCATCAGTCATTCGATATCTCTTCTATGTCGTTCCACCGCTTGATGCAAACCTTAATGAAGGCAGATGCTATGAACGATTGGGGTTCTATACTTGCCTTAAGTTACATTGCTGCTCAGCGTACTTTCCCAGATTATGGAGAAATGGCTGACGCAAAAGCTCTTCTTGAAAGTTTTGCCCGTAGCTTTGGTTATCACTATGGTAAATCTAAAAAGGTTCGTGTAAATACAATTTCTCAAAGCCCTACCAAAACCACTGCTGGTAGCGGAGTAGGCGGATTTGATGCGTTTTACAACTATGCCGATACAATGAGTCCTCTTGGAAACGCCTCTGCAGACCAATGTGCGCAATATTGTGTGAGTTTGTTTAGCGATTATACCCGTATGGTCACAATGCAAAACCTTTTCCATGATGGTGGATTTAGCTTCACTGGAATTTCTACAGATTTAATGGAAAAATTTTCAGACTAAGCTCAAGACAAATAAGATTCGCAAAGGTTTCACGACAATCAATTAAGGCGATAATCGCTTCTTAATCCAAGCACCTGTTGTTTTTGAATATGCAACCCTGTCGTGTATGCGACTTGCCCTTCCATGCCAAAATTCAAAATACTCAGGCACTAAAATATAGCCACCCCAATATTCAGGGCGTTTAATTTCTAGATTCGATTCTATAATTTCCGTAATTTTCGATTCTAAATCTTCGTCTTTTCCAATTTCAGCACTTTGTGCACTCACAATGGCACCAAGTTGAGAAGCTTTAGGTCTGGAATAAAAATATGTATCGCTTTCAACGGAAGATATTTTTGATGCCACACAATGAATTCTCACTTGTCGTTCCAATTCAGGCCAAAAGAAATTGATCGCTACATTTGGGTTCGTTGCGATATCTTGACCTTTCTGACTTTTATAATTGGTGAAGAACACAAGTCCCTCAGAATTAATTTCTTTCAATAAAACCACCCTCGAATTCGGGAACTTACCGCTAGAAATTGTTGCAATGTTCATGGCTGTTGGTTCTTCAACCTCCGACTCAATGGCTTGATTGACCCAAGTTTGGAGCGCTTCGAGCGGATTTTCGGGCATTGTATCAACAGAAATACTTCCCTTTAAATACTCTTTTCGAATGTTTGCAAGTTCTTTTTTCATGGTATTTTATTTTAGCATACCACGCATTTTCCCTTTGTTGTTGTTCATAGATTTCATCATCTGACGCATTTGGGTAAATTGTGTCAAAAGTTTATTCAATTCTTGAACAGAACGACCGCTACCAGAAGCAATGCGTTGCTTTCTAGAAGCATTCAAAATTTCAGGTTTTTCGCGCTCTTGCGGTGTCATCGATTGAATCAATGCCTCAATTCCTTTGAAAGCATTATCGTCGATGTCTAGATCTTTAATTTTACTTCCAACACCTGGCAACATACCCAACAAATCTTTCATGTTACCCATTTTCTTAATTTGTTGTAATTGGCCTAAGAAATCTTCAAAGTCGAATTTGTTTTTGGCAATTTTCTTCGACAAACGCTGAGCTTCTTCTTCGTCGAAATTTGCCTGAGCTCTTTCTACCAAAGAAACCACGTCGCCCATACCCAAAATACGTCCAGCCATACGGTCTGGGTGGAACACATCGAGGGCTTCCATTTTTTCACCGTTAGAAACAAACTTAATTGGTTTGTTCACCACCGATTTAATGGAAAGGGCAGCACCACCGCGGGTGTCACCATCTAATTTCGTTAACACCACACCAGTGAAATCCAAAATATCGTTGAAGTTTTTGGCGGTATTCACGGCGTCTTGACCGGTCATTGAGTCAACAACAAACAAAATTTCGGTAGGGTTTATTGCTTTTTTGAGGGACGCTATTTCGTCCATCATTTCTTTATCGATGGCAATACGGCCAGCGGTATCAACAATTACAACATTGTGATTGTTGGCTTTCGCATATTTTATCGCATTTTCTGCGATGTTAATCGGATTGTTATTTTCATTTTCGGTGTAGTAACCCACTTCTGTTTGGCTTGCAAGCACACGCAACTGTTCTCTCGCAGCTGGACGGTAAACGTCGCCAGCAACCACCAAAGGATTTTTACCTTGGCTTTTGAGGTACTTACTCAATTTGCCTGTGAACGTGGTTTTACCAGAACCTTGTAAACCGGCAATCAGTATGATAGAAGGAGAACCTTTGGTAGAAAGCTCTTGCGTTGTACCTCCAAGAAGTTGAACCAATTCATCGTATACAATTTTTGTAAGTAATTGGCCAGGGGAAACAGATTTAATTACATTTTGACCACGGGCGGTTTCTAGAACATCATCGGTGAATGTTTTAGCAACTTTAAAGTTTACGTCGGCAGCAATAAGGGCACGGCGTATTTCTTTCACCGTTTCTGCTACGTTCAGCTCATTGATGCTGCTTTGTCCTTTCAGCAATTTAAATGCTTTTTCTAATCTGGATTGCAGGTTTTCAAACATAGAATGCAAAGATACCAAATTTTTTGTGATCAAGTGTAAGAAAAACGACCACTTACAAAGCCGTTTTATAAAATTCGCATCGAACTTTGTATATTTGTGAAAATATTAAAAAATGCCGTATTTTTTTACTTCCGAATCGGTGTCTGAGGGACACCCAGATAAAGTAGCAGATCAGATTTCTGACGCGCTTATCGATAATTTTTTGGCTTATGATCCTAGCAGTAAAGTGGCTTGCGAAACCTTGGTAACAACAGGTCAAGTTGTGTTAGCGGGCGAAGTTAAATCTCAAGCTTATTTAGATGTTCAAAGCATTGCACGCGGTGTCATTGCGAAAATTGGATATACCAAAAGTGAATATATGTTCGATGCGAATAGCTGCGGTATTTTATCAGCCATTCACGAACAAAGTGCCGACATTAACCAAGGTGTAGAACGCAAAAATCCTGAAGAACAAGGTGCCGGCGACCAAGGTATGATGTTTGGTTATGCAACCAACGAAACCGAAAATTATATGCCTCTTCCATTAATGTTGGCTCACATGCTATTGCAAGAGCTTGCTGAAATGCGCAGAGAGAATAACCAAATTCCTTATTTACGTCCCGATGCTAAAAGCCAAGTGACCATCGAATATTCTGATGAACACAAACCTTTGAGAATCGATACCATTGTTATTTCTACTCAACACGACGATTTTGTGAAGCCTGCTTCTCAATCTGATTCAGATGTGTTGAAAGCAGATAACGAAATGTTGGCGAAGATTTCTAGCGATATTATTCAAATTTTGATTCCAAGAGTGAAAGCAAAATTGGATGCTTCTTTGCAATATTTGTTCGACAACAACATCACTTATCACATTAACCCTACTGGTAAATTTGTGATTGGTGGTCCTCACGGCGATACCGGTTTAACCGGTCGTAAGATCATTGTTGACACTTATGGTGGTCGCGGTGCACATGGTGGTGGAGCGTTCTCAGGTAAAGATCCCTCAAAAGTAGATAGAAGCGCTGCATACGCAACCCGTCACATTGCTAAGAACTTAGTTGCTGCTGGTGTTTGCGACCAAATTTTGGTTCAAGTGAGTTATGCCATTGGAGTTGCCGAACCAGTAGGTGTTTATGTAGATACTTATGGAACTTCTAAGGTGGGTAAAAACGACGGTGAAATTGCATCAATTGTTAAGAATATGCCAGAATTTAGCTTAAAACCTTACCATATTGAGCAACGCTTTAACTTAAGAACTCCTATTTATTTGGAAACCGCTGCCTATGGACACATGGGTCGCAATCCAGAAACAGTCACTAAAGTGTTCAACCCGGGTAAACCGAATGAACTAAAAGTAACTGTAAAATTATTCCCTTGGGAAGAAACAAATGCTGTGAGCGCTACGAAAGCGGCTTTCGGTTTAGCTTAATCTATAATTATATATAAATCATGTGTGGTATTGTTGCCTATATCGGAAATAAACAAGCGTTTCCTATTGTTGTTAAAGGACTTAAACGTTTAGAATATCGTGGATACGACAGTGCGGGTGTTTCCTTGTTGAACGGCGATATGCGTATTTACAAGCAAAAGGGAAAAGTTGCTGATTTAGAAGCCATTACTGAGGGACAAGATATTTCTGGTACCATTGGAATGGGACATACCCGTTGGGCTACACATGGAGAACCAAATAACGAAAATGCGCATCCGCATTTGAGTCAGTCTGGCGATTTGAGCATCATTCACAATGGCATTATTGAGAATTATGCTACGCTTAAGGAGAGACTTAAACTTCGTGGGCACGTGTTTTCAAGTGATACCGACACAGAAGTGTTGGCGCATTTAATTGAAGACGTGATGGAACATACTGGTTTGCCTTTGGCAGATGCAGTGAGGTCGTCGCTCAAACAAGTTGTTGGGGCTTATGCAATTGTCATTTTAAGTAAAAATCATCCAGAACACCTCATTGCTGCAAGAAAAGGAAGTCCTTTGGTTGTGGGAATGGGAAAAGATAGGGGTGAATTTTTCTTTGCATCAGATGCAACTCCAATTGTTGAATACACCAACAAAGTCGTGTATTTAAACGATGGTGAAATTGCCATTGTAGAGAAAAAAGAACTGATTATTAAATCGATTGACAATGTTGTTCAAGTTCCTTATGTTCAAGAACTTGAATTGAATTTAGAGCAACTTGAAAAAGGCGGATATCCGCATTTCATGTTGAAGGAAATTTACGAACAACCGCGTTCTATTTTCGATAGCTTTAGAGGTCGTTTCGATGCTGGCACTGGTGAAATCATGATGCGCAGCATGGAAGATTACGCCGACAGACTGAAAGAAATTAAACGTTTAATTTTAATTGGATGTGGTACGAGCTGGCATGCAGGTTTGGTTGCTGAATATTTATTTGAAGATTTGGCAAGGGTTCCTGTTGAGGTAGAATATGCATCCGAATTTAGATACAGAAATCCTGTTTTATATCCAGACGATTTAATTATTGCAATTTCTCAATCTGGTGAAACCGCAGATTCTTTGGCAGCCATGGAGTTGGCAAAGAGAAAGGGTTCATCGGTTTTTGGTGTTTGTAATGTTGTAGGAAGTAGCATTCCAAGAATGAGTGATGCAGGAGCGTATACGCATGCTGGCCCAGAAATTGGGGTGGCAAGTACGAAGGCATTTACAGCTCAAGTTACAGTTTTGGCTTTGATGGCGGTGGGCATGGCAAAATTGCGTGGCACCATGAACATCAAAGAAATTACCGCTTTCATGGATGAATTGGAAAAAATTCCTTCAAAAATTGAGAAAGCATTGTTATTGAATGATATGATTGTTGATTTGGCAGACAAATATAAAGATGCAAAGAATTTCTTGTATTTGGGCCGTGGATACAATTTCCCAGTGGCATTGGAAGGTGCATTGAAATTAAAAGAGATCAGTTACATTCATGCTGAGGGATATCCTGCCGCAGAAATGAAACATGGTCCAATTGCATTGATCGATGAGGAGATGCCAGTGGTTGTGATTGCAACAAACAGTGAACACTACGAAAAAGTGGTGAGCAACATCCAAGAGGTGAAAGCGCGTAAAGGTAAAGTCATTGCGGTTGTATCAGAAGGCAACAGAGGATTGGATTCATTGGTAGATCACATTATAGAAGTGCCTGAAACCATTGAAGCATTGAGTCCATTAATTAATACAATACCATTGCAATTGTTAAGTTATCACATAGCAGTGATGAGAGGTTGTAATGTAGATCAACCAAGAAACTTGGCAAAATCTGTTACAGTAGAATAAAATTAAGAAGATATAACAAAAAAGGCAGCATTGGCTGCCTTTTTTGTTGGAGTTAACGAGGGAGTGTTTTCGGGTTAAAAATATTTTTTTGAAAAAATTTTGCATTTTCTGCAACACAAACTTTGTTTTATCATTTATTCCCTTATATTTGTAGAACTTAATATAAATTTAATAATGAAAACTGGAACTGTCAAATTCTTTAATAACACTAAAGGGTTTGGATTTATCACCGAAGACGGATCAGGTACTGAGCATTTTGTGCACGTATCAGGTCTAATTGATCAGATCAATGAAAACGACAAAGTATCTTACGATCTAAAAGAAGGCAAAAGAGGATTAAATGCGGTAGACGTCAAAAGACTACCATAATAGAATTTTTTTGAATTTCTTGGAGGCCATCAATTTGATGGCCTTTTTTTTTGCCCATTTTTCGCCACCAGGCCAATGTCCCTCAAAATTAATTTACCAACTGTTGCTGCTGCGATCGTAAAATTCGAAATTAATCTTAAATGCAGTTCTCGGTGCATCAAATAAATTTGAATACCCAACGCAATAAAAAATGCCAATCTTGAACCGATCACGCCAGATTTTAACCAATTTATCAATCCCAAAATACATTTCGTAATACATCATGTTCCTTCGCTCTGGCGCATATAACATACTCATTCCCACCGATTCATAAAGATTTAATTTCTTTACCAATGGAATCTTATTGAGCAGCGATCCATAAAAATGATGGCGGTAATGCACCTCATAATACCTTTTAAAGGTTTTGAAAGTGCTGTCTAACATTTGGAATGCATACATCGGCGGCGTAAAAATGGAAGCATCACCTCTGCGCTGATATCGATAATCAATGACGTTGATGTTTTTGTGCGACAAAAAGGCACCACTTGTTGCCCTCAATTCACTCTTTCCAAATAATCCCCAAGGAAAATCATGTTCAATTCTATATTCCAAGTATTGATAATCGATGGTGCTATTGAAAATTCCAGGAACCGCCCTGCGATAATCTATCACAAATGTTGGCCACGTTGAACCTAAAATGATTTTTTGTTTTGGCTCACTTAAATACCGCTGGAATGGGGTATATGACAAAGTGATATCGGCAAATAAGGCCCTATGCGCATTGAATTTTAAAGGTGTGTTGTTTTCGAATAAACTATCGCCAGTTGACGAAAATTTGAAGTACGAAATGTCTTTTCGATCGCTAAACTCAGTTCGTATCCTTAAAAATAATCCATTTACAATTTCTTGTCTGTGGTAAACCGAAATGTGATCGTGCTGGTAGAAATTGTCCCTCCGAAATAAATCTATATAAGCTGCAAATGGATTTACAAAACCAAAATCTCTTCCCACTGAAGCATAAATCACCTTTCTTTTGTAGGGATTGTATAAAGTTGAGAATGCAACTGTACCTCTTAAGTCTTTATTATTTAAACCGTAAGATAAATTTTCGTTGAAGTTTATTTCTTTTTTATTTTCAAACGTTTTCACAATTCGATTGAACAAAGTGATGCGACTTCCACCGGGCCACCATGGTTGCCAAATAAACATGAGTGGTTGAAACTGCAAATTCAATCCTTTTCGGCGGCTTTGATATTCTTGTCCTTCTAAAAACAGACTCTTCAGTGTGATTTTATTGGCGAGTTTTTCTAAGCTATCTAAATATACATCAGATGAATGAGCGCGTTTGATGCTATCCAATTTATTGATGAAGGTGCGTTCAATGAGGGTCAAAGGAACTTGTCTTTTTTGAGCCCAAAAAGCAGTATCTTTTTCGTAGGCATCTTGTTCAACTTTACTCAATTCTAAGCCAAAATGATTTTTAGGGAAATTGGGGTTTGTAATAATGTTTGAGTAAATGACCTTTGTTTCACCTTTCGATTTGAAAGAACCATTTCTAATGCCATAATTAAATCGTTGTGAATCAATGAGTATGCTCGAATCTGAAGAAAGTCTATAGTTTTGTGTGAGTGTCATTTCATCGTACTCTGCCATCAAATGTTTGGGAACATTCAGTACAATTTTAGCCACGTAAAAAGAGGAATCCACAAGGTGAATTTCACCAGAAAAAGTGGAATTGGAAGTTTGACGGCTATCGACTTTAATTTTTAGCATCCTGCCATAAACGGGGTGGTTGTAGCTTTCAATGAAACGAAACCGGTAGGCTAAAATGGCACTGCTAGAGAGCGGCGACATTACAGGAAGGGGGCATAAGCCCGGCAGGTTCATTAGATTTTGATAAATGTTAAAGTCGCCTTCAATTGTTGAGAGATAATACAATCCTGATTTATCTCCGCGCACCGAAACCCCTTGTTTCACTTCCTTGATTTTATTTGGCGGAGACCAATCGCGCTTCATTGTAATTTCTACGAAGTTTCCAGAAGCTTCTTCCTTTTTTGGGTCATTGGCATTGGGTTCTTTTTCAGCTTCAGCGGTAATTTGAGCGGGTGTTTTGCGAATGGTTAAATCTTCAAAGGCGCGAATGTAAATATCTGCAGATTGTGCGGGTATTCTTTTGGCCCAAATATTTCTTCTAGCGATCGCTTTTCGCATGTAATCGGGACCTGGATCTTTCCATTTTGCCGTCACATGAACCACATTGATTTTATTTACCTGTCTGACAAGAACAACGGTAATTGTATCTTTAAATTTAGCTTCAACAACAATGGCTACTTCTTGGTTGAAAAATTCTGGATGAGAAAAAACCAGTTTATAAATGCCCGCTTTTAGTTCTAATTTAAAATAACCATCTATTTTTGATTGACCCATTTTTGTACCTAATGTCTTCTCATAAATTTGAACACCACCTATTGGCGCATTTGTGGTATCTAGGCACAAGCCAATCAGTTGGGCATTTGCGTCTAATAGAAAAAAATGAAATATGATAATGGCTAAAATCTTCTTCATTTCTTATCTTTTTTCTTCTTGCCTTTATTTTTATTGTTGGGTTTTTTAGGATTCAATGCGTATGAAGTTTTAGGAATTAAAGGCGTAAATTGATTTCCGAAAATATTTCTTTTAGGTTTGTTCTCAATGTCCCATTTAAAACCAACCAATTTGTTTTTTTCTTGGGGGAATAACTCAAGGGGATAAATTTTTCCCATTGGTTTAACATAAAAGTAAACGTTTGATATTTTATTGTTTGTGAATTGGAAACGGATATTGGTACATTCTATATCGAATACAGATGAAATTGAGTCTTTTTCCCTCATGAAATATACACTTTTGCCATTTTTATGGACAAGGGTTTGGGTGAGTTTTTGGTTTGCATCGAGCCAATGGGTCATAGAATCACCTGAAATCTGACTGAATCTGTTTTCATCTTCTTGCATGGCAATAAAACCATGTTTATACATGGTGCTGTGACTCAGTTTTTTATTCTTTAAGAATAGATTGATGGTGTCGCCGCTCATGCGCGTGAGCGAATCCCACAAAACAGGATTTCCTCTAAGTTTAAATGTACTGTCTGAAGATCGATATTCAAGGGTTTTGGCAGTTCCAGAAACATTGTTTCTTTTGAAATTGACATTGAACCAACCTTTAATTTTTTGATGTTGTGTGGCGCTGTCTTTGCTGTAAAACAGGGTATCGGCTTTGATGAAGAAACTATCAGATTTGTCAATTTGAAGGGCCAATGGATTTCCAGTGATGGTAATTTCACCTGTATTTTTTGTGTAATCGGCTTTTTGTCCCCACACTCTCCAATTTTCATTGGAGTCAACCAAGAAGACATTTTTGTAGGCTGTTCCTTTTTTATTCTTTTTATTGACATACACTGAATCGGCAACTAGGGTTTTGTCGTTGTCGAACATTCCAACCTTTTGATAGAAAGTTCCTTGTTCTGTTTCTGTGCTATAATTCCCACGTTCAAAAACCATTGTTTGGGTTTCGTATTCTAACTGGGTAAAAGAAAAGAAACGCGCAGTTTTTGATTGTGTGTTGTATTGAAGTGTGTCAGTTTTAATGGTATAATCGGGGGTTTGAAGCACTACGTTTTGTTTGAAGAATAACGTTTTACTTACTGGATTATAGCTACCAGAAACTGAGGTTAATTTTGTTTTTTTATCGTTTATAACGCCTCCGCTACCATACCAACCAACCCTTGTTTGGGTATTGTATTGGAGCCAAGGAGTTAAAAGGGTCATTGTATTGTCAACCAATTTTACATTGCCATCTACTTTAGCAGTGTGAGTAGCATTGTCGAAAATAAGTGTATTTCCTGTTACAACTGTCCCTTCTGCATTCACAATTTTTACATCGCCATAACCTTTGAGGGATTCTGTTTGTGGGTCGTATTCCGCTTCATTGCAATAAACTCTAGATCCTTGTTGTTCAAATTGTACATTGCCTTTGAGCAATTGCCCACCATGGCCATCAATTTGGATTGATTTCATTTTTTTGGCACTCAAAGAAATTGGTTGCGCTGTTAAAATTCCATGTGAAATTGAAATTAAAACGAACAACCAAAGCTTAAAAATATGTTCTTTGTACTTGAGTACCATTGCAAAGTAAAACTTATGCAAATTAAGTGTTAAATTCTTTTAAAGCATTGATGAATCTACAGAATTGGCAATTAGACCGACAACTGACTGTTTTGGGGGTGAGTGGAGGACTTGATTCGATGGTTCTTTTGAATGTTTTTGTGATGAATCAATGGCCTTGCGTGGTGGCTCATGTGAATTTTGGTTTACGGGGAGTGGAGAGTGATGGAGATACCAAATTTGTTGAAGAAGAATGCTCTAAGTTAGGTGTTCCGTTTTTTGTTAAATTTGTTGATACTGAGAAGATTGCGAATGAGTTAGGTGTTTCAATTCAAATGGCTGCCAGAGATATTCGGTATGCATTTTTTGATGAAGTTTTACATGCCACCAAGGCACAAAGTATTGCAACTGCTCACCATCAAGACGATGAATTGGAGAATTTCTTCATTTACCTAATGCGAAATGAAATGCACAATGCTTGGCTGGGTATACCTGAAACTAGAGGACATATCATTCGACCTTTTTTGCATATTTCGCGAAAAATAATTGCAGAATTTGCCGCACAAAACGCAATTCTTTGGAGGGAAGACAGCAGCAATTCCAAAACGAAGTACCTGAGAAATCAAATCAGACATTTGTTGTTGCCAAGTTTGAAAGAAGAATTTCCGAATATTGCCAATGAATATCAGTTGATTACAAAATTGAACCGGGAGCAAGAAAAGGATTATTTAGAGCAATTTGAAGTGAGATGGATGCAGTTTGTAAAACACAATAGCCAACAGATCGATGTCCCTCAAGAATTCATTGAAGAAAAATACAATTTACCCGGGGTGCTTCGCAAATTTAGATACCTTGGTTTTAGTGAAAGTCAAATTTCACAAGCCGTTTCTAAAAATCAAAGGATTGGTAGTTTTTGGAAGTCTTCAAAATGGAGTTTGGTTAAGAATAGAGATGGGTTGACCACGATTTTAACAGAAGAGAGGGATAATGACGATTTACAAGTAAATATTGGTGCTGTAGGTGAATATTTTTTTGGCGATTATAGGATTGATATTGAGATTATTGATATTGAAAATGTAGATTTTAAATTGCCCAATGTTTATTATTTTGATGCGGCTATATTAAATGAAAAGCTGGTTTTGCGGCAATGGAGAAAGGGCGATAAAATGCAGGTTTTAGGGATGAAGGGACAAAAAAATTTGAGTGATTTGTTTGTTGATTCCAAGATTGATTTGCTTTCAAAGCATAAACTTCCTGTCATGGTTTTAGAAGATCAAATTTTGGCAGTTTTGACACTTAGAAGAAGTGGACTGTATTTATTAGATGAATCGAAACAGGCGGTTTCAATTTCTTGGAATCGGATATAAGTAAATGCATTTGGTCTTGATTTTTCGCTTATTTTTGTATCAATGAGAGCCATTATTCCTGTTGCTGGTATTGGAAGCCGATTAAAACCTCACACCCAAACTCAGCCTAAATCACTGATTCCGGTGGCTGGTAAACCTATATTAGGGCATATTATGGACAATCTGGTGAATGCTGGAATTGATGATTTTGTGTTTATCATTGGTTATTTGGGAGATCGAATTGAGCAATATTTAACTGAAAATTACGCGCAATGCAAATTAACCTTTGTGATGCAAACCGTTGGAAAGGGAATTGGCCATGCTGTTTGGTTAACCCGCGATGAAGTGAATCACGAAGAACCTGTATTCATTGTTTTGGGCGATACCATTTTTGAAGCCGATTTAAAGTCGGTTGTGGCAGCAAATTCGAGTAGTTTGGGCGTTAAAAAAGTGGATGATCCAAGGTTATTTGGTGTGGCCGAGCTTGATTCAGATGGTCAAATAACTAAATTAATTGAAAAGCCCAATATCCCTCATTCTAATTTGGCATTGGTGGGACTTTACTATGTTAAAGAAACGACCATGTTGTTTGAATGTTTGGAATACCTCATTCAAAATGAAATTAAAACGAATAATGAATATCATTTAACCGATGCCCTTCAATGCATGATTGAAAAAGGGGCGACAATGAATACCTTTGGCGTGTCAACTTGGTTCGATTGTGGTAAAAAAGATGTGATTCTTCAAACCAATAAGAATTTATTGAAGCGTCTAAATAATCAAGACTTTGGATATCTAACAAAACTGGGGAACATCATTGTACAACCGGTTCATATTTCGCCAACTGCAAAAATTGAAAATAGCATCATTGGTCCAGATGTGAGTATTGGAGATGGTGCTTATATTTCTCGTTCAATTGTTAAAAATAGTATCATTGGAATGAATGCATCGTTGCAAAATGCAATCATTGAAAACTCTTTGATGGGGAGTGATGCAAGTTTAATTGGGGCAGTTCATAGTTTGAATATTGGCGACAGTGCAGAAATTAATTTAAGAGACAGTTAACTTGAATTTTTTGGTATCTCATATTCAAAATGTAATTCAAGCGCAAAGCTTGGGTGCCTCAGCATCGGAAGTTTTAATTTCCGAGATTGTATTTGATACCCGTAAAATAACTGTGCCAGAAAATGCAATGTTTGTTGCTCTAAAAGGTGAGTTTAGAAATGGACACGATTTTATTGCGCAAGCTTACAACAAAGGAATTCGTGTTTTCTTGGTTGAAAGTGCTTATCAAATCGAAATTTCTCAATATCCGGATGCCTGTTTTCTGGTGGTGGAATCATCTTTGAAATCTTTGCAAACATTGGCGGAGCAACATCGGAAACAATATTCATTTCCCGTTGTAGGCATTACCGGTAGCAATGGAAAAACAGTTGTGAAAGAATGGTTGTATGAATTGTTACAATCCGATTTTTCGATTCATAGAAGTCCTAGAAGTTTCAATTCGCAACTTGGAGTTGCAATTTCTCTACTTGGAGTTGCTTCAGGAAACCAAATGGCCCTGATAGAGGCTGGAATTTCGCAGACTGGTGAAATGGATGCCCTTTGGAAAATGATTCAGCCCTCGTTGACTGTTTTGACGCACCTTGGAAGTCAGCACGACGCTGGATTTTCGAGCACAAGTCAAAAAGTATTGGAAAAAATAAAGCTCTGTAAAGATGCAGATGTGGTTGTTTTTCCGAGGGATATAGAAGCGTTCAGTGAAGGGTTAGCGTCCCTCAAAAAAGAACAACCTTTGACCCGATTGATCACTTGGGGATACACGGAAGGATCTACATTTAGGTTGCTGAATGTTGAAAAAACTAAAACCGGTCAAATCATTCATTTTTACAACAGAGGCACAGAACATTCGTTGGAAATTCCATTTTTCGATGAGGCTTCGGTTGCCAATGCAATGACATGTTTTTGTGTGCTTTATGCCTTTGAACGTTGGGATGAGGCGCATATTTTGAAATTTAAAAATTTGAAGCCCATTCACAATCGTTTAACCATTGAAAAGGGAAAACGTGGAAATGTGATTCTGAACGATAGTTATTCAAATGACATTGAAAGTTTGGGTATTGCAATTGATGTGATCCAGCGTCAACAGCCCAATCTTCCGTTGATGTTAATTTTGTCGGAAATGGATCAAATTGGGCATTCCGATAAAGTTGATCAGAAAGTGATTCAACTTTTGAATCACAAATCAATTAGCCGCATCTTTTACCTTGGTCAATACAAGCTTCAATTTTCTGAAAGTATAGAGGTTCAATATTTTACAAATACTGAAGAGTTGATTCAATCGGGCTGTTTGCTAGACATTACTTCAACGGCTATTTTGGTGAAAGGGGCCCGCAAATTTCATTTGGAGCAGGTGGTTGAAATTTTAAAGGAAAGGCTTCACAAAACGAGTTTGGAGATTCACTTGGAGTCTATCAAACATAACTTGAGATATTTCAAACGAAAGATTTCTGCCGATACCAAAATGATGTGTATGGTGAAAGCGTTTGGGTATGGCAGTGGAACTTTTGAAGTGTCGAAAACCTTGCAAGATTTAAACGTTGATTACCTTGGAGTTGCCTTTGCCGACGAAGGCGTTGCCTTAAGAGAAGCTGGCATTCATGCACCCATTATGGTGATGAACACCGATGCTCAAACCATGGATGTTTTGAATCGATATAACCTCGAACCTGTGGTTTACAGCTTATCGAATTTACAGAGCTACATGACTATTTTGGAGGGACAAGAGGGACGAATTCATTTGGAAATTGATACGGGAATGCACCGTTTGGGATTTAATCCGGCGGAAATTTTATCGGCGGTAAAAATGATTCCTTCGAACATTAAGGTGATGAGTGTTTTTAGTCATTTGGCTGTTTCGGAAGATGAACAAAAAGATGCATTTACAGAGAAGCAGGCTGTCACTTTTTTTGAAATGGCGAAGGGCATTGAGTCGTTTTTAGGCTATTCTATTTTAAAACACATTAGCAATACGGGTGGCATAGAAAGGTTTAGTGAGTTACAAGGCAACATGGTTCGTTTGGGAATAGGATTGTATGGTTTGGAGCCAAATGGAACTGAGAATACAGATTTACAAACGGTTGCAAGTTTATATTCGACCATCACTCAAATTCATGAAATTGCTGAAAACGAGGGAATTGGTTATGGTTTGCACAACAATGAACCTAACAAACGCCGAATTGCAACCATTGCCATGGGCTACGCCGACGGTTTAAGCCGACGTTTTGGCAAAAAGGTTGGTTCTGTTTTGATCAATGGAATCGAAGCTCCTTTTGTAGGCAACATTTGTATGGATATGTCGATGGTAGATGTCACAAACATTCCTTGCATTGAGGGCGACAGGGTTGAGATTTTTGGTGAGCATTTGTCTATAAACAAAATGGCCCGCCGGGGCGGGACCATTTCTTATGAAATCTTAACAGGAATTTCTCAGAGGGTGCCAAGAATATACCTTGGCGATAATTAATTACTTCACGAGACAAGTCATTGGGTTTTTAAGGTTTTGGTATTTTACCAAATCTACTTTTAATGAACCCACTCGAATATCGGTTTGGATACGAACTGGAACCTTGTTTTCGTCATCAGTAACCCAAACAGTCATTGCATCGGTGCGTTTGAAAACCCTATCTACAACCAGTTGAGGTTTGATTTTGAAACATCTAATTTTACCGATGTCCGATTTGATGACTTCTTTACCCATATACTTTACATTTAAGTTATAGATTTTGTTGTCGAGATAAACATCAATCGGATAAGTTGTTCCAACGCTTGCATTGGCATAATCTAAAGTTCTCATGTAATAGATGGCAGAAGCAACGTCTTGCGTATATTGAGGGATGGTCAATTGCCCTTGTTTGTTCTTGAGCCATTTTTCAGAGTGGTTGTAGATTGCAATGTCTTGGTTAAAATAGGCGTTCTCACGAACGGTTTTAGCGTATCTAATTGGAGCTTGAGATTCGCCATCAACCCAACTTTCAAATTTATCTCTCACTTTATAAGCCCAATCAAAAGATTTTAGGGTTTCACCTTCTACCTTTAAATTGTATGCACTTTTATTGTTGATTGTAAGGGGTTCAGAAACTGTCATGTTTACCAAACCAGCATTGATAATTCCATAGTGGATTCTATAGTTTAAAATTTCTCCAGACTGGTAAGCAGTGTTTTCAATTTTTCTTTCTGTTGGTGCAACTTTCTCAGCTGATTTCATTGAAAAAAGCAATGCGCAAAAAACAGATAATCCCACTGCGCTGATGTAAAAAGTAACTCGGTTGTTCATAGTCGTTAATTTTAGGTTGTATACTCCTAAATACACTTATTTTCATATTTGCCCCCAAAAAATGGGCCAACTATTTTATTTGTTGCGATATTTGCAAAAATGAAACACGAAATTATTCTCACTTCTATTTCCAAGGGCAGCGGTTGTGGATGTAAAATACAACCGGCGGTGCTACAAGAAATGTTGCAGGGATTAAATGTGGATTTAGCGAAATACAATCAATTGTTGGTGGGCAACCATTTGAATGATGATTGTTCAGTATATGATTTGGGGGATGGTCAACTGCTGTTACAAACAGTCGATTTTTTCACGCCAATGGTAAACGATGCTACGATCTTTGGTAGAACGGCTGCTGCAAATGCGCTGAGTGATATCTATGCAATGGGAGGACGTCCGATTATGGCGAATGCCGTATTTAGTTGGCCGCTCGATATTTTACCTGTTGCAATGGGTAGAGAAGTATTGAAAGGAGGGATGGACTTAGCCGGTGAATTGGGCGTACCAGTTGCTGGCGGACATAGCATTGATGGTAAAGAGCCGATTTTTGGATTGAGCGTGACGGGATTGGTGTCAAAGGCCAACCTAAAAACAAATGCCGATGCCCAAATCAATGATGTTGTTTACATGACCAAACCTCTAGGAATTGGCATGTTGGCAGCGGCCCATAAAAGAGGCATTTCAACGACTGAACAAGATAAAGCTTTGTATGATTTGTTGACTTCTACAAATCAGATTGGATATGAATTGGGTAAAATTGGGGGGGTACATGCCATGACGGATATTACGGGCTTCGGATTTTTAGGTCATTTATTGGAGGTTTGCAAGGCTTCTGGTGTGGGTGCGGAAATTGAATTCATGAATGTCCCTCTAAAAGAAGAAGCGAAAGCATTGGCAAGTTCTTTTGTTTTGCCCGACAACGCAATGCGCAATTGGAATGCTTACGAAAAGGATGTTCAGTTGAGCAATCAGGATTCATTTGCATGGATTGTAGATCCACAAACCAATGGTGGATTGTTATTTACGGTATCTGAGGAAAGTAAACTTGATGTGGTTAAGCTGTTTTCAGACAATGGTTTACCGCTTTATGAAGTGGGTAAAATTGTTGAAGCCGGAATTGTGGTGAAGTAACACAAAAAAACCTCCCGTTAGGAGGTTTTTCATCTTATATAATTTGGATTATAATTACAATTTGTACATCGTAGATTTCACTGCTTTTACAATTCTTTCTACGTTTGGCAAATAAGCTTCAACGAATGTTGGAGCGTAAGGTAAATTTGTGTCCATGCTTGTTACACGGTGAACTGGAGCGTCTAGATAATCGAATGCTCTACGTTGAACAATGTGACTAATTTCTGAACTGATGCTTGCCAAAGGCCAAGCTTCTTCAACCACAACCAATCTATTTGTTTTCTTAACAGATTCAATCACAGTGTCGTAATCAATTGGTCGAACTGTACGTAAATCGATTAATTCAACACTAATGCCTTCAGTTTCTAATGCTTGAATGGCATCGTAACAACGGAGCATCATTTTACCAAAGCTCACGATTGTAACATCTGTACCTTGTTTCACTACATCTGCTTTTCCGATTGGAATGATGTATTCGCCATCTGGAACCATTCCTTTGAAACCATACATTTGCTCACTTTCCATGAAAATCACAGGATTTTCATCGCGGATAGCGCTTTTCAACAAACCTTTAGCATCTGCGGGATTTGAAGGCACAACCACTTTTAAACCAGGAGTGTTTGCATACCAGTTTTCAAAGTTTTGAGAATGTTGTTGAGCCAATTGACCTGCACTTCCTGTAGGACCGCGGAAAACAATTGGACATAAGAACTGACCATCGCTCATGCTATTGATTTTAGCAGCTGAGTTAATGACTTGATCGATTGCCACCAATGAAAAGTTGAATGTCATGAATTCGCAAATTGGGCGTAACCCATTCATGGCCGCACCAACTGCAATACCAGCAAAACCAAGTTCGGCGATTGGGGTGTCAATGACACGCTTTTCACCAAATTCATTTAACATACCTTGGCTTACTTTATAAGCACCGTTATATTCAGCAACTTCTTCTCCCAATAAAAATACGCGGTCATCTGCACGCATTTCTTCTTGCATGGCCTCACGAAGGGCTTCACGGAAAGCAATTTCTCTCATAATTAATTCTAAATGAATGGCAAAATTAAGCAATTGCAACCAAGAATGCGAGAAAATCGAAGAATGGATTAATTCAATCGTTTCGACAAAATTCCCTCAACATGCTGAAAGAGTTGTCTGGGTCCGAGTTTGCGCCACAATACGTCGTCTAAGTCGCCCCCAAAATTCAGGTAATAATCGATATGATTTTTTCTAAATTCTTCGAGTACATGTTCTCTAAAATTGATGAGGGATATCCAACCGTCTTCAACATCTTGAAACCATTCTTCATAGTAACTATCGTCGGATGCGTGAAAATTCATTACGCTTTCGCCAATGAGTATGAATTTATTGATGCCTTCTGCGCCCAAAATCTCTAAGACTTCGCGCTTTAATTGCATAATGTCGTTGTACAATGCATCATTCCATTCACCAATCATTTCGATAATTACAAATCCTTCTTCGTAATCGGCAAATAAAATTTTGATATATAAAGTGCTACTTCCAAAATGATCCCATTGAGGGTGAATTAAATAATTATAAACGGTTTTATCGTAATAAAATTCGCTGTATTCTCTGCCATAAAATGGAGAGGCGCTATCTTCCGCCGCGCTGTATATATTTAACCAAGCAAAGTGAGGTTCAATGTCGTGCACGGCGCAAAGGTAAGAAATAGGATTAAAAAGATTAGAATGATTAGAAAGATTAGAATGATTAGAAAGATTAGAGGGATTAGAGGGATTAGAAAGATTAGAATGATTAGAATGATTAGAGGGATTAGAAAGATTAGAAAGATTAGAAAGATTAGAAAGATTAGGGAGAATACAGTTCGCCCCAACGATGGCGGGGCGATAAACATTAAACACCAAACCTTAAATTTTATCTTTTATCTTCGCAGCGAATGTCGAAAGCGTTTTTTAAAAATCAACTTTGGTTGCAAGCCTTAAATTGGCTCATTAAACCATTGTGGATTTTTGCCATTGAAAGAACGGTACAATTAAAACTTGGCGACGAATGGTATGGTAAGTACTTCGTTCTGTTTAATTTAGGATTGCTTTTTGCCGTTTTGTTAGATGCCGGTTTGAACAATTACATCTCTCGTGAAATTTCAGCTGCCGGAAGATTGGTTCACAAAAAGAGAATCTTAAGCTTACGTTTGCTCTTGGGGTTATTATACCTGATTTTGGTGTTTGCCGCAGGGCTGAATCAGAATTTGGATCTTAAATTATTGGCATTGGTTGCATTCAACCAAATTTTGGCCTCTTTTTCTTTGATGTTTCGGGCGGTTTTGCAGGGCCGACATCGATTTATTGCCGACAGTATTCTCAGTGTTTTAGACCGTTTTGTTGCCCTCATTTTATGCAGTGTATTTTTGTATTTTTACGAAAATCAATTCATTGCTGAACAAGGAATTACCTTATTTTTAATTGCTCAAACTTGTGGGTATTTCCTCGCCGTTATTCTGGGGTTAATTTTAGTGAAAAGGACAGATAATGCTGAGCCTCCAACCGATTATACGGCTACTTTGTCCCTCGAAAACGAAACCCTAAAAAATTGGATTCAGAAGGTTGGATGGTTTGCCGTGATGGCATTGGCAATGAGCGTGTTTACCCGCGTTGACGCCTTAATGATTCGCCAATATTCTTTAGATGGCTTAACCACTTATTTAAAGCCTATTTCGGAGGGATATTATCAGGCCGGAATTTACGCTCAAAGTTATCGTTTACTCGATGCCGCACTTATTTTTAGCACCCTTTTAAGCACGCAACTTTTGCCCATGTTTACTCGGAAAATTGCAAATAAAGAAAATGTAAATGGCATTTTAAAATTGTCTACGGTTGTGGTATTGTCGATTGGAATAACGGCGTCTTTGGTTGCTGTTTTTGGAGGAAATTTTATCCTAAATTTTATCTACAAATCGGGCTATTCAAATGAGGCGGAATTGCAGTATGCAACTACAATTTTTGGTGTATTGTTGTCATCGTTTTTACCAATGGCACTCACTCATGTGTTTGGCACATTTATAACAGCATTAGGACAAATGAAATGGCTCGCATTTATGGCCATAGGATGTATGGCGTTGAATATTGCAATTAATTTTGTTTTTATACCAAAAATGGGAGCCTTAGGGGCTGCATGGAGTTGCTTAATTACGCAATGCGTGTTTGCCTTAGGTTGTATTTTTAGAAGCTTGCAATACTTAAGCGGAAATTCTTCGGATCAATAAAAACGTCTCTTTTAAGCGTAAAGTGGAAACTGTTTCATTAGCTGTTGCACCGACAATTTAACTTCATTTAAAACGTTTTCGTCAGCATGATTTGTGAGTGCTTTATCAATGAGTTCGGCAATGATTTCCATATGTTCTTCTGTCATACCGCGTGAAGTTATTGATGGTGTTCCAAGGCGCATGCCGGAGGTTACAAACGGACTTCTTGTTTCAAACGGAACGGTATTTTTATTGATGGTGATATCGCATTTAACCAATGTATTTTCAGCGAGTTTTCCTGTGAGTTCGTCTGATTTTGTTCTTAAATCAATGAGCATCAGGTGATTGTCGGTTCCCCCAGATATAACTGAGTATCCTTTATTGACCATTGCATTTGCAAGTGCTTTGGCATTTGCTATGACTTGTGAGCCATATTGGGTGAATTCATCGGAAAGTGCTTCTCCAAAAGCAACTGCTTTTGCTGCAATTACATGTTCAAGAGGACCGCCCTGAGTACCTGGGAAAACGGCACTATCAAGAATTGCGCTCATCATTTTGATTTCTCCTTTAAGGGTAGTTTCTCCCCAAGGATTAGGAAAATCTTGTCCCATCATGATGATACCACCTCTAGGGCCTCTAAGGGTTTTATGTGTTGTGGAAGTAATGATATGGCAATGTGGTACCGGATTGTTTAGTAAACCCGCAGCAATAAGTCCTGCTGGATGCGAAATATCAGCAAGGAGCAAAGCACCAACAGAATCGGCAATTTGACGTAATTTTTGGTAGTCCCAATCTCTTGAATAACTCGAGGCACCACAAATCATTAATTTTGGTTTTTCGAGTTTTGCAATTTCTTCAACGTGTTGGTAATTAATGAGTCCAGTTTCTTTTTCTACACCGTAGAAACTTGGTGTGTAAAGTTTTCCTGAAAAGTTGACGGGAGAACCATGGGTTAAATGTCCCCCATGACTCAAATCAAACCCTAATATTTTGTCGCCGGGTTTAAGAATTCCGAGCATCACAGCGGCATTTGCCTGTGCGCCAGAATGTGGCTGAACGTTGGCCCATTGAACACCGAAAAGTTGTTTGAGTCGATCGATAGCAAGTTGTTCAATTTGATCAACAATTTGGCAACCGCCATAGTACCTTTTATTGGGTAACCCTTCGGCATATTTGTTGGTGAGTACGCTGCCCATGGCGTCCATAACTTGTTGGCTTACAAAATTTTCACTTGCAATAAGTTCAATTCCTTCTTGCTGACGCTCTAATTCTTGTTGAATTAAATCAAAAACCACGGTATCGCGATAACTCATATGTGGAACAAATTTATGCATTTTCTTAAGGTTTGGAAAGGAATATTGAGAAATTGACATCAAAAATGAATGAGAATAAAGGCTTGAGTGATAAAAATGAATGACATTAGTTAGAATAATCAAAAAAATTGTTGAAATTCGCCCAACTGATTTTATGGATATCAATAAAGTATTTTTGAAAAAAGCTGGAATTTTTATGCTGTTCCTGCTAGGATTTTGGGTCATTTCTATGTGGTATTTTAGTCCTGCAATGGATGGAAAAGTACTGAAGCAAGGTGATATGCAGCAGGTGAAACTCATGGTTTCAGTTGCAGATTCAATTAAAGCAAATACAGGAATTTTTCCAAACTGGAACGACAGGGTATTTTCTGGAATGCCAAGTAACTTAATTTCAGGTATCCCTCAAGGAAGTTTACTTCTTAAATACAGGGTATTAGAGGCTTTTGGTATCGTAAAATCGCCATTTACAATTTTATTTTTAAGCATGTTGAGCATGTTTGTGCTCTTGCGCTCTGTTAAGGTAGACCAATGGTTGGCTGCTGCCGGTGCGGTCGGATATGCATTCATGACCTTCAGCATTTCGAGTTACGAAGCTGGGCACGTGACCAAGGTTTTGGCAATGTCGGTGATGCCAGGTGTGGTTGCAGGATTAATCATGCTCTCACAACGAAAATATTTGTGGGGTGGCATGACATTGGGATTGTTCTTCGCAATGGTTATTAATTACTTTCATTATCAAATTGCATATTATACAGGCATTATTATGGCCATTTATTTGGTTGTGGAATTGATCAATAGCATTCAAAAGAAAACGATTGGTGAATATTTAAAAATACTTGGAATTACCATTGCGGTTTCGGTGATTGGTGTTTTAAGTTGCATTGGTAAAATTCAAGATACCATGCAATATTCAAAAGCAACAATGCGTGGTGGCTCAGCTGTTGCAAGCGAAGTACCTAAGGGTGGTCCGAAAGAAACGGTGAATGCAAAAGGTTTGGATATTGAATATGCATTTAGTTGGAGCTATGGTATCGATGAAACATTTACATTGTTGGTGCCTCGTTACAAAGGCGGTAGCTCAGACGAGCCAGTTCCTGAAAATGAATTTGGCGCAGAGCGTATGCCAATTTATTTTGGCGATTTACAATTTACCAGCGGTCCTGTTTACATGGGTGCTATCATGATGTTTTTGTTTGTATTTGCAATTGTTTTTGCTTTCCAATGGAAGAAAAACGACCCTGAAAATGCGTCAGCGCAATTCATGTATAAATTAATGTGGTTTAGTTTAATCACATTCTTGGTCTCAATTATGATGTCGTGGGGAAGAAACTTCTTCATCAACGAATGGTTGTTCGAATATTTACCTTATTACAATAAATTCAGAACACCAATGATGACGTTGGTGATTGCGCAAGTGGTGGTGCCTTTCTTTGGTTTGTTTGGTTTGTATCAAATGATGACTGCCAATTTTAATGCTGACTTTTCAAATAAAATAATTAAATCTGCCGCCATTGTTGCTGCTTCATTGTTGGGAGTAGTCATTTTTGGAACAATGAATTCTGACATGGCTGGATTGTCAGACAAAGAAATCATGAAGTCTTCTGGTCAAGCAGCTGTTGATGTTGTGAAATCGATGAGAGACAAATTGGTTTGGGGCGACATTTGGAGAACCGTTGGATTTGTGGCATTGGCATTTGCAATGATTTATGGTGCGGCTAAAAAACAATTGAAGCCAATGGTGATTTCGGTTATTTTATTGGTGGCAATTACGTTGGATATGGTATCTGTGTCTCAACGTTATTTAAACGAAAGTAACTGGCAAGATAAAGAAGAAGAGTCTGCAATTGTACCAACTCAATACGATGAAATGGTGATGAAAGACAATAAAGAAGGCGCAAGGGTTTTTGATTTGCGATACAATCCATTTAACGACAATCATGCGGCACCATTCCACAAGAATATTGGGGGTTACCATCCGGCTAAATTAAGTCGTTACCAAGACGTTATTTCTTATTGTATAACGCCAAATGGCGGTCAGCTTTCTGGTGATTTTATCACTAAAAATAACGCATTGGATATGTTAAATTGTAAGTATGTTTTGTCGAGAGATCAAAAATCAGGTAAAGAAGAAGGTTTCCCTCGATTGAATCCATTAGGACATGCATGGTTTGTTGATAGCGTAAAGGTTGTTGAAAAGCCTAAAGATGCT
>CAMBFD010000015.1 GCA_945865625.1 Chitinophaga pinensis
CTCCTTTTTTTTTGCTTTATCTCATTTTATTTTTTAATATCTATTGCTATTTTACCTTTTATAAAAGTCTCATCCTCTTTTTTCAAAGTGTCTTTATCATGCACTTTTGCAGGCTCATTTTTAACATTTTCAGGGATGGTGATTCCACCCATAATCATAGGTTCTCCCATCACATGAATTTCTTCCATCACCTCCCCTTTAATCAATTTTTCTTGAACAGGTATTTTTTTCGGTGAAGCCACAATCACAGTATCTCCCATAAGTAACTTTTCTTCCTGGCCTATGTAATTTAAAGAACTATCAATTTGCGCTTTATGAATTGGCGTCTCAGCTTTGCCAAGTGACGGATTCTCGCTACAACTCACAGAAAATACCCCAATGATAAATAACATCATCCATAAAAATTGATGCGTTAAATTTTCTAATTTATAAAAGGAATTTAACGGCACTTCTATTTTTTTCAATGGAATATCAATTTGTTTCGGCTTAAATCTGCCACAAATATTTCCAGATTTCTTTGACTTATATCCCTGAAAATAATCAATCACCTCAGCGTCTGTAAATCGAGTAAAATCAACAACATCTTTGCTACAAACATTGCAAAAACGACCTTTTTCAGCCTCCATCATATTTTCCCAATTTTCATGACAAGGCTCAGCTATTTTTAAAATCATTGAATTTTCCATGCTCACTAAATACGGCAACTCCAAAAAAGGTAAATGTACAGCCGCAATTATTTTTTTAGTATTATTATTGTATCTCAAAGGATGAATCAAATCGAAAAACGCATTTTCTACGCAATTTTAGGCGTTGCCTTTATTTTGAGGTTCTACAATCTTTGGAATCTCCCTTTTACAAACGACGAACTTTCAACCCTTAACCGATTAAATTACAACGCATTTAACGAACTCTTAAAACATGCAATTTGGACAGACGGGCACCCAGCAGGAGTCCAAAGCTTCCTCTGGTTTTACACCAGAACATTTGGCACAAACCCACTTGTTGTAAAATTGCCGTTTGTAATCCTCGGTTTTTTATCGTTGCCACTTTATTTCTTTGCTGCCAAAAATTTAACCAATACCAGAACCGCATTATTCACCTTGGCATTTTTAGCCACTTTGCAGTTCCCACTGTTTTATTCCCAAACAATTAGGCCCTATTCATCGGGTCAATTTTTCGCAGCGTTATCCATTTTTCTTTGGAGCAAACACCTCCTAATCAGTGAAAACAAGCTAAACGTTTGGAAATCTCTCCCCCTCGCATTTTCCATTTTCCTCAGTTTAAGCAATCACTATTTCAACGGATTTCTTGTTTTTTATTTGCTCCCAATTGGTTTGCTCCTCAATCGAAAAAATTTAAACATCCACTATCTTACACCTTGGATTTTAGGAGCAATTCTATACATCCCTCAATTTAATATCTTCTTCCACCAACTCAAAGTTGGAAGTCCGGGTTGGTTACAAACACCAAATTTCAATTCCCTCCTTGAACATATCAAATATTGCTTCCATTTTAGTTACATTTATATCGTACTTTTTGCTTCATTATTTACTTATTCAATCATTCAAAATAGAAGTTTCCCTTCCATTAAACGCAACGCCTTTCTTTGGGCAGCCGGTTTTCTAATTCCAATTTTAACGGCATTCATTTACTCAATCTACCGAGCGCCAATTTTCCAGGATTCTATCTTTGTCTTCAGTTTTTTCTTTCTTTTTTTATTCTTGGGGGACGTTTTACTCCCCACACAAATAAACCTTAAAACCTTGGGTATTATTCTAACAACAATCATCACCACAAATCTATTCACACTCATTTACAACCGTCAACATTACCAGCAATACTTTCACCACGGTTATTCTCAACTCACAAAGGACGTCCTAAAATTCCAAACCATTCAAAACGCTCCCATCCATGTCTTCGGGTTCGAACCATTTTTCTATCAGTATTCTGCGAACCAAATCAACCGCAAAAATAGTCCAATGATTTCCTTTCACAGAGATGTGTTTTTTACAGATTCCGCAAAAACTTCGCAAAGTTTTATTGGCAATTTTCGCAACTTCTCAGATTCTCAAATCATTTTTGCAAATGCTATAGAAATACCACTTTGGTGCATTACAATTCTTGAAAAACACTATCCTTTCTCGATTCGAAAATTGCATTTTGGAAGCGAAGTGTATCTCTTTTCAAAAACCAATAGTATTTTACCGTCACATGAACGAACATTTACTGCGAATCATTTAGTGATCAACGCAGAAAATGTCCCTCAAAAAATAAAAACGCTTGCAATTATTCCAACAAATTCATCGAAAACTTCCTATCCGCTAGTTTCGAGTGAACAGTATTTAGAAACGTTTGAAGCAAATATGGCACAGTATGAAGAACCATTCGGGAAAAGCGAATTCAAGCACGCTACTTTAGAAATACAAGCAGAAATTGAACTTCCAGATACCCTCCATCAAAATTTAGGTAAAATCAAACTCATTGCAAGTATTACAAATAAACATAACGAAACAATTCATTTCATGGCCCAAGATTTTGAGAAATTCCATGATTTCAAAAATCGAAAAAACACATGTTATTTAGTAAGCAGTTTCAATCATTTCAAATTCGATCAAAATTGCAAATTCACCTTTTTCATCGAAAATGAATTGAAGCAAAAAATCAAAATTCTTGCCCCTTTAAAAATTTTATTAAAATCTGGGAATTCAAACATCTACAGCTTAACCAACGATTTTTAATATTTGTTTGGTTTTTCAGCAATAGTTGAGGAAGTTTGCCAATAGATTAACTTTAATAGATTCTATGATTCAAGGACAAAAAATTATTGTGGTTTTACCGGCGTATAATGCCATGCAAACGCTCGAAAAAACCTACAATGAAATTCCTTTTGACATTGTAGATGATGTGATTTTAGTTGACGACAGAAGCACAGACAAAACCGTTGAAGTTGCCCAAAAAATTGGCATCAAGCATGTCATTTCCCATGAGCAAAACCAGGGATATGGCGGAAACCAAAAATCGTGCTACCGTAAAGCATTAGATCTCCAAGCCGACATCATTGTTATGCTTCATCCCGATTACCAGTATACACCGCTTCTCATTGCGTCTATGTGCCATTTAATTGCAAATGATGTTTACCCTGTTGTCTTTGGATCTAGAATACTCGGGAAAGGCGCTCTTTTAGGAGGGATGCCAACGTATAAATACATTTTCAACCGTTGTTTAACCTTGGCTCAAAACATCCTAATTAATCAAAAGCTGAGCGAATATCATACGGGTTATAGAGCCTACAAACGCGAAGTTTTAGAGAACATTAAATTTGAAGAGAATAGTAACGATTTTGTGTTCGACAACGAAGTGGTGTCTCAAATTTTCATGAAAGGTTATCAAATTGCTGAAATCACCTGCCCAACCAAATATTTCGAAGAAGCCTCATCCATTAATTTCTCAAGGAGTTTAACCTATGGACTTGGTGTTTTAAGGGTTTCATTTGTTCATTTCTTGCACCGCATAGGTTTTGTGAAGTCCAAACTTTACTAATTTTTATTCTTTTTTGCATAATTACGTTGTGTGACATTTGTCATATTACAACCACCATGCATAGCTTAACTTTGATAAAACAAATAAAAAAAGCTATGAAAACTGTAAATTTAGAAGTCGATAACATCAAATGCGCTGTCTGTGAAACATCCATTACCAAAGGTTTAATGAGCCTTAACGGCGTTTTATCAGTTGTGAAAATTGACCGTGACAAACAAATCATTGAACTCTCCCTTTCCTATGATTGAAAAGTTGAACCAATTTCCGAAAAACTCAAATCAATGGGTTACCCCACAAAAGGCGATAACGATTGGTTTACAAATGCAAAATCGTATGTGAGCTGTGCAATTGGAAAAGTAACGTCTTAATGCCCAAAGAACAATCTTTCAGCGTTATCTGAAGTTATTTCATAAACTTCAGCCGCCAATATTCCTTTGGCTTCTGCCAATTTATCAGCAACGAGTCTGGTATACGACGGTTCATTGCGTTTACCTCTGTAAGGAACGGGTGCCAAATATGGGCTATCCGTTTCTAGAATAATATGCTTTAAATCTACATTTTCCAAAGCTTGGGATAACCCAGCATTTTTAAATGTAATGACACCACCAATGCCTAATAGAAAATCTAATTTAATAATTTCATTGGCCAGTTCAGCACTTTCACTGAAGCAATGAAAAACCCCCGTTACTTTTCCCTTAAATGGTTTCAACAACTGAATTAATTCATGGGTTGCACTTCTAGAATGAATTGCCAATGGCAAATGCTTGGAAATGGCAAATTCAACCTGCTGAATGAAGGCATCTTCTTGCCAAGATTTGGTTGTTTTATCCCAATATAAATCCATTCCAATTTCACCAACGGCACAATATTCGCGTTTATCAAACCAATCAAAGATGGTATTCAAAACCAATTGATAATCTTCCTTCACATAACATGGGTGAAGTCCCATCATTGGGAAACAAACCTGTTGGTATGTATCTGCCAAGGCATGTAAACCCTCAATACTTTCGAGATCTATGTTGGGCAATACTATTTTAGAGACACCCATCTCCAAGGCCCTTTCGATGGCCTCACTTCTATCTTCATTGAACTCTTCTGCATATAAATGGCAATGAGTATCGATGATATTTACCACGAAATCTTCTCCTTATTCAAAAATGCATCGATTCCTTTTTTACAATCCGAAGTAGCCCTTGCATGTGCATTCATTTCTGCCGAATAATTAAGTGCTTCTTTTCGATCAAAAGGCAAATTGCGCATCATTTTTTTGATTCCTTCGATTGATTGCTGACTCACTCCAACCAACAGTTTCGAAATAAAATCATTCACGCGTTTTTCAATTTCATCTGACGCTGAGACTTCGTAAATCAAACCTTTATGAAATGCTTCATCAGCTCCAAACACCCTTCCTGTGAGCAACCAATCTGTCATGACTTGCATACCAACTTTCTCTCTTAAATAAACCATCACCAAGGCAGGTAAAAATCCAATCTTTGCTTCTGTATATCCGAAGGTTGCTTCAATGCTCGCAAAACAAAAATCAGTGACAGTTGCCAATCCACAACCACCAGCAAGTGCCGGCCCTTCAACTTGTGAAATCGTTACTTTTGGCGATGTATAAATGCACTCAAAAAGTTCTTTTAAATGTTGACTATCAGCAACATTCTCTTCGAATGTGAAATTTCTTAACTGGGTTAAATACGCCAAATCTGCGCCTGCGCAAAATGGCAAAGAGGCCGATTTCAACAAGATAATTTTAACATTCTCGTTTGAATTAAAATCTAAAAATGCTTGTTTTAATTCCGTAACCAATTCTGCACTCAACGCATTGCGTTTCTCAGGCCTATTGAGCACAATGGTAGCCACTCGACCTTCAATATTTGTTAAGATTAACGACATCAATGCAAAGATACAGAATTTCCGGTGGGTTTATTTTTACTCACATAAAGCACTGTATCAATTTCAAAAGCATGCGTTACATAATTCAATTTGGGTTTTATTTTTTCTTGAGGGATATTACCTTGCGAGAGCACTCTTAAGGTTCTGCCAGATTTCTCAACTCGAATATATCCCTCAGAAAATTTCACATCCGTTTGCCAATTCTCAGAAATAGCCAATTTTCTTCTGTAGATAGAAATTCCAAAATTCAGGAAAAGAAATCCCAGAAAATAGAACGATAAAAACCGCCAACCCCTCCGAAAATAGATGAAGATTCCATAAATAAAAACAAAGTGAAAAATCATTGAGAAAAAATCAAACCCATAGGCATAAATGTAAGGATGAGGGAGTAACATCGATTGTTTAACAACAATTGAAACTACATTTAAATATCCATTCAACCAATTTGCCAACCACCCCATCGGAAAACTAAAAAATGCCATAAACACCATAAAAAATAACCAATACATGAGCAATGTAAACATTGGAAGAAGAAGTAAATTCCCCAATAAAAACCACACTGAAAACTGATGAAAATAATACAAAACCAAAGGGTAAGTTGTGATTGTAGAACTAAGGCTAATTGCAAATGCATCGAGAATCCATTGAATCCAAAAAGGATAATCTTCATAATAATTTTTCAAAAAAGGCAGAATTAACGAAAGACCCAAAACCGCTAGGTATGACAATTGAAACCCAATATCTTTCATTGAAAAAGGATTCACCAAAAGTTGAACAAGTCCTACGACCAAAAGCACGTGAAGCATTTTCAATGTTCTACCGAAAAACACATTCCCAATTAAATAATAGGTAAAAAAGGAAACGGCCCTTAGCACAGGTGGCGAAAATCCGGTAAAAAATGCATATGTCCACAGTATGGGAATGATTGACAATTTCATGTAGCGTTTCACCTGTTTTTTATGAGAAATCCGATCAAGAATAAAATGAATAAATGCAAAAAGCAACGCCATATGCATTCCTGAAACCGACAGCACGTGGGTTGTTCCTGAAATTTGAAAGGCGTTTTTTAGATCGTCATCAATTTGGGTTTTATCGCCCCAAAGCAATTGCCTTACCAACATTAAATTATTGGGCGCTAGGTTCTGAACAAAAAAACGATTCAAATGCGATTTCACCTTATCTCTAAAGGCATAATATCTATTTCCAGTGCTTTTTAATAAAATAATATTTGCAGATTTCGCAAAAATTGTCCCAATAAATTTTCGCGAATATTTCAAATTCCTTAGGTCGAAATCACCCGGTAAAATTGATTCATTGTATTCATTAAAACGAACATTGTGAACTAAAAGTGATTGTCCTTCGCGGATATTTAAACTGTCTTTTATATAAAGATCTAGCGAAGCATCATAAACAGAAACCCAAGATTTATTCGATTTTTTCAGCTGTTCAATGCTACACTCGTATCGAAACCAATTCTTCCGTTTTCCAAGGTTTTGTGAAATTGAAATTTTAAATACTGAAGCATCAAAACAATGCTGTTTATCTAATTGAAATTCACGATTTATTTGATACAATCTTGCAAAGCCAAAGCTCACAAAAACAATGAGTGTCAAAATAAAAGATTGGTAAAACTGAAATTGCTTTTGAATGACGATCCACGCCAACCAGCAAGTAAAAAAAATGAGAAATGGAACGGTTAAAAAATGGAAATCATGAATTAAGAATCCAATAATAACTCCGAGGAGCGGCAGATAAAAAGGCCAATGGTCAACAATTTTTTTCATACAAGCGGGTCAATGCCCGCCTGCAGAATTACTCTTGAAGTATTTTATTCAAGCTACGTTTCAAATCAGTGGCTGTTTCATATTTACGACTCCATTGATTTAATTCATGCCATTTATCGAATACATCTTCGCGTGCTTCTGCACTTGGGGCATTTAAAATTTCGCTAATGAATACAGCAAAATTGTTCATATCCCCCCCAAATAAGAAATTCATAAATTCATAACGTCGGGTCAATGAAAATTTCGATATAATTGAATTTGCAGTTGCCAAATTATCGGAAGATGCATATTGATTTTCGGTTTTTGGCAAATGAATTTCAGGGATAGGAACCACAATTTCGGGTTGTTTCACTTCAAATTCAGGTTGAATTTCTATTTCAATAACTTCTTCAATAACCTCATTTGCAATATGTTCTGCCTCTTCCAATGTTATTTCTGGCTCCTCAATAATTTCTACATGGGGCGCAGGATTAATTTCGATGGTGGTTCGCGTAATGTGAATTTGCGAATCAGAATAATCAATCTTCTCAGGGGCTTCTAAAGTTTCTTCAACGACATTTACTTTAGGAATTACTTGTGAAAAATGCGAAACATTTTCTTCTTTTTGTTCAATCACAGGAATTTCTGCGACCATATCATCTGAAATGGCCATGTTTTTTTCTTGTTCATCGATATCAAAAGAAAAAATGGGCAAATCATCACCCGAATCTTCATTTCCAAATTCCACAACTTTTTCATCTTCAATGTGGTTAGAGGTAATTAATTCCATGTCCGACTCTAAATAGAGTTGAGCTGAAAGCAATTTAATTTTCCCCAAAATGTCGAATGATTCAACATTTTCTTGCTCTGAATGCAATGCTTGGCTTAATATTGCCAAATCGTCGAGAATTTCTTTGATTCTTGGGTTCATGTGTATACCTAAAAATTTTTGGAAATTTACAACGTAGTTTCAAGTAAAAAATGAGAGATTTTACACTAATTTTTGGATGTATGTTTGCGGGGAAAACCACCCGTTTAATTGGGCTTTACAACGAAAGTCAAATAGATATCAACGAAAAAATAGCAGTGAAGCCCCTGATCGATAATCGGTATCAAGCTCATTCTATTAATTCTCATGGGGGACTTCAACTCATAGGACATCGAATTTCGAAAGCTGAAGAAATTTATCCATTGATAAACGAACAAACCAAAGAAGTGTATATCGATGAAATACAATTCATGGGACCACTGATCATTGAGGTTATTGGCGAACTCATGAGCAACGACATTAGGGTAATTGGTTCTGGTTTAGATAAGGATTACCTCAACCGAGATTTCGGCCATATGAAAGCCCTTAAAAAGCTTTCGAACAACCACATACAAGTATCAGCAAAATGCCATATTTGTCATAAAAAAGCCGATTTTACATTTAGAACAACCGACAGCCAAGATTTGGTGCTGGTGGGTCACAACGACGTATATCAAGCAAGATGTGAAGAGCATTGGAATGAGGGAATGCAAGGCAGATTGTAAATCTTACCACTGTATTTTCATAAACATCAACAACAATGTTAAGTCAGCAATGATTCTATACGCCGAAGCAATTCTGAATACTTTCGGAAAATAAAACATGATCATATAGAATGCAAGGGTAAAATACATTGGATGCATGTTTACGTTCCATTTAAAAATCCAATAAAACACCATCATTGTTACTGGAATAATGTACATCAAATAATTCGCAAGTTTTTCGTTGGTATTCCAAATATTCCGGGTATTTCCTTCAATATCTTTCTCTTTCTCATAGTAAGAAACCGTTAAAACATTGGCGAGAAACACACAGAAATACCCAATTAGCGGATTGAATAAATCTGATTGCCAAGTAAACCGAGGGAGTTTCGCCAATAAAAAAATTGGTGCACAAATAGACATGGCCGAAACCAAAGCGATGATGAGTAAAAAATACAACCCAGAAATTGAGACTTTGGTTATTTTCAATAGCACATAAATACCTATAAATACGACCAAGATCGCTGAATAATAGTTCAAGAAACCACCAATTTCGTTCCCAACTAAGATATTTTTCACTTCACCACTGTAAATCAGAAAAACAATGAGCGATAAAACGATAGCGGCACTCACGCCCATCCAAATTTTAGCCAATAACTTAAAAAGTTTGTAATGCCCTATACCCTTGGATTCCCAGTATTGAATGTCTATCAAAAAATCAAATGCATAAATAAAGAGAACAAATGCAAACAATGCAATTCCGCCGAAAATAGGCATTTGCATTGGCAGATCCCATGTCTTATAAATTTGAGTGTTCCAACTGATGAATATATAGGACAAAACAATTGCTGGGAGAGGTATCCCAACGAGTTGAACAAGAAGATTTTGGTAATATTTATTCTTTAACTGCGACAATCTTGCCCAAATTTGGAATTGACTTTCGTAAACTTTCCTCGATTCCTGCGGTCATGGTCATTTCACTCATTGAGCAACTGCTACAAGCACCGGTTAAGCGGAGAGTTACGTCTAGATTTTCTTGAATTTCAACCAACTCTACATCGCCACCATCGGCCTGTAAATATGGACGAATGGTATCTAAAACGGTTTCGATTTGTTGTGCTAAATGCATTTATACAAAGATAGTTGTTTTCTTGTCAATTATCAAATTCAAAAATTTCCCATAATGCTAATTCTTCTTGCAATTTCCTGTGCAACAGCCAAATAAGGCTTTAAATTGTCATTGCTAAAATCCCATTTCCCAGAATCGGCATTTTTCCCAATTTCTGGATTCAAAGGCAGTTCACCTAAAAAATTCAAACCGTATTCTGAAGCTAATTTTTGTCCCCCTCCTTCACCAAATATATGGTATTTTTTATCAGGAGCATCGCTCGGAATAAAATAGGACATGTTTTCAACCACACCAATAATTGGTTTCGCAATGGCGGCTAATGAGAACATATCAATTGCCCTCCTTGCATCGGTTAAAGCCATTTCTTGAGGAGTTGTAACAACTACAACACCTGTTAAAGGCGCTTGTTGTGCCAACGTTATTTGAACATCACCTGTTCCTGGCGGCAAATCAACAATTAAATAATCTAAATCGCCCCATTCAACATCGTGAATAAACTGCTTAAATGCACTCGATATCATTGGCCCTCTCCAAACAACTGCTTGTCCTGGTGCCGTCATAAATCCTATACTTAACAATTTCAAACCATGCGATTCAACAGGAAGCATCCTTTGTTTACCATCAACCTCTATCATTTGGGGGGATTCGTGAACGTTGAATAAAGTTGGCACGCTTGGCCCATAAATATCGGCATCTAACAATCCAACTTTTGCCCCTAAATGCGAAAGCCCGAGTGCCAAAGTTGCCGACAAAGTGCTTTTACCCACCCCACCTTTACCTGAAGCAACGGCAATGACATGTTTTACATTTGGAAGCACATTGTCGGGTCTCACATTATGAGAAACCCGGCTGTCGACACGAATGTTGATGATTGCCTCTTGATCAACCATATATTTAATGGCGGTTTTACATGCGTTCACCAACATGTCTTTCATAGGACAAGCTGGCGTTGTTAAGATTAAATCAAAAGAAACAACTTTATCTGTAATTTCAAGTTTCTCGATCATACCGAGTGTCACCAAATCTTTCTTTAAATCTGGATCTTCAACTTGGCTTAATGCATTGAGAATGGCTTCGCGATTGAGCATACATTATTTATTTTTCTTAAAAATTCTAGAGAAGAAACGCTTTTCAAATTCCCAGAAATATTTTCCTTGCCCTAAAATTACTCCGTAAATTAACAAGATTAAATTATAAACTGGCAATATAAGCACATAGTAAACCATATCAATATACCACTCATCACCAAGATACGGTTTTATATACTTTTTAAGATAAACAACGGTTGTACCTGTAAGAGCAAAAACCGTTAAAATAAGAAGCACTTTGGAAATGGAATCAACTTTCCACCTTTCTTGAAGACTACGCAGGAAATTCACTGCACAAAATTAGCATTAAAAAGCAAGGTATTGAAAGAAAGTCGGTGGGAAATCGAAATTATTTTACGAGTTTTGCCCCAATGCAAAAAAACTCTTGTGAAATTGTGCTTGTGCCCCTACCCATCGGTGAAAATAGTTGGGAACAAATGGACACCGAATATTATCGTAATGAAATTGGGTCAATTAAATGTTGGGTTGCAGAAAATGCAAGAACACTTAGACGATTTTTAAGTGGATTAAAACTCGATATCAACATATCAGAGTTAGATATTTTAGAGCTAGATAGAGATATCAAGCAACAAGAAATAGAAGCATTTTTAAAAGAAAACTTAGACAAACCTAAAATTGGTATTTGCAGCGAAGCTGGGATGCCTTGCATTGCCGATCCTGGAAATAGAATCGTTGATTGGGCACACAATAGAGAACTTAAAGTTCGTCCGCTGGTTGGACCTAGCAGTTTATTTCTAACCTTAGCCGCAAGTGGACTCAACGGACAATCTTTCACATTCCATGGCTACGCTCCACTAAAAGACGATGGTTTAAAAACTTGGCTAAGCACTTTAGGTCAAAATCAAAAATATACCCCCGCCCATATTTTTATTGAAACACCATACAGAACCGACAGGCTCTTGCAATGGTTCACTAAATATGTCCCTCAAGATTACAAACTTTGCATTGGATACGACATTCATGGTCCAAATCAAACAATTACGACCAAAACAATTGCAAATTGGAGAAAGGGTCTTCCAGAAATTGGCAAAATTCCATGTGTGTTTATTGTTGGAAAGTAGATATTTCATTCTCAGAAAAACCCAATAAATTTGCAAATACAATAATTCCATAATTCTCAGTTCATAATGAAAGATATTTTCGAAAAACTTCACGATAAAATGGGCCCTTTGGGCATGCACGCCGACGATGCTCATGGTTACTTTACATTTCCTAAACTTGAAGGCCCCATTGGTCCGAAAATGATTTTTAGAGGTGTTGAAAAATTAAACTGGAGTTTGAACAATTATTTAGGCTTGGCAAATCACCCAGATGTTATGAAAGCCGACTCAGATGCGGCCACAAAATTCGGAATGGCATACCCTATGGGAGCCAGAATGATGAGTGGAAACAGCAATTACCACGAACAATTGGAACATGATTTGGCTGAGTTCATTCAAAAACCAGATGTAATCTTGTTAAACTTTGGTTACCAAGGAGTTGTAAGTGCCATTGATGCATTGATTGATCGTCACGATGTGGTCGTTTACGATGCAGAATCGCATGCTTGTATCATCGATGGATTGCGTTTACACCTCGGAAAACGTTTTGTTTACAAACATAACAATGTTGAAGACTGCGAAAAACAATTGGTAAGAGCAACCAAACTAGCTGAAGAAACTGGCGGTGGGGTTTTAGTGATTACCGAAGGTGTTTTTGGAATGAGTGGCTCACAGGGCAAAGTGAAGGAAATTGTTGAACTTAAAAAGAAATTTAATTTTAGATTGTTTCTAGACGACGCACATGGTTTCGGAACAATGGGTAAAACTGGTGCGGGTACAGGTGAAGAACAGGGTTGTCAAGATGGTGTCGATGTCTATTTTTCAACGTTTGCAAAATCAATGGCTGGAATTGGTGCATTCATAGGATCTAACTCACATGTAATTAAATTCTTGCGTTACAATATGCGTTCCCAAATCTATGCAAAAGCCCTGCCTATGCCTATGGTGTTGGGTTCTATCAAACGTTTGGAAATGATACGCACTCAGCCCGAACACAAAGAGAACCTTTGGAAAATTGTTCATGCTTTACAAGGTGGACTTAAGGACGCTGGATTCAATATTGGAATCACAACAACTCCTGTTACACCAGTATTGTTAAACGGTACAATTCCTGAAGCAACGCATTTAACATTCGATTTGCGCGAAAACTATAATATTTTTTGTAGCATTGTTGTTTATCCTGTTGTGCCCAAAGGTGTCATTATGTTGCGCCTTATTCCTACTGCAGTTCACACTTTAAAAGACGTAGAAATCACAATTAACGCGTTTAAATCTGTGAAAAGCAAATTGGATTCTGGCGAATATCGCAAAGAAAAACTAGCTGCCATTTCCTAATTTTACGGAATGGTTCAACATTCCAATTCAGAAACTTTTTTTAGAAAACCTGCCTTTATTGGGATTTCCTTTTTCGGAGGGACAATCTTCTTATTGCTGCAAATCATTTATTGGCAATCTATTTACGCCCGTGAACCCCTCACCTTGGTTCAATATGACAGTACACTGAACATCCCGCTCAAACAGAAAAAGGATATGCGGTGGAATCGAGAGTTTAGCATTTATCCGAGTACAGCGCTAAAAATATTGAAAGCAATAAAGAAGAATCCTCACATCACTTCATTGCACACGCTGGAAGCTGAAACACAACTCGATAGCGCCATCTTAATGCAAACATTGCTTGGAGCTGCAGCGCAAATCCCCCAAAAATATTATGTGATCGATATGAACCGGGCCGACAGCAGTGAATGGGAGCATTTACCTGGAATTGGAGGAAAAACGGCAAGAAGAATTTTACGATACAGAGAGCGACTTGGAGGTTTTATTTCTAAATTTCAGTTGTTAGAAATCAAATATTTCGATAGCAGTTTATTGTTAAGCGACAAAATAGACTTCGCTATTGATACGAATGTGATTCGAAGAATCAACATCAATGAATGCGATATTATTGAATTGTACAAGCATCCTTACATCGGGAAAGAGTTGGCAAAAAGATTGTGGGAATTTCGAAAAGCGCACTATCCATTGAATTCAAATAAGATTCAGATGATGAGATCAATGCCAATTGAAACATGTGTTAAATTAAAACCATATCTAGATTTTCGTCTAAACAAAAAATAAGTCTTTGAAAAATAATTTATCGCAAACAATTTGAATGAAATATGGTTAATTTTGTTGTCGAATTTATGAATTTCCAAGAAACTGAAAGTGTGCAAATGGTGCGTCAAATGGTACGCGATTTTGCTGAAAGAAATATTAGACCACATGTTATGGAATGGGATGAAAGTCAAACCTTCCCGGTACATGTATTTAAAGAACTTGGTCAATTAGGGCTTATGGGTGTTCTTGTACCTCAAGAATACGGTGGATCTGGTTTTGGATATCATGAATACGCGGTGGCCATAGAAGAGTTATCGAAGGTGTGTGGAAGTATTGGCTTAAGTATGGCAGCACACAATAGTTTGTGCACAGGTCATATTTTACAATTTGGAAACGAAGAGCAAAAGAAAAATTGGCTTCCTAAATTAGCCACAGCAGAATGGATTGGCGCTTGGGGATTAACCGAGGCAAACACAGGGTCTGATGCTTTGCGAATGAAATGTGTTGCGAAGAAAGACGGCAATGAATGGGTTTTAAATGGTTCAAAGAACTGGATTACCCACGGAATCACCGGCGATATTGCTGTGGTTTTGGCAAGAACAGGAGAATTGTTAGATTCTCATGGAATCACTGCTTTTGTTGTAGAAAGAGGCACCCCTGGTTTTAAGGGAGGCAAAAAAGAAAACAAATTGGGAATGAGAGCTTCCGAAACTGCTGAAATGATTTTTGAAGATTGCCGCATTCCTGAGGGAAATGTTTTGGGCAATGTAGGTGATGGATTTATCCAAGCCATGAAAGTTTTAGACGGTGGAAGAATTTCAATTGCTTCTTTGAGTTTGGGCATTGCGAAAGGTGCTTTTGAAGCGTCGGTTAAATATTCGAAAGAAAGAGAACAATTTGGACAAGCGATTGCTAATTTTCAGGCCATTGGATTCAAATTAGCGGACATGGCTACACAAATTGAAGCTGCAGAATTGCTCATTCACGAAAGTGCTTACTTGAAAAACAATCACAAAAGTGTGACCAAAGTAAGTGCAATGGCAAAATACTATGCAAGCGAAGTGAGTGTGAGATGCGCCAACGAAGCTGTGCAAATCTTTGGTGGATATGGATATACAAAAGATTTTCCTGCAGAAAAATTCTACCGCGATTGCAAACTTTGCACCATCGGCGAGGGAACTTCTGAAATTCAGAAACTTGTCATTTCACGCCAAATATTAAAAGATTAATAACATTTGTTGAAAAAAGATTTTATTCTTATATTTGCAACCCTAATAAATAAGAAAAACACACAAACATGCTTATCATAAACGTAAAAGAAAGCGATTCTCTAGAAAAAGCACTAAAGAAATTCAAGAAGAAATTTGAAAAAACTGGCGTTGTTAAAGAATTACGCTCAAGACAAGCCTTTGAAAAACCTTGCATCACCAAGCGTATGCAAAAAATTCGTGCTGCGTATAAGCAAAAAATGCAAATTCAAGAAGTAGAAGGATAATCTATACTACTCTCTCATAAAAATATTGAAAGCCGCATATTGCGGCTTTTTTTTTATTATGGGTTTTATTGGTTTATTGGTTTATTAGGATTATTGGATTAGACGTTTATGTTGTATAGAAGTGTAGCCATTTAGATACGGTTCATTGATTTTTGAAGTTTAAATTGTAATCGTGCCGAATAATATCATTTGATTGTTAAATTTGCCCATACGCCTATAAACCCATAACCCAATTGTCATCCTGGCAAACCTATATCGACGATTTTATTCATTACTTGGAAAAGAACAAGCGCATGAGTTTGCATACAACTGTGGCCTACAGAGGCGATTTAGAGCAGCTCTTAGCCTATTTGGGCACAATTGGCACTCCAAGCTTGCATCAGCTAAAATCAATTCACGTGCGTGGCTGGATGTCAGATATGATGCAAAATAAAATTGCGCCAAGAAGTATCCATCGGAAAATCTCTAGTTTGCGCGCTTTGGTTAAACATCTGAGAAAAGATGGCATTTTAGACCACGACCCGCTAATCAAAATTTCGGTACCTAAAACACCAAAACATTTGGTTAAAGACATTCCAGCTGAGGATTTAAAAAACCTATTCGATCGATATCCTTGGAATGAAGTTGAAACGGGCGAACGCGATCGGTTATTGTTGTTGTTGTTTTATACCTCTGGGATGCGTTTATCGGAATTGATAGGACTCAAAACTTCCGATGTTGATTTATCGAGAAATAGCATTAGAGTATTGGGAAAGAGAAACAAAGTTCGCTTAATTCCATTGCACGACGAAGGAATCTATTTGCTCAAAGAATACATTGGTAAGATTCAAAAAGGCATGTTATTTACATTGGTCAACGGCGAACCACTTTACCCTGTTTATGTTTATCGTTTGGTAAATCGATATCTCAAACTTTTTTCAACAGCAGCAAAAACAAGTCCGCATGTATTGAGACATTCATTTGCAACTCACATGTTGAACAATGGCGCCAATTTAATGGCCATTAAAGACATTTTAGGACATGCAAATTTATCGGCAACACAAGTTTATACAAAGAATTCATTTGAGAAGTTGAAAAAAGTTCATCAATTACATCCAAGAAAATAAAATTCATGGAAATCACAATTCAACTCAGCCATGTAATATTTATCGAAAAGCCAGATTAGAAAAATAAAACGTTAACAAAAAAGGGGCTTAAAGCCCCTTTTTTGTTTTTATAACTGTTGTGCACTTAAATTGTGGCAATCACTTTTAATTCAATTCCAATTGGTGTTGGCAAACAATTAATTTCCAATGTGGTTCTACAAGGAGGATTCTCTGAAAAATACTCAGCCCATAAACGATTATAAATCAGAAAATCATCTTTCATATTTGTTAGAAATACAGTTACATCTACAATATTCTCCCAACTGCTGCCTGCATCTTCTAAAATCCATCTTACATTTTGGAAGACCGACCTACATTGAATTTCAATATCGTAACTAAGAATATTTCTATTTTCGTCTAATTCAACACCAGGAATGACTTTAGTTCCTTTTTCTCTTGGCCCAACACCACTTAAAAACAATAAATTTCCAACTCTGCGAGCATGTGGATAATGACCTACTGGTTCTGGAGCTTTGTTGCTATTAATTGAATCACTCATGTTGCTTATTTCTTCTTTTTATCAGTTGTGGTTTTCTCAGTGTCTTTTGCTTTGCCATCTTTTGAAGGATTGGTTTTTTTCACAGCCGGTTTCACCTTAATTGGAGTGATGTACATAGAAGCACCGTACATCGGGCCACTTTGAAGACTTGCAACAGCAATTTGAGATTGATCGAAAGAAAATGAGGCTTGACGCGCATTTGTACCCATCGGTTTAATGTTTGTCATGCACTTACCTTCGTCAATGTTCCATAACTTAATTTCTCCATTGTTACATGTACTCAACAAATATTTACCATCATTAGAAAATTGAACAGAAGTAACTTTCCAACCATGACCTTTCAATCTTTTGATTTCTTTGGCAGTGGCTACATCCCACAAAATAATCATTTTATCATCGCTACCACTTGCAATCATCTTTTTATTTGGAGATATATCCAATGAGTTCACACCAGCATTATGACCTATAAAAGTTTTTGTAACCAGTTTATTTCCATTGATTTGCTCGAAGGACGTTTTATTGGAAGCCACAATGAATGAACCTTTTGACGATGACAAAACGATGTCATTAATTTTTGTTCCGTAATTAATGGCTTTTTCAGTTCTATTGTTTTCAAAAACCAAGGCATCATAAGCTCTGATAGTGCCATCATATGAGCTGCTGAACAAAAATTTACCTTCTTGATCAAATACCAAAGAAGAAATGGTTTCTTTGTTCTCTCGAGCAGCATACACTAAGTTGCCTTTTACCAAATCATATACACGAACGGTAAAGTCTTTAGAACCAGTTGCAATTAATGTATTTTGGAAATTGAATGCAATTGCAGTTACAGCACCAAAATGACCTGAAATGGTTCTTAAGAATTTAGGATATCCATTTGTATCAACAGTATACAATCGAACGGTATTGTCCCAACTACCAGTAGCCAAGTATTTCCCATCTTTTGAATATGTTACAGATTCAACGGCAGCAGTATGTCCCGTTAAATTTTGCGAAAAATTGACTGCTGTGTCCTGAGCATTTAAATTGAAAACACTCACAATCAATATGGTAAGTAGGAGAAAAGTATTTTTTATCATGAGAAATAAATTTTAATCAAAAATACAAAATAAGCCGATAAAATTAGTCAGTGTGGATATTAAGTTAACCAAATCAATCTAATTGCTCGGTTGTTTCATCGAAAACAATATCAAAATCTTTAAGTTGCTCTAAAATCATTGCACCCCAAGTGGTGTTAAAGGGCATCAAGCAGCCTCTTTCTAAAACCTGTCCCTTTAAGATAGCTTGAGCGCCTAACGCCAATGGCAATCCAACTGTTTTAGCCATTGAAGTATGAGCTCCTCCCTCTCCAAAAACTTGTAGGGTTGAATAATGGCAAAATGTATGATGATTTTGTTTGTATGTGATTTTATGAATCATTACAACTTCGTCTTTATCAGAATCCTGAAGCTTCCATTTCTCTTGTAAAATATTGAGTAAAATAATTGCATGCGATTGATTCCCCACAACTTTTTCAGTATCACTCGATAAATCTAAATAAAGTAATTTTTCTTTAATTGCCGTATTCACATTCAAAGCATCTAACCATGTTTGAACATTTGAAAATGACGTTAAATGAGAAAACCACTCTTGTCGGTTGTGAAAAGTTAAATCTTGCCCATTTTCATCGTTTGTAAAACCAGCATTTACAAGTACTTGCCAAGCTTCGCAATATCCTTTTCTGCGCAATGTTCCACGGAGCATTGTTTTTACATGCGGTAAATAATACTGTTCTACATAACTCAAACTATCTCTGTTCGGATATGCATCAAAGGAACCCAAATTGGGAACGTTTAAAGTAACAGAATTGGCAAAAAGGTCATTGGGCAAAACTTGAAACTCTTTTCCATCTTTCAACCATTTACTGTGACTTCCTTGGCCTGCTAAAACAACATTTCTTGGATTCCAAGTAAATTTATATTTCCATGGGTTGCCATTACAATCTTCTTCTCTAATTAAACCGCCACAATAGCTTTCAAAACCAATGATTTCGCCTCCTTTTTCTTGAATTTCTTGAATGAATTTGGCCGCAGAAATATGATCAATTCCTGGATCCAATCCTAACTCATTCAACAAAACAATATTGTTTTCGAATGCAACCTCATGCAGTGCTTTCATTTCGGGTGAAATGTAGGAGGCAGTGACCAAATGCGTATGATGAAGGACGCAAAAGCGAGCCACACTAAAATGCATGCTCGGAGGCAATACACTCACAATTAAATCTGACTGAACTACAATTTCTTGCAAAGCATGAAAATCGCTCAAATTGATCGAAACAAACTCACAGTTTTTATTTTTCCCAAAGGAAGAAAAATATCCCTCAAAATTTTGATCAAAAACAGTGACATGCCAGTTATTTTCAATGGATTTATCTGATAAATAATCAATTAAATAACCCGCGCTTCGACCTGCGCCAAGGATAGCAATTTTTTGCATTACACAATAATACGAAATTTAGTTGAGTCTTTGTCGAGTTGCCTCGTACATCAACACAGCCGATGCCACTGAAACATTCAGGCTATCTACTTGCCCTAACATAGGAATGTTAATGTTCTGACCTTTTCTTCTCCAAATATCAGACAATCCTTGGTGCTCAGTGCCCACAACAAGTGCCACTCCACCGGTCAAATTGGCATCGAAAACAGAAATAGATTCCTCCATAAAAGTGGAGAAAATGCAAATCTTTTTTTGATTAAATGTTTCAATTGCTTTTTCACTGCTGCAAAGAATAATCGGAACTGTAAAAACACAACCAAGGCTATTTCGAATCACATTGGGGTGAAAAATGTCTACAAGCTCATCGCAAACAATCAGCGCCGAGATATTAGAGGCATCTGCAGTTCTTAAGATTGCACCTAAATTTCCAGGTTTTTCAACCGCTTCTGCAACAAAGTAAAGTCCCTCAGAATCAATATCATCTATTGAATTTATGCGATTTGGATAGGCAACCAAGGCAATGGCGTTTTCGACACCCCCACGGTAGGCCAACGAATCAAAAATCGCCCCAGAAAGTGAATAAACCCTGTTAAAATTGAGCACATTGGCACCAATTTTTTGGCTCAAAATTTCTAAAGAAACAATATCAGAACAAAAAGCAAATTCAACAATCTGATACCCACCAGCAATGCACAAACGAATTTCATTTAATCCTTCTACAATAAAAACACCTTCTTTTTTTCGGGCACGATTCTTTTCTTGAAGTAATTTAACACGCTTCACCCAATCGTTTTGAAAACTACTAATTTCTCTGATCATTCCTGATTTTCGCTTTTCAACCAATCATTTTTGTCTGCTTTAAACATTGTAAAGCGTGCAATGAGCAAAGCTGTAAACCCATTAGAAACAAAAAATCCAAACATTTGAGGGATGAGATAGCTAAAAGAACTAGGGTTGATAGCTTGTATCATTTCATCTTTTTGTTTGGCTGAATACATTTTACCAATATATTTAAAACCTTCAATCATCTGTTTACGCAAAATTTCAATGCTACTTTGCAAAACTTCATCACTTGTTGTATAAATAATGAACTCCGCTAAACCTGAAATTAACACAATGATTAAAATTGTGAGCATTGCACTTTTGAGTGCTCTCCAATATTTGAAATCTTTGCTAAACAATTGTCTTTCAGCTCTTCCACCGAAAATCATTGCTGCATAGATTGGCAAAAAAGATAACATTGGGTAATATGGAGTAAAACGAAGCTGCCAATGACCACTGGCAAAAAACACTATTTTCACCAAGAATAATAGCGCTCCAGCCAACAATCCATGTATCACAGCAGGCCTCAATTTAATTGTTGTTAGCGATATCATTTAGTTCTTATTTAATTTTCCTTTACAAAATGTTGCAACCACTTTGCCTTGTTTGCTTTGATTCAAGCCAAGCACATTGTATGCTTTACTTCCTTTGTTTTGGTTTGTTAATTCTAACATTTCAGTTGCTGTGAAAAATGTTAAATTTGCATTTGAACCAACGGTTAAAGTTTGAACTGGAAGATTGTAAAAATTACAAGCTCCAACAGTTAAAGCCTGAATGGCTTTATCGAGGTACTTATCTCCGAAAGCTTCTAACAAAAGTGGAAAGAAAGTTGGAAGCGTTGCCGTACCAAAATGAGCATAATCAAATTCCACATTTTTCGATTCAATATCACTCGGTAGATGATTGCTCATGATTGCATCAATTGTGCCATCTAATACAGCATCAATCAACGCTTTTCTATCGGCTTCAGTTCTCAATGGTGGCAATACTTTATAATTTTCGTCGAATTCACCAACGGCGTTCTCGGTATAAACTAAATTCATGATAGGAACAGCCACTCGAACATTTATTTGATTGGCTTTGGCTTTACGCACAATTTCAACAGATTCTTTAGAACTAATGCCTATAATTTTCACTGGCGTATTCAACCATTTAGCCATTTCTAAATCTGCCAACAATGAAATCGTTTCACTCGCAAAAGGCAATCCTTTTAAACCCAAATTTACATTCATAAATCCTTCGTTCACACTGCCACCTGTCACCAATTTTCCCTCAAAAGGGAAGTGCAAATATGGAATATCGAGAGAGGCACAATATTGCATGAGTTTACTTCTGAGGGACACTGAAGCGCTCGGAACAACGCCATCTGTTTGTCCAACAGCACCAACTTTATGCATCTCATAAACTTCTGCCATTTCTTTTCCTTCGCGCTTCTCTGACGACAAACCTAAAGGAAGGATATTCACAGTTAACCGTTTTGCTTGAACCAATGTTTGACCAATTAAGCTCGCATTTTCTGGCAAAGGATCTGTTCCACACATTGCAGCTACCGATGTAAAACCACCGAGTTGAGCTGCTCTGGCCAACGAGGTCAGCGACTCTTTCCAAAGTTCACCAGGATCTGGGCAATTGGCAAAAACGTCGATCCATCCCAGAGAAACAGAAAGTCCATCTGCTTGAAATACTTCAGCATTTGGGAGCACTATTGAACGATCGATATTCTTAAAGATTCCATTTTCAATATGAATATCAACCACTTGATTGTTCCAAGTGCTGTTGATATCTACAATTTTTACGGATTTAATGATGATTTCACTGATCATAATTGATTGCTTTGGGTGGATGATTTTTTAGATTTCAAATAAAGTAACACAATTTCAATGGCAAAAAACAAAACTGACAACCATAAGAAAAATTTCCATACCGAGTTATCTGTTTGAGCCATAATGAGTTTCGTATTTAATGAACTATTTTTTACAAATTTAACACCTTGATCTTGGATTTCGGTTCTAAGGTCACTAGAAATTGGCAATAAATCTTTTTCAGATCTTCGCGCATTCAATGCAACATCAATAAAATCTTTAGATTTTGCAGTTGGATAGAGTTGAAAATATCCGGGAACTTTGGCTTGAAAATTGGTATTCAATGCTAAACTTTGATCATTGGTTTCCATTGAAACCACCCATTCTGAAGGGTTCATTTTTAGAATACCACCTTTTTCAATTTGAAAATCGAGGTTCGACGAAATTGGCATAGGTAATTTTGAATTCACGAACCCTAAAATTGGCGTAGCATCTAAAATATTACCCATCATTACTTGGGTAAATATTGGCAAGAACCAACTCGATTTGGCAAGGGATTTTGTTCCAATTGTCATATCAGACAACCATAACCAAATTGCTCCAGCACCAAAATCTCTTTTTATTAAAATTGGTTCTCCATTTTCTAAAGATAGAATGGTTTGCCAATCTTGGTTACCCACATATTTTTCGATTTGAAAATGCGATTCTATAAATGGAAGTTGCGTTTTTTGATCTATTTCCTTCGTAAATATGCCCTTAAAAACATCGTTATTGAAACCAGCAGCCCCCAATCCTAATTTTTGTTTGAGCCATTTCCCTTGTAATCCAAAGAGTTGACCAAATTTAAAATCGTCTTTTCCAGCCAAACACAATACATTTTTACCGGAAGTGGCTACATTTTCTATGACCAAAAGATCTTTTGAATTCAATTGCTCAACCTCATTCACTAAAATGGTCTTGGCGTTTTCATTGATATCTTGAACTGCATTGATTTTTTTGGGTACAAAAACAGATTGGGTTTGAATTAATTTATTGGTGTATGCATTGCTGCCCAATACAGAAACATTGCAATAATCTTGACTTGTTTGATGCAAATACAGAACATTGTCAGATGGCAATGATTGATCTTCAATTTGAATTTTGAGGTTCCCTTGAATATTCTCTGAAACGCTAAAAATAGTTTCAATGTCGGCAACCGATGAAAATACGGCCTCTTGACTTCCAATAATTCTATCGTTGTGAATCAATTGAACGTTTACTTTTCCATTGTATGCCTTATCTGAAGCATGCAATAAAACTTTTAACCGCTTACCAGACGTTTGCGACAAAAATGGATCTATGTAATATGCAGAATCAATAGATAAATTCACCTGTTTTGGCGATTCTATTTCGATAACATTATAAGACGCCTTTTTGAAGTCAACAATTTTATGTCCCTCATAAATATCTTGTAAATTATCTGTAATCAAATATACAATGTAATTTGATGATTCATTATCGGTAAGTAATGTTTGAATATCTGAATACCATGTTGTAAAACTCTCTGGGAAGGCTGAAATGGTTATATCCGAAACAATTTCAAGAGCTAGGCGTTGTTCAATCCATTGATGTTTGGGCTGGTTATGATTTGCAATGAGTGCAAACTGAGTATTTGAGCTCGCATTGCGGATAATTTTCCGTGCAACAGTTCGCGCTTTTTCGAGAAGCATTTCACCATCATTTTTCAAAAGCATTGATGGTGAACAATCTACAACAACAATTACTTTTTGATTGAGGGAGGCTTGACTTACATTAGAATTACAAGTTGGCATAGAAAATGCCAAGACTAGAAACAAAATTGCAAGTAAACGAGAAAGTAAAATCCACCAATGTTTCACTGTTTTTTGTTTTTTGGCAACATTCAACTGTTCTTTTAAACGAAAAACGCCAGGGAACAAAAGGGTTTGAAACTTCCTAAATTGGAATAGGTGAACGAGTAATGGTAAAATCAACAACAATAATCCCCACAAAAAACTTGGCTGTTGAAAATGCATACTCAAATTTATAGAATAATTATGAGTTTTCTATATTGAAGGAATAACGCTCTATCACCCAATCAGGAATGGCAGCGGAACGAGCCGATTGAAAATCGAAATATTGCAAAAAACAATCTAGGTCTTTGGCGCTGTGAACATGTCCAAATAAATCGATATTGCAAGGTCTAACCTTAACTATAGAATTGAATTCTGCAAAGTTTAATGGCATTAGAACAAACCGTTCAATGTACTTTCAACTTGGGTAATAATTTTAGAAAGATCTTCCGGATTTTCTTGAAAATCCATATCGTCTACATTGAAAATCAACAACTGACCTTTGTAATCAGCGATCCAAGCTTCATAACGTTCATTCAATCTTTTCAAATAATCGAGTCTGATAGCATCTTCATAATCTCTCCCACGCATTTGAATTTGATCAACTAATTTTGGAATCGAGGCTCTTAAATAAATGAGGAGATCGGGCTGTTGAATTTGAGAACTAATATTTTCAAACAACCGACTATAATTTTCAAAATCGCGGGTGCTCATTAATCCCATCGAATGAAGATTTGGAGCAAAAATAAATGCATCTTCATAAATAGTTCGATCTTGAATCACCGTTTTTTTACCATTTCTGATGTCTTGAACATGTTTCCAACGTGTATTCAAAAAGAAAACTTGAAGATTAAAACTCCAACGTTGCATATCTTCATAAAAATCGGAAATGTAAGGATTATCATCCATATCTTCTAGTTGCATTTCCCAACCGTAATGTTTAGCCAATAAGTGAGTTAAAGTAGTTTTACCTGCACCTATATTCCCAGCTATTGCAATGTGACGAGCCATACTGCAATATTAACCAATAGACACTCCCCAATGCAAATTGTTTGGACATAAAAGTTTTACACAATTCTAGCTCAACACTAACAACATTAGGGCATTTCGAAACTTCAAGGTAGTTTTGTAATTGAATGACAGAAAAGAAGAAAAAACTGACCAATCAACTTCAATTATTAAAACGATTGCTGAATTTGGCTCAGTTTGAAAAAAAGTGGATCATTTTTGCGGTTAGTTTAACAATCATTCAGAGTTTACTTACCGCAACTCAACCCTATCTTTATAAAATTGTCATTGATCAAGTTATTTTAGCCAACAGATTCAACCAATTGAATTTTTGGTGTTCTATTTTGTTGGGATGGCTCATTATTCAGGCTGGACTAGGCTTTATAAACGCCTATTTATCTGAAAGGATTGCCCAATCCATCATCATAAAACTGAGGCAGTTTGTATATGATCATTTGATTCGTCTCAAATTGAGCTTTTTTGATAAAACTCCAGTTGGAACAGCCGTAACAAGGAGTATTTCAGACATTCAAACAATTACTGATTTATTTTCGTCGGGAATCATTACCATTCTTGGCGACATGGTTCAAATAATTGCCATATTGTGGTGCATGTTTTACATCAGCGTAAAATTAACATTCTTAACGCTTTTGGTGATTCCATTGTTGATGTACAGTGCCAATAAATTCAGGAAGGGAATTAGAGACACATTTCAAGATGTTAGAAATCAAGTTGCAAACCTCAATGCCTTTTTACAGGAGCGCATTACAGGAATGCAAATTGTTCAACTATTCAATCAAGAAAAGAGGGAGTTTAGCAAGTTCAAAGACATCAATAAAAAGCATCAAGATGCCAATATAAAAAGTATCTTTTATTACTCTATCTTTTTCCCTATTGTAGAAGTTTTAATTGCGTTGGCCTTTGCTATTATTGTGGCTTATGGAAGTACCGCGATTTTCAACCATAGCATGAAACTGGGTGAATTGACAGCCTTTATTATGTTTATCAACTTGTTTTTTCGTCCTATTAGAGCCATTGCCGACAGATTCAACAACATCCAAATGGGCATTGTGAGTGCCGAGAGAATTTTCCAACTCGTAGATTCTGAAAACAATATTGAGAAATCGGGCAACATTATCCCTCAAAAAATAGATGGAAACATTGAATTTCAAAATGTTTGGTTTGCATATAATGAAGAAAATTGGATTTTGAGGGACATTTCCTTCGCAATACAGTCGGGCAAATCCATGGCCATTGTAGGAGCAACAGGAAGCGGTAAAACAACGATTGCCAACTTGGTGACACAGATGTATCAACACCAAAAGGGAAATATCTTAATCGACGGAATAAACGTTAACGATTACGATTATCCGTCCCTCAGAAAAAGAATTGCGGTGGTTTTGCAGGATGTGTTTTTGTTTTCGGGCAGTATTAAGAGCAATTTGGTATTGAAGAACAGCGATGTATCGTCGGCAGAAATTGAGAAAGTTGCCAAGGAAATTGGGGCTTACGATTTCATTGAAAAGTTACCTGGCGGATTCGATTTCAATGTGATGGAAAGGGGTTTGTCATTATCTCAGGGACAAAGACAACTCATCTCATTCATTCGGGCCCTGGCAATGCATCCAGACATGATTGTTTTGGACGAGGCTACGAGTTCAATTGATTCTCACACTGAAGAAATGATCCAAAGAGCGATAGCCGTATTATTGAAAAACCGGAGTGCCATTGTGATTGCCCACAGATTAAGTACCATTCAAAATTGCGATGAAATATTGGTCTTAGAAAAGGGAGAAATCATGGAGCGTGGAAATCATGAAACGTTGATTTCTAAAAAGGGTATGTATTGGAATTTATACCAGAAGCAATTTGAAGGATAAGGGATTTAGGGTTTAAAGTTTAGGGTTTAAAGTTTAGGGTTTAGGAGCTTGGATCATTTGAATTTGATTAAAAATCTGTCTAATCTGTCTAACCCATCTAATCTTTCTAATGGCACCCCTTAAATGCAAAAAGGGCTATCTAAATTAGATAGCCCTTTCGATAGAATTTTAATTAAATTAAGCTTCCTCTTCTTCGTATTTGGTTGCCATCAAACGATCATATTCTTCGCGTGAACCAGTGATTACGTTTTCGAAACGACGCATACCGGTACCTGCAGGAATTAAATGACCCACGATAACGTTTTCTTTCAACCCTCTTAACTCATCTACTTTACCAGAGATTGCAGCTTCATTCAATACTTTTGTAGTTTCTTGGAACGATGCAGCACTCATAAAGCTTTGAGTACCTAAAGAAGCCTTGGTAATACCTTGCAATATTGGAGTTGCAGTTGCTGGAACAGCATCACGGTATTGAACCAATTTTTTATCTTGACGACGCAATGCACTGTTCTCTTGACGCAAGTCTTTCAAACTTACGATTTGACCAGCGTGCATTTCAGAGCTTTCACCTGAATCAGTGACGAATTTCTTGTCGTAAATCCAGTCGTTCTCTCTTTGTAAAGTCCATTTGTCAACAGCTTCACTTTCCAAGAATTTTGTATCGCCTGGATCAACAATTTCCATTTTCTGCATCATTTGACGCACAATAACTTCGATATGCTTATCATTGATTTTTACACCTTGCAAGTTATAAACCTCTTGAATTCCGTTCAATACATAACGTTGTACTGAAGCAGGACCTTCAATGCGTAAAATATCTTGAGGGGTAATTGCACCATCAGATAACGGTTGACCAGCGCGAACATAGTCACCATCATGCACCAAGATATGTTTAGAAAGAGCCACTTGGTAGTGTTTTTCTTCACCATCTTTAGAATTGATGATAATTTCTTGATTACCACGCTTAGAAACACCATAAGTAACTACACCGTCGATTTCGGCAACAACTGCTGGGTTAGAAGGATTTCTAGCTTCAAACAATTCAGTTACACGAGGAAGACCACCTGTGATATCGCGGGTTCTTGTAGCACTTCTTGGAATTTTAGCAAGGATATCTCCCGCTTTAATCACCGCATTTTTCTTTGCAACTAGAATAGATTTCAAAGGCATGTTGAATGTTTTCACAGTACCATCTTCACCTTCTACTCTAATTACAGGAACTTTGGTTTTATCTTTACTTTCGATGATTACCAATTCAGACAATCCTGTTTGCTCATCACCTTCTTCACGCATATTGATACCTTCAATAATTTGCTCATAAGTAATAGAACCATCAATATCTGAAATAATCAATGTGTTAAATGGATCCCATGTACACATTTTATCACCTTTTTTCACTTTTTGACCTTCTTTCACTAACAAATGAGCACCATAAGGAACGTTAAATGTAGTGATGATGGTTTTAGTTTTAGGATCTAGGATACGAATTTCACCTGAACGGCCCAATACAATTTCGGTTTGTTTAATATCGCCAGTAGAATCGTCTGAAACTTCTTTAATTACAGTTCTCATACTATCTAGACTTACAACCCCTTCGTATTTGGTTTCAAGTGTATTTTCGGCAGCAATGTTCAACGCAGCACCCCCTGTATGGAATGTACGAAGCGTTAACTGAGTACCTGGTTCACCAATTGACTGTGCAGCAATTACACCAACAGCTTCACCCGCTTGAACCATTCTACCCGTTGAAAGATTACGACCGTAGCAACAAGCACAAACACCATTCAATGTTTCGCAAGTCAATACCGAACGAATTTCAACTTCTTCAATACCTGCATCTTCGATATTCTTCGCTTTCATTTCGTCGATTTCATAACTTGCAGGGCAAATTAATACACCTGTAGTTGGATGATAAACGTCGTCTAGCGCAGTTCTACCTAAAATTCTATCAAACAACGACTCAGTAATTTCATCATTGTCAATAATTGCAGCCATGTTAATGCCGCGCAATGTTCCACAATCGTGTTCAATAATTACAACATCTTGTGCAACGTCATGCAAACGACGGGTTAAGTAACCCGCATCGGCAGTTTTCAACGCTGTATCTGCCAAACCTTTACGAGCACCGTGAGTAGATACGAAATATTCCAATACGTTCAAGCCTTCTTTAAAGTTCGAAATAATTGGGTTTTCAATTGTATCTCCAGCACCACCAATATTCTTTTGTGGTTTAGCCATCAATCCTCTCATACCACCAAGCTGACGAATCTGTTCTTTAGAACCCCTCGCACCTGAATCCAACATCATATAAATTGGATTGAATCCTTGATCGTCGTTTTGAAGATCTGTAATTAACACTCTAGCCAATTGGTTGTTCACCCTTGTCCAAAGGTCAATCACTTGATTATAACGCTCGTTGTTGGTAATGAATCCCATATCGGCATTTGATTGGATTTCCATAACCTCTTCCATTGCTTTATTCACCAAAATATTTTTCTCGTCAGGAATACGAACGTAGCTCAAGTTAAAGCTTAATCCTCCTCTAAACGCATAATGGAAACCAAGGTTTTTAATATTATCTAAGAATTCTGCGGCAGCAGCAACACCCGCAACACGGATAATTTCGCTGATAATGTCCCTCAAATTCTTTTTCTTCAATAATTCATTTAAGTAACCTACTTCTTCAGGAACAACTTGGTTAAAAATGACACGACCAACAGTTGTGTCGATTACTTTCCAGAGCAATTCACCATTTTCTTTGATACGCACACGGCATTTGATTTTAGCATGTAAATCAGCACGTTTTTCATTGTAAGCAATGATCACTTCTTCAGCACCATAGAATACCAAACCTTGACCTTGAACTGGTTTTTCAGGAGTAGAAAGTCTTTCTTTGGTAATGTAATACAAACCAAGAATCATATCCTGTGAAGGAACCGTAACTGGGGTACCATTTGCAGGGTTCAAAATATTATGAGAAGCAAGCATTAGCAATTGTGCTTCAGCAATTGCAGCATTCCCTAATGGAACGTGAACCGCCATCTGGTCACCGTCGAAATCGGCGTTGAAACCAGCACACACTAATGGATGCAACTGAATTGCTTTACCCTCAATCAATTTTGGTTGGAAAGATTGAATACCCAATCTGTGCAATGTAGGAGCACGATTCAGCATTACAGGGTGGCCCTTCAAAATATTTTCTAAAATATCCCATATTGCAGGATCTTTTTTCTCAACAATTTTCTTCGCTGTTTTAACGGTTTTAACAATTCCTCTTTCGATTAATTTACGAATGATAAATGGTTTAAACAATTCAGCGGCCATATTTTTAGGCAATCCACACTCATTTAATTTAAGCGTTGGACCAACCACAATAACCGAACGGCCAGAGTAGTCAACACGTTTACCCAACA
>CAMBFD010000016.1 GCA_945865625.1 Chitinophaga pinensis
GGTATAGATCCAAACAATCCATTGAATTCTGATTCTGATGCTGATCCTAACTATTTAGATACTGATTCAGATGGTGACAAAATTTTAGATAATTTAGAAGCTGGTGCGAATCCAAAATCACCAGTAGATACAGATTCAGATACAAAACCTGATTACATTGATATAGATTCTGATGGAGATACTATTTCCGATGCAATTGAAGCTGGTACAGACGCAACAAATCCTACAGATACAGATAGTGATGGAATCTATGATTTTAGAGAAATAGATAGCGATAACGATGGTATTGATGACGTTATTGAAGTAGGTTCAGATGCAACAAATCCGGTTGATACAGACGGTGATTTATTGCCTGATTACAGAGATTTAGATTCAGACGGAGATGGAATTTCTGACAAAATTGAAACAAATAATGATTTTGATGCAGATGGAAAAGCCAATTATATTGATACTGATGCAGATAATGATGAATTGTTAGATATTACAGAAGGTACTGCAGATGATGATGGAGATGGTAAGCCAAATTATTTAGATGCAGATGTAACAATCCCTGAAGGATTCTCACCTAACAATGATGGAGATAATGATTTATTTGTGATCAAAGGTTTAAAAGTATTTACACAAGCTGAAATCACAGTTTTTAATAGAAATGGACAAGTGGTTTATGAGTCAGGTCAAGGATATAAAAACAATTGGGATGGCACCAATAAGGGCGTGAATCCTAGTTTAGGGGGAACAACTTTATCTGAAGGAATTTACTTCTATGTATTCAAATATAACGGACAAAATAACCAACCAATTTCTGGAAATTTATACATCAAACCATAATTTTTAATGATAAAACAAAGATGAAAACATTTATAAAATATAGTTTCATAATTGCTTTTAGTTTTGCAACTTTTGCAAATAACTTAAAGGCACAGCAGGAACAAATGTATTCGCACTACGATTTTAATTCGTTGGCGATAAATCCTGCATATGCAGGATCAAAAAGGACACTCGTTGCAAATTCATTGTATCGCAAACAGTGGGTAAGTTTTCCCGGAGCTCCTACTTATTATAATTTGGGTGTACACGCTCCTGTAGTTGGCGATTTTGCTGCGGGTTTGAATATTCAAACTGGTGAAATTGGAAAATTTGTAAAAGCGAGTGCCATTTCTGAAACTCAAATTGCAGCGAGCATTGCTTACAATAAGAAAATTTCTAAAGATTTTAGATTGGCAGTTGGCTTAAGACTTGGAATGTATAATTATAATTTTTCTTTATCGAAACTACAAATAGGTACACCTACCGATGTTGTGTTTAATAACAACGATTATAATTTTAATGCTCCCATGGCTGGTTTTGGTGCTTACTTATATTCAGAAAAATACTTCGTTGGAGTTTCAGCTCCTAGAATGGTATTTGTTCAAGATGAACAGAAAAACAACACAAGCATTCAATATGCAGCTATGACTCAATATTACTTAACTGCCGGAATGGTTGTTGATGTAACAGATAATGTAAAATTGAAACCAACCACACAAATTAAAGTTGCCAATGGTGGAATGCCGATTCAAGCGGATATCAATTTACATGCTATCTACAAAGATAATTATTCAATTGGTGCTTTTTATAGAACTGAAGGTGATATTGGCCTAATGGCTATGGCTCAAGTAAGCCCTTCTTTTTCAATTGTTTATTCTTACGATAGTAAGCTGAAGCCAATGAATACTTATATTCAAGGCTCACACGAATTTGGTATACAATATATGTTGCCTTATGTTTCAAATAGTAGAATTAGAGTACCAAGATATTTCTAAATTAATGATGAGAAATTACATGAAATTTGCAAATTATAGCCTTAAAGGCATAGTGTTAATTACAAGCATTTTATTTGCTAGTAATCTGATGGCACAATCTAAAGAAGTTAATAAAATTAATCAACAGCGTTATTATCAAATCATTAAAGAAAACGGTAATAAAACAGTTGCGAATAAAAAAGATTATATTAACCAAAGAGCTTTGGCTTTTTCTTTTGCTCAATCTGAATTAAATGATAAAGCTTTTGATGCCTATTCTGAGCTATTGGAAAAGTATTCTTCTCAAGCTGATGCTATTGATAAGTTAAACTTTGCCCTTGTTGCTCGAAAATTGGAATTATATGGGCTTTCCGATAGTATGATTTTAATATTAAAATCAGATCCTCAATATGCTGGTGGGCCTTTGTTCGAAGAATTGAATGATCAATTTTATGCTGAAAACAAAGATAAGCGTGCCGATTATTGGCAGGAATATGACTTTAACTCCAACTATACTTTAAAACAATTTCCAGCTGCTTCTTCAGCGGCAGAGTATGGAATAATCATTGACGATAAAGAAAATTGTTATTATACAACTCATGAGGAAAAAGGTTTGAGAAAAGTTCTTTCTGCTTGGTTTGAACAACCTTATTATTCTATCTACAAAGCAAAATATAATGATAGCACTTTCAATAGTGCGGTAGAGCTTACCAATACTAAAAGAAGTTTACACCAACATATAAGTTTTTATGATGCTAAAACTGGTTTTATATATGTAACTAGAAACGCTGAAAAAGCAAATAAAAACAAGGAAAAAGTGTTGCAAATCTTTGCAATGAAGCAGAATATCTTTACTAAGAAATGGAGAGAAATTCCATTTCAATTGAATAATTCTGAATCTTCTGTGGCCGATCTTGTGATTTCTCCAGATGGCACAAAAGTAATTTTTGTTTCCGATATGGTGGGTGGTTTTGGTAAATCTGATTTATATGAAGCTCCTATCATTTCAAACGATGAAAATGGTTTGAAAATTGGTGAAGCTTTGAATATGGGCCCTAAAGTAAATACCGTTTTAAGAGATAATTTTCCAAGATTTTCTGATTCGGGTGATTTGTATTTTTCTTCTGAGGGACATTTGGGTTTCGGAGGTTTAGATGTTTTTACCCTAGATAAAAATTCAGGAATGGTCATTAACTTAGGCAAACCTGTAAACTCTAATTTAGATGATTTTGCTGCTTTGTTCCACGATAAATGGGGTACTATCTCTTCTAACAGAACTAGCAATGGATCTGCTGCTCCTAAATACAATGATAACCTATATTTCTTTAGATGGACTGAGGATAAAGATTCTATCGAACCTACTATAAATGAAGTTTTGGTTTCAGTTTATGATAAAGATTCAAAATTGCCAATTCCAAAAGCCAGCATTGCTTTAGATAATTTAGATGATCAAGATAAAGCCATTCAAGCAACAACAGATACTCTAGGTAAATTCTTATTTGCTGGAATTTCTAAAAATGCCAAAGTTCAGTTAGCTTCTCATCCTTGCGGATACAGATATTCTTCATCATCTAAATTTTCAGTGAATGAAAAAGGACAAAAAACCTTAGATTTATTTATTGAAAAATATAAGGTTGGTGATGAATTGGGGGAGTTATTTGATGTAAAGCCGATTTATTATGAATCAAATAAATTTACACTTTCACAGGAAAGTAAAGGAGATTTAGATAGAGTTGCACTTGTATTGCAAGACAATAAGGGCTTATCTGTTGAATTAGGTTCCCATACCGATTCTAAAGGTAGCGATGAAACAAATTTGGTTTTATCAAAAAATAGAGCTCAAGCAGTTTACGATTATTTAGTGATGAGAGGCGTTTCAAAAGCTCGATTAGCATTTCAAGGTTATGGTGAGAAAAAGCTAAAAAATCGTTGTAAGAGTGGAGTGAATTGCTCTGATGCCGAGCATCAAAAAAATAGAAGAACTGAGTATCGTGTGAGTTCAATTATTCCTTGCAGTGAAATTAAGGTTGAAGAGAATCCAGTTTTAACTTCTGATCAGGTTGCAGATAACGCTGATTCAAAGGCCAATAATAAATCTGAAGAAGATAATGGAAACCTAAATTCTGGACCTATTACTTGCGGTGATGCAGATGGTGATAAAATTCCAGATTATTTAGATCAAGATTCTGACAACGATGGCATTCCTGACGCTGCCGAAGGGCATGGCGATGCTGATAAAGACGGCTTACCGAATTGTATTGATAAAGATTCAGATAATGATGGTATTGCCGATGCAATTGAAAAATCTGTTGATTTTGATAAAGATGGTAAACCTAATTTATTGGATAAAGATTCTGATAATGATGGTATCAATGATGAAGATGAAGGGGTTAAAGATTTTGATAAAGATGGCAACCCTAATTATTTAGATTTTGATTCAGATGATGATGGAATAGCTGATAAAATTGAGAAAAATAATGATATCGATAAAGATGGTGCTCCTAATTTTTTAGATCAGGATTCTGATAACGATGGTATTTCTGACAAACAAGAAGGCAATAAAGACACTGATAAAGATGGCAAACTTAATTTCTTAGATAAAGATTCTGATAACGATGATATTCCAGATAGTGTTGAAGGAACAAAGGATACCGATAACGATGGTAAACCTGATTATTTAGATACAGATAGTGATGAAGATGGAATATCAGATAAAGTTGAAGCCCCTGTATGTTTAAGTAACGAAGGAAAATCAGCTCAGTTTGTAAATCCTGCGAGCAAGTCGTCTGTTAAAAAGAAAGAACCTGTATTTGTTGAAGATGCAATTGAAACTCCTGAAGTTGTGAATGAGCCAAGCAATTCAGGTGCAATCGAGTACCGTGTGCAGTTCTCAATGTCGAAAAATAAAATAAGCGCTAAGACATTTGCTGATAAGGGCTTGTCAAACGTTTTTGAATATCGCGATGGTGGTTATTACAAATACACCACTTCAAATGGTTATTCTACTGAAGAACAAGCACAAGTGCAAAAAGATAAAATTAGATCTCTTGGCTATCCTGATGCATTTGTTGTGACATTCCAAAACGGTCGAAGAATTAAATAAATGAATTGAATATATTTGCAAAGGGGGCTTTATGCCCCCTTTTTTAATCATGGTAAACCGACTTAATTTAAACAAAACTCAATATTGGTTATTGCCATTATTGTATTTTTTAGTCATTCTTTTTGCTACCAATCGTAATTATTTTTTACCCGTTTCACAAATTCCAGGAATATTTTGTGATGTAACACAATTCAATAATTACATCATTTTTAAAAATTCTTTCTTTCATTTATTTCATGATGTTGATTTATATAAATCCTTCCCAAATGAACAATATGATTTGTTCAAATACACACCTACATTCTCTTTGCTTTTTGCTTTTTTTGCGCTTTTGCCAAATTATGTAGGTCTTTTATTATGGAATTCACTCAATGTAATTCTTCCTCTAATTGGAATGAATAGGATTTTTGGATTATCTAAGTATAAAGCTATTTTCTCTATCCTTTTTATTCCAGAAGTTTTAACCTCCGTTTTAAATAGTCAAAGCAATGGTATCATTCTTGGCCTTTTATTATTATCCTTTGCTTCAATGCAAAATGCCCAAACAACGAAGGCTGTATTCTATATTTTATTGACTGTTTTTATTAAGCTTTTTGGGGGACTTTTTTTCGCATTATTCTTGTTATTCCCAAATCAAATTAAAAAAGCTGTTTTAGTTTCTATTCCGCTTTTTCTTTTTCTTTTCTTTTTGCCTTGTATGTTGATTGATTTAGATTCATTATTCCAACAATACGCTTCATATTTTTCATTGTTGAAAAATGACGGTCAGCAGTTTATGAAGTATTCCATAATGGGTTGGTTAAATGCATGGTTTCACTTTTGTCCCTCTAAGAATATTGTAATTATTATAGGATTGCTGTTGCAATTATTACCAATAATTATTGTGAGAGTTTGGAACAACCAATCGAAAATTCTATATGCAATGTCGATCTTAATTTGGATAGTTATTTTTAACCACATGGCCGAATCGGCAACGTATGTCATAGCTGTAGGTGCAATATTCGTAGCGCTGTCTACATTTGATAAAATGCCTCAAATTTTATGGGTATTGCTGATTTTTATGTTTTTAACCACAGAATTAGGCCCATCAGATATTTACCCTAAGGAATTACGCATTTGGATTGTTGATACCGCCCAATTGAAGGCATTCCCTTGTATTTTATTTTGGATTGCTATGCTTGGCTATACTTTTTGGGGAAATCGCCTTAAATCAACTAAAAATGAGTTTTGATTTGTGCATAAAAAAGGCCCTAATTGCTTAGGGCCTTTGAATGTTTATTTTCTTCTGTCGTTGCGACCTCTGTCGCCACCGCGGTCTCTGTCATTTCTTTCAGGACGCTCCCTAGGTTCTCTTTCAACATAACCTTCTGGTTTTTCCAATAAAGCTTTTCTGCTCAATCTGTATTTTCCAGTTTTTCTGTCTACTTCAACCAATTTTACATCAATGATTTGACCTTCAGTGAAAATGCCTTCCATTGTAGGAATTTTTTCCCAAGCAATTTCGCTAATATGCAACAAACCATCTTTGTTTGGCATAAATTCAACAAATGCACCGAAGTCGGTGATTGTTTTAACCTTACCAGTATAAGTACCTCCGATTTCAGGAATTGCAACGATACCTCTAACAGCTTCTAATGCCATATTCATTCCTTCACCATTGCTGCTCAAAATTTCAACAAAACCTTTGCCATCTCTTTCTTCAATAGAAATTGTAGTTCCAGTTCTTGCTTGTAATTCTTGGATGATTTTACCACCTGGGCCTATCACTGCACCAATAAATTCTTTATCGATAATCACGATTTCAACTCTTGGAGTATGTGGCTTCAATTCAGTTGCCGCAGCTTGAATTGTTTTCTCCATTTCTCCTAGAATATGAATACGGCCGTCTTTTGCTTGTTTCAAGGCTTGTGAAACCATGTCCCACTTCAAACCATTGATTTTGATATCCATTTGGCAAGCTGTGATACCATCTTTTGTACCAATAACTTTAAAATCCATATCACCTAAATGATCTTCATCGCCTAAGATATCTGTCAATACTTGGTATTTTCCAGTTTCGTCGGTAATTAATCCCATTGCAATACCACTTACTGGTTTGTTTAATTTGATACCAGCATCCATCAGAGCCATTGAACCCGCACAAACTGTTGCCATACTTGAAGAACCATTCGATTCTAAAATATCGCTCACCATACGAATTACATAAGGAACATCTGAAGGAATCATTGCCTTCAAACCACGCAAAGCCAAGTTACCATGACCAATTTCACGACGACCAGGACCTCTATTTGGTCTTACTTCTCCAGTTGAGAAACCAGGGAAGTTGTAATGTAACATTAAACGGCTAGTGCCATGGAAATAAGGAGCATCTAAAAGTTGCTCATCTAATTTACCACCCAATGTTACAGACGTTAATGATTGAGTTTCACCACGCGTGAATACTGCTGATCCGTGTGCAGCCGGTAAATAGTCAATTTCTGTATAAATAGGACGAACTTGAACCGTAGAACGACCATCTAAACGACGACCAGATTCAAGAATCATAGCTCTCATTTGGTTGTATTCTGCTTCGTGGAAGTATTTTTTAGCCAAACGAACCATTCTTGATTCTTCTTCATGCCCTGCAAATTGTTTTACATATTCAGAAATGATTGCTTTAAACAATTCACTTCTTTCATTTTTTGGTTTGCCACTTTCAGCCACTTCACGAATAGCTACAGAGGTTTCAGCAATTACCTTTTCTCTTAAAGTTTCATCATTATCTTCATGATTGAATTCTCTAACTGGTTTACGACCTCCCATTTGTTCTAAGAAAGCCATTTGCTCAGCACATTGCTTTTTAATGGCATCATGTCCAAATTTCAACGCTTCTAAGAATTCTTCCTCAGATAATTCTTTCATTTCACCTTCAACCATATTAAGGTCGTCGGCTGTTCCACCAACCAATAAGTCTAAATCAGATTTCGCTAATTCGCTTTTTGAAGGGTTTATAATCCATTTACCATCAATTCTTCCAACACGTACTTCTGAAATAGGGCCTAAGAAAGGAATATCAGATAGCATGAGTGCTGTTGAAGCTGCCAAGCCTACATATGTATCAGGAATAATATCTTCGTCTGAAGAAATTAACTGAAGCATCACTTGGGTATCGGCGTGATATGTTTCTGGGAATAAAGGACGCAAGCAACGATCTACCAAACGTGAAATTAAAATTTCATAGTCCGACAAACGCGCTTCACGACGTAAAAAACTACCTGGGATTCTTCCTACAGCAGCAAATTTTTCTTGATAATCAACGCTTAAAGGCATGAAATCTATACCTTCTTTTGCATCATAACTACTTACAACAGTTGCAAGCAACATGGTTTTGCCAACTTTAACAACACAACTACCGTGTGCTTGGCGGGCTAATTTGCCTGTTTCAATTTCAATGATACGGCCATCTCCAGTATCAAAAGTTCTTTTTTGTATGTTCATCTAATTTAAAATTTTAAATAAAAAGCCCCGATTCGCTTCTGCGAACGGGGCTTTTCTATCATAATAAGAATTTAGGCTTACTTACGTAAACCCAATTCTTTAATAAGTCCACGATATTTAAAAATATCTTTCTTCGCCAAGTAGTTTAACAAACTACGACGTTTTCCTACGAGTTTAATCAATGACAATTCAGCGCTCTTATCTTTCTTCGCAGTCTTTAAATGACCACTGATGAAATTGATTCTTTCCGTAAACATTGCAATTTGCGCTTCTGTACTGCCGGTGTTGGTTGAAATTCCACCAAACTGAGTAAATATTTCTTTTTTTCTTTCTGTTGTTAAATGCATAATTCTAACAAATTGGGCTGCAAATATAATGATTATTTGCAGATTGTGGAAATGTTTGTGAAAAATAATTGAAGTTTTTTAAGTCCAACAATTTCCCTAAAAAAACAAAGCCGAAACTTTCGCCTCGGCTATGTTAAGTTTTGAAAACTTAAATCTACCCCAAACAAGAAACAAGTAAGTGCTTTTTTTGTTTTTCTTTATCCTACTTTTCTTCATTTACCCCCAATAAATCATCTAACTTTGTACAATCATTTACAGTGAAAGAACTTTTATCCCTCAATAAATACTTAATTAAATACAAGTACCTCGTGCTTTCTGGAATTGCTTGTGTTATTTTTTCAAATTTCTTTGCCATTTATGTACCAGTTTTTGTGCGTCAAGGCCTCGATGATGCCTATTTTACAACTCAACTCTTTGGAAATAACAACTCAAATCTCCTCTATAACGTAATTCTATTCAATGCAATTGGATTTGGTGTCGCCATATTTATTGCATCCCTGCTTAAAGGGTTTTTTATGTTTATCATGCGACAAACCCTCATTGTGGCTTCTCGTAGAATTGAATACGATCAAAAAAATGAACTCTTTCAAAAATATGAAAGGCTCGGTGAAGCCTTCTTTAGAAAAAACTATACCGGTGATCTTATGTCTCGAATTACTGAAGATATTTCGAATGTAAGAATGTACATAGGCCCTTCAATTATGTACTTTGCAAATGTCCTTTTTTCATTTATTATGATCATTACTCAAATGTTAATGGTGAATAAAAACTTGACATTTTGGGTTATGATTCCTCTGCCAATTTTATCATTATCTATCTATTATGTGAGCGCCAAAATCAATCAAGGGAATAAGAAAATTCAAGAACAGCTCTCTACGATTACCACTCGGGCTCAAGAAACATTTGCTGGAATTCGTATTTTAAAATCTTATGGTGCCGAAAGCTATTTCTCTAAAGATTTTAATGGAGAAGGCCTGGAATTTCAAAAACGCAATCTTAAACTCGCTTTTGTCAATTCTCTTTTCTTTCCAATGATGATGCTTTTGGTTGGTTTATCTACCATCATTATTCTTTATGTTGGGGGACGTGAGGTTGAAAATGGTCAATTTACCCCAGGGAATTTAGCGGAATTTGTGATTTATCTCAATATGCTTGTTTGGCCTGTTGCTAGCTTAGGTTGGACAACAGCTCTGGTGCAAAAAGCATCTGCCAGCCAAAAGAGAATAAATGATTTTCTGAATACCCCAGAAGCTGAAATTAATGAACAAGAAATAGAGATTGATTTTAAAAATCAAATCTCTGTAAATGACATAACCCATCAATATGCAGACAAAAATTTCCCTGCATTGTTGAATGTTTCTTTCACAATTCAAAAGGGAGATTTTATTGGCATTACGGGTAAAACGGGATGTGGTAAAAGTACTTTATTGCAACTTCTAGCCAAACAAATTACCATACAGCAGGGAGATATGTTCATCGATCAATTGTCCCTCAAAAATATAAACCTCAATAGCTATCGAAAGTTAATTGCATATGTGCCTCAAGATGTGTTTTTATTTAGCGATACAATTGAGGCAAATATTACTTTTGGTGTTGAAAGTTATACTCAAGAACAGCTGAATGAAGTAATTAGAATTACCTGTTTAGAAAAAGATATTGCACTTTTTGAACATGGCACAAATACCATTCTTGGCGAACGCGGTGTTTCGCTTTCGGGCGGACAAAAACAAAGGGTTTCTTTGGCCAGAGCATTGATGAAATCATCAGAAATATTGTTGCTCGACGATTGTTTGAGCGCTGTAGATGCCGAAACTGAACACCAAATCATTGAAAATTTGAAACAGGTTTTTATCAATAAAACAGTCGTTATGGTCAGTCATAGGGTGGCTCCATTGCAGAATACTAAAAATATTTTGGTTTTTGAAAAAGGTGAAATTGTTGAGTTGGGCACCCACGAATCTTTGTTAAATAAAAATGGATATTACCAGTGGTTGTTTGAGAATCAAACATCTTAACCCTTTTATTTAATGGGATTGTTCAAAAACTTTAAATTTCTAAATTTTTCGAAAGTGTCAAGTTAACAACACATCAATTTTGTTTAGTGCAAAATTAATTTTTTTAAAACCGATCGTTGTGCTTGTTTACCTCAAATATTTTCGCATATTTGCTTTGATAATTTTCATTAACCTAATTTAAAAATGCCTATGCAGGAAGACAACTACAGAGACCAATCACAGGAAGAGATTTTTTCTAAACGCATTCGGGCCGGCAAAAGAACCTATTTTTTTGACGTGAAAGCTACCAGAAATAGTGATTTTTATATCACAATTACTGAAAGCAAACGCAGTCGCTACGATGATGGTTCATTCGTAAAAACTAAAATCCACCTTTACAAAGAAGATTTTAACAAATTTGCTGATGCTTTAAATGAAACCATTGGACATGTTAAATCTAACCTACTGCCGGAGTATAACTTCGATGAGTATCAAAGAGATGACAGCCAAACGGAAGATTAAGTTTTTCTAAATGTGAGGAAAAAGGCGGGTAATTCCGCCTTTTTTTATTTTGTATATATGCCAATTTTGCTATTTTTTCCTTCAAACAAATTTGATACAGTATAACGCTTCAATTTTAATAAACTATCTACCATTTGTACTTCCTCATTTCTAGAAACTTCTCCCTGTATAAAAAGAATTGAAGATGGTAAATATAAATCCTTTATACTATGTAACCTCGTTGTGTAAATATGATTTTCTTTTAATTGATTTTCCATGTGATCATAAATATTTGAAGTTGCAAAACTCTTGAAAGTTGCTGCTTCATTGAAGTATAGATAACTAAACGCCCCATAATGCGGTTGTAAAATAATCGATTTAGGTTTGCACGTTTTGAGATATTCTTTAGTTGTTTCGGAAAATACATTTTTATAGGGTCTTGATTTTAACGGAATTATCATCAATAGAATACAAAGAATTGGAAAGTAATTCAGAAATTTTTTATGAAGGATGTTTTTCAATTCAATGGAAATGATTGATACTCCAATAAAAAAAGCTGGAAATACAAAACTGACATACCTTTCTGTGAACATTGGAATTGAAAATTTATGGGGCAATGAAATGCAGAACATGACTCCAAATGGTATCCAAAACCAAAGAGAAATATATCGATATAGGATACTCTTGTTTTTAACAGTAACCATTGAAAATCCAATAAATCCTGCTAGAAACAGTATTGTATTTAAAGGAGAGTTGCAAAATTGCCAAATAACAAAGTAAAACGAATTTGAGGAAGCTGCTTCAACCCACGTTCCACTTTGCTCAGTGTCTGTAAACCTATCCCATAGAATTGATAGATAGGGAGAAAATAAAATTGCGGAAATTACCGCCCCGAGAATAAAGATTTTAATGTTGATTTTGCGAAAATGTAAAATTATAAATATCAATTGAACTATCGATATCCAAAATGTAAAGAAGTGCGTGTAATAGCCTAAAACTGTTGCCAAAATCCAGCATTTAGCCCAGAATTTTTCACTGTTTCTTTGAATAAGATTGATAAATGCATATGAATTCAATAAAATCAAACATGTCATGAGTGAGTATGCTCTTGATTCAATTTGTAAATCGATATAAAATGAAGAAAGTGTAAATAATAAACATGCCAACAACCCAATTTTCTGATTTTTATCTGAAACGAATTTGGCAATTTTATAAACCAAAAATGAACTAAAAACAGAGAAAATGAGTGAAGGGAATCTTGCTGAAAAGGAACCTATTCCAAATAATTTTATCCAAAAATGTAACAATCCCTCAAAAAATGGCGGATTATTACCAGTTGAAAGTTCCCTATATAATTCTTTGAGATTAAATTGAGCGTGATAAATAGAGAAAATTTCATCATTGTTTAAATCTTTCTGTAACCCGAAAATCAATTTCAGAGCAACACCCAAAACCAAGATAATGACTAAGTTTATAGAATCAGGAATTCCTAGGGTTTTTCGGTTCATAAATATTTTGATTTTCTAAAATTGAATTGAATTCAATTAAACGCGAATATATAATTGTAGATGTCGAAATCAATAAATTAATTTTTATTTCATTATTTACGAATGGAATCTAAATTAAGGAGGTTATTTTTGCATTATGATAAAAAAGGTATTCATCTATGGTTTGGCATTTGGCTCATTAAGCGCTTCAATGGTTTTAATCATGTATTTGAATAAATTGTACTTGTATCACAATATGTTAAGCGCAATTCCTGTGCTCGGAAATTTAATTATTTTCGGTGTTGGCGTTTATTTGTTGGTCAAGAGTTTAATGAAGATGCAGGTTGAAAAACCACTTACACTCGGCAAAGCATTGTTCATGAGTTTAATCATGGCGGTTGTTGCGGCTGGGTGTAATATTGCTGCATACCAACATGTTCAATTTAACGAAAAGGCAGTTTTTACAGAGTATAAAAATATTCAGTTAAAGAGCATTGAAACAAGAGTGAGCATTGACTTCGCTAAATTGTCCCAAAAAGATCAAAATACTAAAATTGCTGAATATCGCAAGAACTTTGAAGAAAATTTAAATTGGTCGTCTTATGCCATGGTAGAAATGCAAATGTTTTTATCCATTGCATTGGTTATTACCTTATTGGTTTATATTGCAAATCAAAAAAAGCAATGAAAAAAGTATTTGGAAAGATTTGGTTGGTATGGTTTGGATTTTGGTTTGTTTCTATTTTTCTCATTTTGTACCCATTTTTATTCATCTTACTCCAATCGCCTAAAACATATCGTCAAGCAGATAAATTGAGGAAGATTTGGGGGAAAGCTTCAAGTTATTTAGGTTTAATGATACCTAAGATTACTTATGAAAAACCTCTCAATCCTAAAGGTCAATATGTCATCTGCCCGAACCATATTTCATATATTGATATCGTGAGCGCCGGTAGTTTTTTCCCTACGTTTAACTTTTTTATGGCAAAAATGGAATTGAGTAAATTGCCATTGTTTAATATTTGGTTTAAAACCATAGATGTTCCTGTTAAGCGGGAAAGCTTAAGAAGTGCACATGGTGCTTTTGTTGATGCTGCAAAAAAATTAGATGAAGGTGCCACGTTAATTATTTTTCCTGAAGGGAGAATCCCCGATGACGCGCCTAATTTGCATAAATTTAAACCCGGCGCTTTCAAATTAGCCATTGAAAAGAAAATTCCAATTGTTCCTGTTACGTTTTTAGACAATATAAAACGCTTAAACATTGTTGATTGGACATGCACTCCAGGAAAAATGAGAATTCATGTGCATGCACCGATTGAAACTGTAAATTTGTCGATAGACGACGTTCAAACACTCCAAGATCAAGTATATTCGATTATCCATAACAAATTAGTGGAAGCTAAAATAATATGAAAATATCACATGAAACAGTAGATAACTTGGCGAAATTGTCGAGATTGTCTTTTGAAGGCGACGCAAAAGAATCTATGCGTGTAGATTTGGAAAATATTTTAGATATGTGCGAAAAATTGAAAGATGTAAATACAGAAGGTGTTGAACCTCTAATTTACATGACCGAAAGTCATACAATTCTTCGTGAAGATTCCGTTGTGCAGGAAATTACCCATGAGGAAGCATTGAAAAATGCACCCAAAAAAGATAGTGACTTTTTTAGGGTTCCTAAGGTGATTGGTGGACATGAGTAATACTTTAATTTCTCTCAAAAATATTTCCAAAACCTATGTTTTGGGCGAACAAGTTGTTGATGCTTTAATCGGAGTTGATTTGCAAATTTTACGAGGCGAATATATTGCTTTAATGGGTCCCTCAGGCTCTGGTAAAAGTACACTAATGAATATCATTGGCTGTTTAGATACGCCAACTACTGGAGAATATTGGCTGAATAACAAAGAAGTAAGTCAAATGTCTGACGCAAGTTTAAGCGAAGTGAGAAACACAGAAATTGGATTTGTATTTCAAACATTTAATTTATTAAATCGTTTAACAGCAATTGATAATGTGGCACTTCCTCTGGTTTATGCCGGTATTCCATTAGCTGAAAGAACTGAGAGGGCAAAAGCTGTTCTCGAAAAAGTAGGTTTGAAAGATAGGATGAACCATAAACCCAATGAATTATCAGGTGGTCAACGTCAACGTGTAGCTGTTGCAAGAGCTCTCATTAACAATCCATCTTTACTTTTGGCCGATGAACCAACTGGTAATCTTGATACAAAAACAAGCTATGAAATTATGGCTCTCTTTGATGATATTCATCAATCAGGAAATACCATTGTTCTCGTAACTCACGAAAAAGATATTGCCAACCATGCCAAACATGTTGTGCGTATGAGAGATGGTCAAATTGAAAAAAGTTAAATTAAATTTGTTATAATTGATTGTTTTTGTCAACTTGCAACCACAATCATGATTGCATCTGCTATTGCTTGGTATTTTCGACAACGTCGCGATGAATTGTGGCAGTTAATTTCTGAGGCCGAAAAACATCAACTAGATCTTTTAGAAGTTTTCACCGATAAGCTATCAAGAACTGAATATGGTAGACTTTATGGTGTAAAGGGGCAGTTGCAATATGATGAATTTGCAAGTTTAATTCCAGTTGTTTCTTACGAAGATCTTAAACCATTCATTCAAAGAACGATGAATGGAGAGCAACAACTCATTTGGCCAGCCGATATTACTTGGTTTGCAAAAAGTAGCGGAACCACAAGCAATGAAGCTAAATTTATCCCAATTAGTTATGAATGCCTAGAATATACCCACTATATGGGTAGCCGTGAATCACTCACACAGTATTTTGCCTTTAATCCAAATGCAAAAATTTTTGAGGGAAAAGGTCTGCTCATTGGGGGGAGTCACAAAGTAAATCAACTCAATCAAAAAGCGTATTTTGGCGATCTAAGCGCTGTTTTAATGAACCACATGCCTATGTGGGCAAACTGGAAAAGTACACCAGATATCGAAATTGCCATGTTGGAAAACTGGGAAGAAAAGTTAGAGAAAATGGCTCTTGCTACAATCCCTGAAAATGTAACAAGTATCAGCGGTGTTCCTACTTGGACAATGGTTTTACTCAATAGGATTTTAGAAATTACGGGCAAGCAAAACATCCATCAAATTTGGCCAAATTTGGAACTCTTTATTCATGGGGGAATGAATTTTGCACCCTATAAAGCGCAGTTCAAAAAGTTAATACCAGGTGATCATATGAATTATATTGAAACCTACAACGCAAGTGAAGGATTTTTTGGCGTTCAAGCATATCAAGATAAATCCGATTTGCTTTTAATGACTCACCATGGTACGTTTTATGAATTTTTTCCAATTAGTAAAGGACCTGAATACATAGTTCCTCTTTGGAATATTGAACTTGGCGTCAATTACGTTGTTGTAATTACTAACAATAGTGGTTTGTGGAGATATATCATAGGTGATACAATTGAATTTACCAACAAGAATCCATATACTTTTAAAATTACAGGTCGTACCAAATTGTTTATTAATGCTTTTGGTGAAGAATTGGTCATCGAAAATGCCGAAAGTGCAATTGCCAACGCTGCCAAAGAATTTGGAGTTCAAATTGTTGATTATACCGCCGCTCCAATTTTTACTCCTCATCATGAGGGACATGAGTGGCTCATTGAATTTGAAAAAGATCCCGAAAATTTAAAAGAATTTGTGAAATCTTTAGATCATTTTCTCAAGCTTTCGAATAGTGATTATGAAGGTAAGCGAAAAGGCGATTTGGTTATGAAGGTACCAAAAGTAACTGCTGTTCCTTCTGGTACTTTTCACTCTTGGCTACAAATAAAAGGGAAACTTGGTGGTCAAAATAAAGTGCCAAGGTTATCAAACAACAGGGTAGTGATAGAAGAAATTTTAAATCTTCTTTTTTAAATGACGCTTTTAAGTTTACACTTTCATATTTTTGCAAAATAATAAATATCTTATGTACGGAGCTATAAAACAACATTTAACCAATGAACTAAAAACCATCGAAGACAATGGTTTGTTTAAAAGAGAAAGAATCATTACTTCACCTCAAGATGCAGTGATCAAATTGAATACTGGTCAAGAAGTGATTAATTTCTGTGCAAATAATTATTTAGGATTAAGCAGTCATCCACGTGTTGTTGAAGCGGCTAAAAGAGCCATCGATACCCATGGTTATGGAGTGAGCAGTGTTCGGTTTATTTGTGGAACCCAAGATATTCATAAAGATCTGGAAGCAAAAATTGCAGAATTTTATGGCACAGAAGATACCATTTTATATGCTGCTGCATTCGATGCAAATGGAGGTGTTTTTGAACCTTTATTGGGTGAAGAAGATGCAATTATTAGTGATTCTTTAAATCATGCATCCATCATTGATGGTGTAAGGCTTTGTAAAGCGAAGAGATACCGTTATAGCAATAACGATATGGCCGATTTAGAGAAGCAACTCATTGATGCCAACAATGCAGGTGTTCGATTTAAATTAATTGTAACCGATGGAGTTTTCTCTATGGATGGTTATGTAGCTCAATTAGATAAAATCTGTGATTTAGCAGAAAAGTATGACGCAATGGTTATGACCGATGAATGTCATGCCGCTGGTTTTATTGGCGCTACAGGAAAAGGCACTCCAGAATATTGCAACGTAATGGGTAGGGTTGATATCATTACCGGTACCCTGGGTAAAGCTTTAGGTGGTGCTATGGGTGGTTATACTACAGGTAGAAAAGAAATTATTGAACTTTTACGTCAAAGAAGTAGACCTTATTTGTTTAGCAATTCATTGGCCCCAAGCATTGTTGGTGCAAGTATTGAAGTGCTAAACATGCTTGGTGAATCAACGGCCTTGAGAGATAAATTAGAGACTAATGTTAAGCGTTTTAAAGCCGGTATGAAAGCTGCTGGCTTTGATTTTAAAGATGGTGCTAGTGCCATTGTTCCTGTAATGCTTTATGATGCTAAATTGAGTCAAGTAATGGCCGATAAATTACTAGAAGAAGGAATCTATGTAATTGGTTTCTTCTATCCGGTTGTTCCAAAAGATCAAGCTAGAATTCGTGTTCAATTGAGCGCTGGTCATGATTTTGAACATATCGATAAAGCCATTGCTGCATTCACAAAGGTTGGAAAAGAATTGGGTGTAGTTAAGTAATGTCTCACATTATAATGGTTCATTTAAATTGATGTTTGCACAATATTGTGCAAACATCCTATATTTGCCTTTTAGCTATATTTAAAAAATGTCACTTTGGAGAAAAAAGTCGCTTGATGATTTGCTTTTGCAAGCTCAAGGGAGTAATTTAAAACGCACCCTTGGTGCAGGTAGTTTAATAGCGCTTGGTATTGGTGCAATTATTGGTGCTGGTTTATTCGTTAGAACTGCTGCTGCTGCATCTGAGGCTGCAGGCTCTGGTGTTACACTGTCATTTATTGTAGCTGCAATAGGCTGTGCTTTTGCTGGACTTTGTTACGCTGAATTTGCTGCCATGATTCCAATTTCTGGAAGTGCTTATGCCTATTCATTTGTAACAATGGGTGAATTGGTTGCATGGATTATCGGATGGTCATTAGTCATGGAGTATGCATTGGGTGCCGCCACCGTATCAATTGCTTGGAGTGAATATCTAAATAATTTGTTGGGAGGAGCAATACCTTACGAATGGTGTCATTCCCCTTTTGAAAAATTATATCAAGTTTCAGCAAGTGTTGTAACGCAAATTCAAAGTTTACCTGGTGACTGGAAGGGAATTGAAAAAGGTATCTTGAGTGCCGATCAATTTGAATACCTCACCAAGAATTATCAAAACATAGTGGGTAGCGTAAATATTACGAGTGGCTTAATGAATGCTCCCGCACTTGTAATTTTGTTGGCTTTAACGTTGTTGTTAATAAAAGGCACAAAAGAATCTGCCGCGGTTAATGCAATCATTGTGTTTATTAAAGTTGCAATTGTTCTATTGTTTATTATAATCGGTTGGAAATTTATCAATCCTGCAAATCATAACCCTTATTTAATTCCTGAAGGTACTGTGGGACATGAAGGTTTCTTTAAATGGGGTTGGGGCGGTGTTTTAGGTGGTGCTGGTATTGTGTTTTTTGCCTTTATAGGATTCGACGCGGTGAGTACAACTGCTCAAGAAGCTAAAAATCCAAAACGTGATATGCCAATTGGTATCCTCGGATCTCTGGCAGTTTGCACAGTTCTTTATATACTCTTTGGTCATGTATTGACCGGTGTTGCGCATCATAGTGAATTCGCTACAGCCGGCAAAGAAGCTTCTGTTTCTTATGTGATTCAGAATTATATGAAAGGATACGAGTGGTTAGGAACTTCTGTAACTTTAGCAATATTGGCAGGTTTTTCATCTGTAATCTTGGTAATGCTAATGGGTCAAAGCAGAGTGTTTTACTCTATGAGTCAAGATGGTTTAATTCCTAAGGCTTTTGGTGAATTGCACCCAAAATATCAAACTCCATTCAAGGCAAATTGGATTCTTTTTGTATTTGTTGGTGCATTTGCTTCATTTGTTCCCGGCAGTATTGCAGGTGATCTAACTTCATTTGGTACTTTGTTTGCCTTCGTTCTTGTAAGTTTGGGTATCTTAATCATGAGAAAAAGCAATCCTGATTTACCTCGTCCATTTAAAACTCCTTTGGTGCCGTTGGTTCCAATTTTAGGGGTTTTAGTTTGTACATTAATGATTATTGCTCTAGATGCATTTACATTAAAAGCGGCATTGGTTTGGATGCTTGTAGGTTTAATTATCTATTTTACTTACAGCAGAAAGAATTCACACCTTCATAAAAAAGATTAATTGGATTTATTTTAGTATACTTGAAAAACCCTTTTGATTTCAAAAGGGTTTTTTTATTCATTAAAAATCTTAAATGGAAATAAATTCAAAAAAAATAGGACTGTTTGATGCTACTTTGCTTGTATCGGGAAGCATGATTGGAAGCGGTATTTTTATTGTAACCGCCGATATGAGTCGTCTTTTAGGAAATGCTTACCTCGTAATTTTTGCTTGGTTGCTTACCGGCATCATTACCTTAATGGCCGCACTTTCTTTTGGGGAATTGGCAAGTATGATGCCTAATTCCGGTGGCCAATATAATTTTATCACCAGAATTTATGGAAAAGTTACAGGTTTTGTTTACGGATGGTCTGTTTTTTCTGTCATTCAAACCGGCGTTATTGCAGCAGTTGCCATGGCATTTGCCAAATATCTTGGCGTTTTTGCACCAAGCTTTGGTCCCGATGCTTTTCTTTTAAAAATCCCTATCACAAGTGCATATACTTTTTTATTGAGCAAAGCTCAACTCATTGCTGTATTGATGATTGTGGTTCTCACCTTTATAAATACTTTAGGCATTCAAGAAAGTAAATGGATTCAAAGAATTTTTACTCTAGCAAAACTGTTGGCTTTGTTTTCTTTAATTCTTGGTGGGCTTTACCTCATTTTCTTTGGTGATTTTGGAAATGTGAAAAACTATTTCTCTGATAATTTTGGACATGGTTTTTCAGCGGAAAATTTTGTTTTCAATTCTAAAGAAAGTCATCTTGTTTCTGAGGGACATTGGACAGCTATTGGTGGAATTGGGTTAATGCTTGCATTTAGCGCAGCAATGGTTGGGAGCCTTTTTAGTTCAGACGCATGGCAAGGGATTACTTTTATGTCGAATGAAATTGAGAAACCTTCTAAAAATATTCCCAAAGCTTTGATTTTTGGCACTTCTCTCGTAACCATAGTTTACGTTCTTGCAAATTTGGCCTACATGGCATTATTGCCTTTGAAAGGAGGAATTGTTAGCCCTGATCAAAATCATGGCTCAGAAGTCTTTGTAAATGGCATTTCGCATGCATCTAATGAGCGAGTAGGTGCCGCTGCTGCATCTGCTTTTATGGGAGTGTCTCAAAATGCAGATGCTGGAACTTTAGGAATGTATTTTATGGCTGCACTAATTATGGTGAGTACATTTGGTTGTAACAACGGTTTAATTTTGGCTGGAAGTAGACTTTATAAGGCTATGGCAGACCAAGGTTTGTTCTTTAAAAAAGCATCTTCCGTCAATCGAAAAAATGTCCCTCAAAATGCACTCTGGATGCAATGTGCATGGGCAAGTATTTTATGTTTAACAGGTTCATATGGCGATTTGCTCAATTATTGTACTTTCGCTTCTCTGCTTTTTTATATAATTACAGTTGTTGGACTTATAATTTTGCGCAAAAAGGAACCAGATGCTGATCGACCTTATAAAGTTTGGGGCTATCCATTTGTGCCAATAACATATATTGTTTTGGCAAGTATTGTTGCTATTGGAATCTTATGGAGCCAATGGGATATTGCCATCAATGGACTCATTATTGTAGCATTGGGATATCCAATCTACTTTTTATTTAATCGCAAGAAGAATGTTGTTAGTTAAGGCTTTTTTCGAAGTTGCTTTTTTCGAAGTCGAAATTTTTATTCCTAAGCTTTGCTTGTCCTGAAAGCGTAGGTAATAAGTTCTCAAATTGATCTAAAAATAAACTTTGTTCACCATCACTCAAAGCCTGATCGGGTTGGTTGTGTACTTCAATGATTAAACCATCTGCGCCTGCCGCAATTCCAGCCGCCGACATTGGTGCAACCAATTCTCTATGTCCAGTTCCTTGGCTTGGATCTAAAATAACAGGTAAATGACTTAACATTTTTACCAGTGGTATTGCAGATATATCTATGGTATTTCTTGTTGCCTTTTCGAAAGTTCTTATACCTCTTTCACATAGAATTACTTTTTCGTTTCCACTAGAAACTATGTATTCTGCTGCCAATAACCATTCTTCAATGGTACTGCTCATGCCTCTTTTTAGCAAAATTGGTTTATTGATTTTACCCAATGCCCTTAACAGGGGGTAATTTTGCATATTTCTTGTACCAACTTGAAGAATATCTACATATTCGAGGAATTCATCAATTTTATCGATTTCCATAATCTCAGAAACCACCGACATGTTGTATTTATCAGCTGCTTCTCTCATTAAGATTAATCCATCTGTTTTTAAACCTTGGAAAGAATATGGACTTGTGCGCGGTTTATATGCGCCACCTCTTAAAAATTTTATATTGTTTTTAGCGAGAAACTCGGAAATGGTAGAGATTTGTTCTTTATTTTCAACTGCACATGGACCAGCAATCATTAATAAATCTTTGCCAATGATTGTTCCATTCACATTGAAGATAGTATCTTCAGATTTCCACTCTCTACTTACGAGTTGATATGGTTTTCTATCTGCCATTTGTTAAGTAACCGATGAAAATTAATTTGGTTTTGAATAAATGATATTAATCTTTGTTTTCGAATGATCAATAATACCTCTGGCACCAATAACAGGCTGATCTGTTGGAACCGCCAAATACAATCCGTTATTTACATTCTTTTTGTTGAAGTACATTTCATTTAAAATATTTTGAATGTGGCGCGTAACTGTAAATTTATATGATTGAGTTTTTGAATTATATAACCCTCCATATGAACCACCCAACAACGCATCAGCAATGAAATAATTTCTAACACTATTTGCTTTTGCAGGCTGGAATAAATTTAATCTTGGTGGTGCAAAGAAATTTTCATCATAATCAGTTAAGAAAAATTCAATTTCAGCTTTATTAATTGAAATGTTCCCATTTTGTATCAAATTTAAAATATATGGCATTTCAACTTTAGTTTTAACTCCTCCCAACGCTTGAACATAGGTTTTATTGAAGTTTGATGTGCTTGAAAGCTGTTGATTGATTTCTCCGTTGTAAGGACCTGTTTTTCCAGTTGTTACCGAAGATGTACTCCCAGCAAAACCAAAAACAAATGTATTCGTATCTTGATAATACAACATGATTTTTGCCCTGTATGCAAGCGATAGAATATTGTTTATATCAAAAACATTCATAGCACCGGTGCTTGGTGCCAAATCATTATCTTGGGGAATAATCGATATTCCCTTAAAGTACTTTGCTAGTTGCTCGTTGGTTTGATATGCTTCTTTAGGTAAATTCATAAGCAAATCAGCCATCTTTTTACTTAATTTAATTTTTAATCCATCATAAGGTTTAAGTTTTGTTTTTCTATATTTCAAACTATCGGTGTACTGATTGATTAAACTTCCGGTAAAATATGTAGTGTAATTTTCGTCTATATCGAATTTATTGTTCTGATAATAAACATTAGAACTATTGATAACAGATTCTAATTTATCGATTTTCAATAATTGAGGAGTTGTTCTATCGCCATAAATATTCAAACCATCTACAGATGGAATAAACAAAATAGCAGAATCGGATTGCCCGCCAACTGGAAAATTAGAATTTGGTTCTATTAAAACAACATTTGCATACAATGATGCAGTGCTTTTGCCTAAAATTGGATCATTAATGTGCCCTAAGAGTGCGTAACGAATACCATTGCCAGGAAGTGAATCTTCATCTACCGTTCGAGCGGTAAAACTTGTTGTGTCATTAATGAATAACCCTAACTGATTTTGGTTTCCTTGTCCTTCAAGAACAATATTGCCTTCTTCTTTTTTACAAGACCCAAAGGTTAATACACCAATGAAAAAAACCAAGATTGATTTGTTCATTAGAATTGAAATTAAGGCATGAATTGTTTGTAGAAAGCAACATAGTTTTGTTCAGCATCAACATCGGAATGCTTCATCACTAATTTACCTTCTAGGTGACTTTCAACTGATCTATGAGCTTCGTCGCAATTTGTAACAACGCCATCGGAATGCTTAACTGCTCCAACATTTAATTCATTCAAAGAAGAGTTTTCGAAACACTCTGAACAAATTTCATCAATAGAATTCATACTTGCTTTACGAACAAAATCTTCACCTAAGTTATCGTTGCAATTTTCGTGATATACACTGTAAATCACTTTTGTATTTCTAAAAACTGGCTCGTCTTTATAGATGGTTTTTAAATACAAAGGAATTAAACTTGTCATCCAGCCTTGGCAATGAATAATATCAGGTGACCAACCAAGTTTTTTAACTGTTTCCATTACACCTTTACAAAAGAAAATTGTGCGTTCATCATTATCATCAAAAAATTTCCCGTTTTCATCGCTGAAAACAGCCTTTCTATGAAAATAATCTTCATTATCGAGAAAATATACTTGCATCTTTGTGTTTGGAATCGATGCAACTTTAATGACCAGCGGATTGTCGTTATCGTCAATGGAAATATTGATACCAGACAAACGAACTACCTCGTGTAAACGATTTCTTCTCTCGTTAATTACGCCGAAGCGGGGAACCAAAATTCGAATTTCATTTTCTTGCTCTTGTAAAGCTTGTGGAAGCATTCGGGCAATTGTAGCTAAGGGTGACGTTTCAAGAAATGGAGACATCTCAGAACTTACAAATAGAACACGTTTTTTTTCTTGGCTCATGGCTTGGGGAGGTTCTTTTTTAGTAATCAGTTTACAAAATTAACGAAAAAAAATCGAAATTTCAAAATAATACATTCGTTAATTCCTTTATTTGTGGGCGTTTTCAAAAATGATAATTCTATTTTCAAACAATTCTCTAGCCAATTTTCGACAAACAATCGCCGAACCATTGGCATTTGTGCCCACAATGGGTGCACTTCACGATGGACATTTGTCTTTGGTGAGAGCGGCAAAACAAGAGCATTTTAAGGTAATCGTGAGTATTTTTGTAAACCCATTGCAATTTAATAACCCCGAAGACCTGCTTAAATATCCTAGAACCATTCAAAATGATCTCAATCTTTTAGAAGAAACAGGTGTTGATGCCGTTTTTTTGCCTTCTAATAATGATGTGTACCCCATAGATTATCAACCAAATATAAAACTTAAAAATAACCAAATTGAAACTGTTTTTGAAGGATATTTTAGACCAGGACATTTCGATGGAGTGATACAAGTTTTACATCGATTTTTTTCCCAAATTCAGCCCGATTCTGTATTCTTTGGACAGAAAGATTTACAACAGTGTATGGTAGTAAAATTAATTATAGACGAATATTTCCCTAAAATAAAGTTTAACATTGTTGAAACTTCAAGAGAAAAATCGGGTTTAGCTATGAGCAGTCGTAATTTGAGATTATCAGCGAAAGAATTAGAACTTGCAAAAGAAATTTATACAACCTTAATGAATTTGAAAAGGTTTAATAAAAATGGTATTAATCATGAAATTGAAAGATTGAATAACTTAAACATTACAACAGAATATTTAAGTTATGTAAACTTGCCCCATTTTGATGTGCCTGAGCACCCAGCATCAAATCAGGCAATTGTTTACGCTGGTTATTTAGGTCAAATAAGATTGATAGACAACTTACTATTGTAAATAGCTTGCTCCTTTTTCCTCTATGTAAAAACGCCTGCCGTTTTGCCATTACAAACCCAATCCATTTGCACCCAATAAACATATTTATTTTTATTCCCTAATTTTAGAATCAATCAATATTGTCACCGGTCCATCATTCACTAAATTAATTTGCATGTCGGCACCAAATACGCCCGTTTGAATGTCTAAACCCGATTCTGCTTTTAATTTAGATACGAAATATTCATACAATGGAATTGCAAAATCTGGCTTCGCCGATTTAATAAACGACGGTCTATTACCCTTCACTGTAGATGCAAATAAAGTAAATTGACTGACCACTAAAATATTACCGAATACGTCTTTTATCGATAAATTCATTTTTCCCTCATCATCGGAAAACACCCTCAGTCCAATTAACTTTTGAACCAACCAATTGGCATCATCAGTTCCGTCTGCATTTTCAATGCCTATTAAAACTAAAAAGCCTTGTTGAACTTCTCCAACAATTTTTGAATTAATAATTACAGATGCCTTGCTTACCCTTTGAATGATTAATCGCATAACCGAATCACAAAATTCATACTTTTAACTTAAGTTTGTTTTGTATTTATCAAAAGATTTTTTACTTTGAACCTTTTCAAGAACTTTCCAATCATGGGCGTTGTTTTAGCCGCTGGCAAGAGCACTAGAATGAAAACTGATAAATCTTTTATTCACTATCATCACTTGCCCCAGTACGAATATGTTGCCCAACAATTGAGTCAATTTTGCAATGAGGTTTGTATAAACGGGCATCCAAAAAAGTACGATACGCAATTTAAAGTTTTTTTAGATGATCCTGAATACCATCAAAATGGCCCCATAAGCGGAGTACTCTCAGCCTCAAAACATTTTCCAGATCAATCACTGTTTATTCTTGCTTGTGATTATCCATTCCTAACAACAGAAACATTGAAAATACTCTTTGATAACTTTATATCAAACCAAAAAACAGTCTGTTTTCGGAATTTAGAATCTCAATTCATAGAGCCATTAATTGCCATTTACCACTTAAATGATTTGAAGAAACTTTTGGAATTCTACAATAGTGGACAAACCTCTTTAAGCGTTTTTTTAGAATCTATCAATGCCGTAATTTTGGATTGTAACACAAGTAAAGAATTATTAAGTGTTGATGAACCTTTATGACCAAGTTTGAACTTACTCCTGCCGAAATTATTAAAGTTAAAAATGGTGAAATTTCATACGAAAACGATTTGCTTTCCATTGAAGAACCCCTTGAAATAAAAATTTCTTATGTTGCAGATGGTCAATATGTTGAGAAGGATTTATCAATTACAATGCGAACTCCGGGCCATGATCAAAATTTGGTTTATGGTTTTCTTTTTACCGAAGGTATCATTCATGAGGCAACAGACATTTCAGAATTTATTGTAAATGAAGAAATTACTTCGAAAACCGGACTGTCAGCGAATCGGGTTGTTTGTAAATTAATTCCGGAATTGGAATTTGATTTTACCCAAATTGAGCGACATTTTTATACCACTTCAAGTTGTGGCGTTTGCGGAAAAGCGTCTATAGACGCGGTTAAAATTGCTTGCCCAATCATTGTCCCTCAAAATAAATGGATGATCCCTTACCAATTGTTAAATACCTTTAACGAAACCCTAAAAAACGCCCAAAAGAATTTTACTTATTCAGGTGGAATACATGCTTCGGCTTTGTTTGATTTGGAGGGACATTTACTTGTAATTAGAGAAGATGTTGGTCGCCATAATGCCTTAGATAAATTAATTGGCGAGGCATTAATAAACAAAATGATACCCCTATTTGATACTATTTTGTTTTTGAGCGGACGAGCGAGTTTTGAACTCATTCAGAAAGCAAGTATGGCCGGAATCAGAATGATTTGTGCTGTTGGTGCTCCTTCTAGTTTAGCTGTAGATTTAGCCCAAGAACTCGATATTACTTTGGTTGGATTTTTGAGAGATAACCGATTTAATATTTACTCCGCTCCTGAAAGAATTGATCTGAAATCGTAAAAAAGATAGAATTTTGGTTAAAACTTCACTGAAATCCTTAGTTTTGAATTAGCAATACCCCAATACTGTAAATGTCAAACAATAAAAACATCCCAAATTCGGAAAATCCTGAAACCCTACTAAATTTAAGGTTAACAAAACCAAGCGATTATGCGGCTGGCATTACTGGTGTTGGAGTGGCTGTTCGTCATGTTTTTAGAGAAATGGACCCTCTGAGAGGTGTTAAAGCACTTTTTAAGTTAAATCAAAAAGGAGGCTTTGATTGTCCAAGTTGCGCTTGGCCTGACCCCGATGATGAAAGATCGCCTTTGGGAGAATATTGCGAGAACGGAGCAAAAGCTGTTGCTGAAGAAGCAACCACAAAACGTTTAACTGCAGATTTTTTTGCAAAAAATAGTGTTGCAGATTTATCGCAACTCAATGATTATGAGATTGGTAAAAAAGGCAGAATTGCTGAACCAATGTATTTAGCGGAAGGTGCAACACATTATCAACCAATTTCTTGGGATAATGCTTTTGCGAAAATTGCAAATCATTTAAACAAATTAAATTCACCACACGAAGCAGTATTTTACACTTCTGGTAGAACAAGCAATGAAGCAGCGTTTTTATATCAGCTTTTTGTTCGTGAGTTTGGAACAAATAACTTACCTGATTGCAGCAATATGTGCCATGAATCAAGTGGTGTTGCACTCAATGACTCTGTTGGAATTGGTAAAGGCTCAGTAAAATTGGAGGATTTTTATGATGCCGATGTGATCATGATCATTGGTCAAAATCCAGGCACCAATCATCCAAGAATGCTATCTGCTCTTCAAAAAGCAAAGGAAGCTGGTTCTACAATTATTTCTATTAACCCATTGCCTGAAACTGGTTTGGTGGCATTTAAAGATCCTCAATCGATTAAAGGTGCATTGGGAATTAAATCAAAGTTGACCGACATATTCTTGCAAGTTAAAATCAATGGCGATTTGCCTTTGATGCAAGCCCTGGAATATTTAATGCTTCAGGAAGAAATGAAAAATCCTGGAACTGTTTTAGATTTAGAATTTATTAAACACAATACCCATGGTTTTGAAGAATGGAAAACCAATATTTTAAAACAAGATTTTAATTGGCTTTTAGAAAATACTGGAATTTCTTTGGATCAAATTCAAGAAACTTTTGAAGCTATAAAACACAAGAAGAAAATTATTGCTTGTTGGGCGATGGGATTAACGCAACATAAAAATGCTGTTGATACCATTAAAGAAGTTGTGAATCTATTGATTGCCAAAGGTAGTATTGGAAAAAAAGGTGCTGGTACTTGCCCTGTTCGAGGACATTCAAACGTTCAAGGCGATAGAACGATGGGTATTTATGAGAAACCTTCGAAGGTGTTCTTGAACAATATTGAAAAGTCGTTTGGGTTTGTTCCTCCCCAAGAACATGGATACGATGTGGTAGACTGTATCAAGGCAATGCATCAAATGAAAGCCAAAGTTTTTATTGCCATGGGTGGTAATTTCTTGTCGGCTACCCCAGATACGCTTTACACAGGCGAAGCATTGAATCGTTGTGATTTAACTGTTCAAGTTTCAACAAAACTCAATAGAAGCCATTTAATTACAGGCAAAGAAGCAATTATTCTTCCGTGCTTGGGTCGTTCAGACGAGGATGGCTTAAACGGTGAATTGCAATTTATTACCTGTGAAAATTCAATGGGTGTCATTCAAATGTCGAAGGGAATGTTGAAACCCATATCAAATATTTTATTGAGCGAACCTATCATTGTTTGTAAATTGGCAAAAGCTGTTTTGGGTGAGAAATCAGTTGTGAAATGGGATTGGTATATGGAACATTACGACAATATTCGTTGGGATATTGAACGTACGATTCCTGGATTTGATCATTATAATGATAGATCTCGATTGCCAGGCGGATTCTATTTGCCAAATTCAGCCAGAGAAGGGGAGTTTAAAACGGTTACAGGTAAAGCCAATTTTAATGTTGCAACTTTTGAACCAACTCAATATAAATCAGACGAATTGATGATGATGACCATCCGTAGCCATGATCAATTTAATACCACAATTTATGGCTTAGATGACCGATATAGAGGAGTTCACAATGAAAGAAGGGTCATTTTTATGAATGCCAACGATATTCAAAAGTTTGGATATAAAGCTGGCGATAAAGTTGATTTATATAATTTCCACGGAGGAAAAGAAAGGGTTGCGAGAAATTTTATCATCGTTGAATTTAGCATTCCTGAGGGATGTACTGCCACCTATTTCCCTGAAACGAATGTGCTTGTGCCCATAGATTCTGTTGCTGATAAAAGCAATACCCCAACTTCTAAAATGGTTGTAATTAAATTAAAAGAACATCAAACTGTTGAAACTCTTTTGGCTTAATGATGATTGATTTTCCTTAAAAATTCAGGAATCATTTGCATTTTATCGTAATTTTAAATATTCTGTTTACCCTTCTGGGCAAAATGATTGTCCTTTCGAAAGGGTGTATTGCCAAGCTGGATTGACAATTAATGGAATTTCACTCGGTAGTTTCGCAAATACAACCTTACATCAATCCAAAGATTGTGATTTAAAAGTTGTGGCTGTTGTTTTTAACCAATATACGTTAAAGCCTGTTTC
>CAMBFD010000017.1 GCA_945865625.1 Chitinophaga pinensis
AATTGCCCTAATTATTATCATCTTAGTGACACAGTTTAATTCGATTTCTAAACCTATCATTATTTTAACTGAGATATTTTTCTCAATAACGGGCGTGCTTTTAGGATTCGCATTGTTTGATATGGGATTCTCTATCATTATGACAGGAATTGGAGTGGTTGCTTTGGTGGGAATTGTTGTGAGAAACGGAATTTTAATTGTGGAGTTCACAGACCATTTAAGAGAACGTGGAATGCCATTAAAAGCTGCCTTGATTGAAGCCGGCAAAACAAGGATGACCCCAGTATTATTAACGGCCTCTGCGACTATCTTAGGATTGGTACCACTTGCTGTTGGTTTAAACATGGACTTTGTAACATTGTTTACGGAATTAAATCCACATATTTATTTCGGGGGGGACAGTGTTGCCACTTGGGGGCCATTGAGCTGGACGATGATTTTTGGCCTTGGATTTGCAACATTCTTAACATTAATTCTTCTACCTTCAATGTATTATTTGAATGAACGAATAAAAGTGAGAATTTACAAATGGATGGGCAAATCATACAACCCAGATATTGAATTAAAACCTCAAACTACAAAATAATTTCGATAAACATTTAGAAAAAGGCAACCAAATTGGTTGCCTTTTCCATTTTAAATGAGTACTTTTAAAATTCATTTCATGTATAATTTCATGCGCAACAAATACTTCACAATCACATTTATTGTATTGGTTTTACAATCCACTAGCCTATTCTCGCAAAGAATTGCAATGTATGACATCATTGGAACCACCGATGAAGTCATTGTTCCTTTCATTCAAAAATTAGGCTTCAAGAAGCTGAATACACAAGGTGACATAACCAAGTTAACTGGCATTTTAAATAATGAGAAAGTGGATATGATTTTATATCAAACGCCAATGACACACCTGGTTTATAAAGTTATTGTTGAATCAAATCAATTAAACAAAGAGAAGTTAAATAAAGCAGATTGGGACAGTTCAAAAACTGCCTTTAATCGCAAACTAAAACAGCTTGTAAATCGTTATGGTGTTGCTGAACAAATTTTTGAAACCAATGGTGAAATTTTTGAACGAAAAAAGTGCAAAAAGTCTTACCCTTACAAAGCAAGTTGGGTAACCATGCAATACTTCCAGAATTTATCGTTGTACTGCGAACTTCAAAAATCAGGATCAATTCAAGTGACTTATATAGTAAAAAACAATCTTTTAAAATATGAACAAGAAATTAAAATGATACCAGCTGGTTCATTTTAAACATAAAAAAAAAGAGGCTTTTAAGCCTCTTTTTTTTTATGTTTAATGTTTGAAGTTCAATTAATCAAGTTCAAAAGTATTCTTTTGACGTAACAAGCCGCGTGTCCAAAGTTCTGTGATATAACGACCTTTACCTAGTTTACCAAGTAAGCTCCCTTTACCAGGGAATGACCATTTAACCTTTTGAACAGCACCATCAAATGAAATTGTTTGCTTGAGTGTGAAAATCTTTGTTTTATCTTCTAATGTTTTATTCTTTTCAGATAAGACTCCACCGTTTGGATCAATAATACGGATGGTAACCTCCTCCTCTACTGGAGTTGTTACCATTGAGTTTTCAAGCACATCGAAAGTAACTTTAAAACGGTCAACTTTCTTTGATTTATATGATTCTGCGCCTTTCGGATCAAATGTCATTGTGATTAATGTACCAAACTGAGGCATAGCACCTTTCTCTAAGCGCTCTTTCAATTCAATATTTTCAGTTTCAAGTACCTTTTTAGAATTTCTTTCAATATCTAAATCAGCAATCAATTGATTCTTTTGATTTGATAAAGAATCAATTTGTGATGTTAAGTAAGCAATTTTCTTCTTAGCTTCGGCCAATTGACGACGCAGTTCATCTAAGTTCCCTTTGCCACCTTTGGTGCCAAAATTGGAAATACCACCATTTGAGTTTGAATTGGTTGTTGATGATTTATCAGAACTCACTTTTGGTCCAGCCAATAATTGACGACGCAAAATACTAATCTCACGATATGCTGCCAATATTTTAGGATTCTTGTCGCTTTCTAATTCACCCACCTTAGATGTTAGCGATTGATTTTCAGATTGCAAAGACTTTACAACTGTGTTCAAAGAATCTTCCAATCTCAATAATTCTTTTTGCAATGAATCTTTTGCATTCATTAATGCAAGTTCGTTTTTTGCTTGAGCACCAAACTTGCTTCCATTTAAATAAAGGAATGTGTTGGTTCCAGCTGATAAAAGTAATAAAATTACCAATATCACAATGACTGCGGTTCTTTTCATAATCTACGAATAGTGTGCAATATTACGAAATAATTTAATAGGTTTTAATTGCTTGATGTGTTTTTTAGGATAAAACGCTGAAATTGTAGTGGATTCATGCCAATTTTGATAATTCTATGACGAGAATCGATTAAAAATGATTGAGGCATTGACTGCAATTTTAACTTTTTCGCAATTTTAGGAGAGCAAAACCCATGAAAAAAATTCGTTTCATAGCGTTTATTATATCGATATACGTATTTTCCACTCCCACCATGATTGAGCATCAATATTTTGAAGTTTGACGGCAAATTGCGTTGAATTTGATGCATCAACATTGAATCCTTTATAAACGTTGGATTTTCAGCGCTCCAAACATATACAAACAAATATTCCGATTTTATCCTTCTAATTTGTGTTTTATGAACAGGTTTTTCCGCAACACAAAATCTAAATCGAGGCATTTTTTGCCCTAAGGCTAAACTCGACTCATTTTCCTGAGATTTAACTTTTTCAATACTCACCGATTCTAAAAAAGGATCTAAATTCTTTACTAAGAAGGTATTACCCATCCAAAATAAATAATTATTTTCCGAAATAGTGAGGGAATTAGAGGCTTGAAACAATTCAGAACCTTGCGACTTTAAATAAATCTTATCGATTCCTATGTCGTTATAACGACCATTACAATTCACATCTTTAACTGCAATGTTCAAGGTATCTTCATCATAAATAAAATGAGTGTACCATAAATTCCACCGGGTTTCTTTCAATGAAAATCGGGTACTTACATATGTCCTATCTCCTTGTAAAGCCAAAATTGCTTCATCACTCATTTTTGCAAATTGCTTAAATTGCTGGTATGGAAATGGCTCAAATTGAATTCCAAGCGATTTTTCAGTATTTCCAGTTGATATTGGTTTTAACGATTTTCCTTGAATTAAAGTATCAGGTATTTCATCAATGAAATTGAAATTATGATTTCTGTCGATCCATATTAAACTCTTATTCCGATGTATTTGAGTTGGGTTTTCAACTAAAAACAAAGTATGATTGGGTGAAAACTGATTTACATTGTGTTTTTCGAAAAAATATCCATACGCCAAATTGGGAGATTTTTGATTTGGAGGGACAATTTTTTGATATTTAATGCTATCTCCAACCATCACCGCCGATAAATCTAAAAATTCAGCCACCCTGTCGATAGACAAGAAAAACAATGGCGACAACGACATAGATTGCAGCTGATCAGCATCGAGTCCTCGCTTTGAGAATTTTAATGTTACAGGTATTTTCTCTCGCAATTCAGGAACTTGTTCTTGGGCTTTAAGCTCAAATATCCCTAAAAAAACAACTAAAAAATAGAGAAGTCCAAATTTTTTGAACTTCATAGCGTTATTTACAAAATTTAACAAACATGACAATAATTGCCATCAAAAACATTAAAATAGAAATGCGATTGATACCGTGCATGACGCGCAAGTTCAAATTTTGCTTTTCGCCATTACCTTGTTTTTTAAACATCAAATACGACGCTATTTTTTTGAATATCATAGATCAAATATAAGTTATTTTTTAATTTCTTTGACAAGCTCAGAAACATTGATTGGATTTTTCACTTTTTCATCGAGTAAAGCATGGTCAAGTACTTCAAACATGTTTTTAACATAAATAAAATTCAAACCTTTCAAGAAATCTTCAGGAATATCTAGAATGTCTTTTTTGTTTTGTTCACAGATAATAATATCGGTAATTCCTGCGCGCTTGGCCGCCAATATTTTTTCTTTGATACCTCCAACAGGCAGAACTTTTCCTCTTAAAGTAATTTCGCCCGTCATGGCCATTTTATTTCTAACCTTTCTTTGCGTAAATAATGAAGCTAAAGAAGTTAAAACTGTAATGCCGGCTGAAGGACCATCCTTTGGTATCGATCCAGCAGGGAAGTGAATGTGAACATTCCAAAAATCAAAAGTAGCTGGATCTAAATCAATATAATCGGCATGAGCTTTCAAAAAGGAATGCGCCAAACTTACACTCTCCTTCATTACATCGCCTAGCTGCCCTGTTACTTTTAATTCACCTTTGCCTTTGGTTAAAGTACTTTCAACAAAGAGCACAGATCCACCCATTGGACTCCATGCTAAACCAGTAACAACCCCAGCAGTCAAATTATTTTCATACAATTCTGGTTCCATTTTTTCAGGGCCAAGAATCTCGGAAACATCATCTACAGATAAAACCTTTTTGAAGCTAGATTCTGAAGCAACCAATTGAGCTGTAAATCTTGCCACTGAGGCAATTTTTTTATCGAGTCCCCTAACACCACTTTCCCTTGTATATTGTTCAATGATGCTTTCAATTGCTTTGTCGGTAATTTTAAATTGAGAACCCTTCAAACCATGAGCTTTTCTTTGCTTTGGGATAAGGTATTTTTTAGCAATTTCAATTTTCTCTTCTAAGCTATACCCATTAATATCAATAATTTCCATTCTGTCCAAAAGTGCAGGTTGAATAGAATCTAATGAATTCGCGGTAGCCACAAATAACACTTTGCTTAAATCGTAATCAAGTTCAAGATAGTTGTCATAAAAAGAGGAGTTTTGTTCTGGATCAAGGGCTTCCAACAATGCACTAGATGGATCACCTCTAAAATCGCGACCTATTTTATCAATTTCATCGAGCACGAATACAGGATTTGAGGACCCTGATTTTTTCAAATTTTGAATAATTCTACCAGGCATCGCGCCAATGTATGTTTTACGGTGTCCTCTAATTTCAGATTCATCATGTAAGCCACCCAAACTCATACGGATATATTTACGATTTAATGCGCGCGAAATGCTTTTACCCAATGAAGTTTTACCGACACCGGGAGGTCCATACAAACAAATAATTGGGCTTTTCAAATCTCCCTTAAGTTTCAATACTGCCAAATATTCTAGGATGCGTTTTTTAACTTTATCTAAACCAAAATGATCTTCATCTAAAACTTTTTTAGCATTCAATAAATCAAAATTATCTGTCGTATGCGAATCCCAAGGAAGGTCTAGCAATAATTGCACATAATTTAAGCCAACTGAATAATCCGGGGAAGCAGGATTTACTCTTTGCAAGCGGTCTAATTCTTTATTGAAATGATCTTTAATATCTTTTTTCCAACTTTTAGACTCTCCTTTTTCTCTTAAATTTTGAATTTCTTTATCCGGGGTATCGCCACCTAATTCTTCTTGAATGGCTCTGATTTGTTGTTGAAGGAAATATTCACGCTGCTGTTTATCAATATCGGTCCGAACTCTATTTTGAATTTGGTCTTTCAATTCCAACATTTGAAGTTCTTTGGTAATATGTTCGAGTATTTTTTCAGAACGTTTTTTAGGATTCAATAGTTCTAAAACTTCTTGTTTCTCATGAACTGAAATATTCATATTGCTGGCAACAAAGTGTACTAAAAAAACACTTGAATCAATATTTTTAATCGCAATTGACGCTTCTGAGGGGATATTGGGCGCTAGATTGATAATATTGTATGAAATATCCTTAATTGAATCAATGATGGCTTTATACTCTTTGTCTTTTTCGCCTTTAAACAATTCGTCGGTTAGTGATGTAACTTTCGCTCTAAAATATGGTTCTTCAGCCACGAAATCCCCCAAAACAACCCTTCTTTTACCTTGAATGATCACGGTTGTGGTTCCATCGGGCATTCGCATAACTTTAATAATTTTGGCGAGTGTACCAATTTTATTGAGGTCATCGATGGTTGGATCTTCAACGTTTGAATTTTTTTGAGAAACAACTGCAATGATATTGTCTTTTTTATTTGCGTCTTTGATAAGTTTAATACTCTTATCTCTTCCAACGGTTATCGGGAAAATAACACCTGGAAAAAGCACAGTATTTTTAATAGCAAGAACTGGTAATTCATCTGGCACATCCATTTTATTGCTTTCATCTTCCTCTTGTTTGGAAAATAATGGCAAAAATTCTGGAGATTCATCAATAGAATCTTCGTCGTTCACAAATCTTAAAATTGAATTTTTATCTCTAAACATGATTTCGAAATACACATTATTCAATGGTTGTGCCAAAGATATACATTCATTCAAAAAAATAAAAAAAATGATGTACCTGACAGAAAAACAAAACCATATTTGGGTTGAATCTGCCAAAACAAATATGTTACGACATTTTGACATACCACATAAAGGGTTGAATTATTTCATAAACTGAATAAAAAAGTGATACAAATTTGCAATTGTCAATGATTTAACGAAATTTGCAATAAAACTATCAAAAAACACACTATGAAATTAAAACAAATTATTTTTTCGTTGTCAGTTGCTTCAATGGCATTTTTGGCATCATGTGGTGAAGATTCAACCACTCCGAAACCAACAATTTCTCTAAATGCTGGTGCTGGCTACGTTAGCAAAGACGGTGATGTAAATGCAGGTTCTGTTATTACATTCAGTATTTCAGCAAACGCTGGTTCAGACGCATTGAAAAACATTGTAATTACTTGCACAATGGCGAATGGTTCGGTTAAATCGTTGCTAGACACTTCTTTAACTGCTAAAAACAACAATTTTACAAAATCTATGGCTGCACAAGGTAGCGTAGGTGATGTGATTGCATACACATTCACTGCGAATGACGGAAACGGGCAATCAGCGTCAGCAAAGATCATTACGACAGTTATTCCTATTGAAACTGCATTAGACGGTGTTTCAGGACAACAAGTTTACAATGCTAATTCGGTTGGTATGCCAATTGCATACAACTTGCCATCGAGCACTGCGATCACTACTGGTGTAAGTGGCGTTAAAGATATTCTAGACAAAAACACAGTTGGTTCTGCACAATGGACAAAAACTTGGGGATCTGGCAATGGTTCTAAATTTGTTAAAATAACTTTTAATGATTATAACAATTGTAATGCTACCGGCACTGCATATCAATTATGGAAATCTTATGGTTCTGCTGCTAAAGATCAAATTACTTTAGTTGATGGAGATTGCTATTTGGTAAAATCTGGCCAAGACGTTCCTTTTGGTTTGTTCGTGGTTATGATTACTGCTGTTGTTGATTTACCTGCTGCAGGAAATAACAACGATTATGCTCAATTTGAATATAAAGGAATTGTTTTAGATTAATTCTTTAAATATTTTTTGCACATAGCACAAAAACCCCCGAAAATTCGGGGGTTTTTTGTTTACTTTGAAAAATATTCATTTGTCTATTAAATTTTATTATTTGTGAAAAGAATTGCTGTTTTTACCTCAGGTGGCGATGCCCCAGGAATGAATGCTTGTATTCGAGCGGTTGTTAGAGCTTGTGTGCATTTTAATGTTGAAGTGTACGGAATTCACGGAGGCTATCAAGGAATGATTGAAAACAACATCCGTCCAATGACCACCAACTCGGTGGCAAATATTATTCAATACGGAGGCACAATTCTTAAGACTGCCAGAAGTAAAGATTTCATGACCACAAAAGGCCGAAAAATAGCCTACGACAATTTAAAGCATCACAATATAGACGGTTTAGTTTGCATTGGCGGAAATGGAACTTATACGGGCGCTATGACATTCGAACAAGAGTTTGGCATACCTAGTATTGGTTGTCCGGGTACGATAGATAACGATCTGTTTGGCACTGATTATACAATAGGTTACGATACTGCCATTAACACGGCTGTAGATGCAATTGATAAAATTCGAGATACAGCTGATGCCCACAACCGCGTTTTCTTCATAGAAGTAATGGGAAGGCACTCAGGACATATTGCACTGCATGCAGGTATAGCTGGAGGCGCTGAAGGGATTTTCATCCCTGAAAAAGAACATGAATTTGAAGATGTTTGTAAAATTTACGAGAAAAAATCACGTACTAAACAATTTTCAATTTTTGTAGTTGCTGAAGGTGAAACTGATGGACACGCATTTGATATTGCTAAAAAATTCCAAGAGAAATTTCCTGATACCGATAGTAGAGTAACCGTTTTAGGCCATATACAAAGGGGTGGTAAACCATCTGCGAATGATAGAATTCTTGCTTCTCGCTTAGGGGCGCATGCTGTGAAAGCGCTTCTTGAAGGCAAAAGAAACATGGCAGTTGGCATTATAAACAATGAAGTTAGTTTTACGCCTTTCGAAACTGCAATTTTCCATAAGAAAAGCATCAACGAAAATTTATGGATTATGAACGATATTATCACTAGTTAATTTTTTTTTGACCCAAAGATGTTACAAAATCTGTTTATCAAAAATTACGCACTCATTAAGGAGTTAAATCTGAATATTGATGGACAATTAACCACCATCACAGGGGAAACTGGTGCCGGAAAAAGTATACTTCTCGGGGCTATTGGTTTAATTCTAGGCCAGCGTGCCGATAACTCTGCTATTGCCGATCAAACAGAAAAGTGCATCATTGAGGCTACCTTCGATATCCATAAACTAAATCTTTTACCTTTATTTGAGGAATTCGAAATCGATTACCAAGAATTGACCATCATTCGTAGAGAAATTTTACCCAATGGTAAGTCGAGATCCTTCATTAATGATACTCCTGCAAATTTATCTCAATTGAAACAAATTGGCAGTCACTTAATTGAAATCCACACCCAGAACACTGGACTTTTAGTGACCGAACCAACAGAACAATTGCATTTGGTTGATGGTTATGGAAATTACCCTGAAACATTAAAAAAATACAAATTGGCTTTCAAAAGCCACCAAGAATTTTCAACAAAGCTCAATCGTTTACTTGAAAACCAAAAAAGTTACATCAAAGAAAAAGCCTTTATTCAATTTCAATTCGATGAATTGAACGATTTCAACCTAATTGAGAATGAAGAGATTTCTCTAGATGAAAATATAAAATTATTGACACAAGCAAGTGGCATTATTTCAGCATTAGCAACAGCTCAAAAAGTAATTATCGAAAATGATCAAAGCATTCTCGACCAGCTTGCTTTCATTAAAAATCAATTAAAACCTATCATTGGCGCTCATCAGTCAATTCAAGAATTATTCTCGAGAATTGAATCGAGCATCATTGAGTTGAAGGACATTGGGTTGGAAGCAGAGAATATTGCCGAAAAAATTGACAATAACCCAGCAAATCTAGAATTATCCAACGAACGATTGGCGAAATTGCAAAACCTCTTCAGAAAGCACCAAGTTGAAAAGTCCATTGATTTAATAGAACTTAAGAACTCTTTTGAAAATCAATTGGTTGTAAGTCAAAACATAGACGATGAAATTTCAAGTGTAAAAAAACACCTAGAAACTTCAAGAATGCAAGTAGTTCAAATTGGCAAAGAAATCACCCAGTTAAGAATCACTGCATCAAAGCAAATTGAGGAGGAAGCAAAAGGGATTTTAGTCAATTTAGCAATTCCACACGCGGCTATTGAATTCAAAATAGAAACGAATGAAAACAATCTTGGACCTAATGGATTAGATTATGTTGATATTTTATTTTCTGCCAATCTAGGCAAATCCCCTCAACCATTGGCAAACGTGGCATCTGGTGGCGAGATATCTCGATTGAATTTTACGTTCAGAAGTTTAATTGCTAAGAATAAAAATCTTCCGACCTTAATTTACGATGAAGCGGATACTGGAATTAGTGGTGATGTGGCAAGCAAAATGGGAAGTATGATGCGTCAACTTGGTCAATTTCACCAAGTGATATCTATAACACACTTACCCCAAGTGGCAGCAGCTGGTCAAAACCAATGGTTGGTTTACAAATCAATTTCTGACAACAAAACCCTTTCGTCTGTAAAGAAACTAAATCTAGAAGATCGCATTCAAGTGTTGGCACAAATGCTCAGTGGTTTCAATCCATCCGATTCGGCTTTAAGCAATGCTCGAGAGTTGATTGGTCAATATTAACTAAAGCAGCGATTTGTCAATTCTGGCTTGATTTTCGTAAAATTGATCAATATTTACAGGGCTGTTTTTAGCAGCCGTAGTTGCCAAATAGTCGCAGCGTTCATTTTCAGGTATCCCTGCATGTCCTTTTACCCAATGAAATTTAAGCTTGTATTGATTTTTCATTTTATAGAATTGTTGCCATAAATCAGGATTTTTTATTTTCTGGTAACCTTTTTTATGCCAACCATCTAACCACCGTTTTTCAATGGCATCGCAAACGTATTTGCTATCGGTGTATATTTGAATTTCATGTGTTTTATCGGTAATCACCATTAACGCTTTGATCACTGCAAGTAATTCCATTCTGTTGTTTGTGGTCAATCGAAATCCTTCCGACAATTCTCTTCTGTGCGGACCAAACATCAACACAGCTCCATATCCACCTGGTCCCGGATTTCCTAGAGCTGCTCCATCGGTATAAATAATAATTGTTGGGGTCGACATTACAGCAAACTTAATTCTAAAAAATGATAGGTTTTAGTTGTCGTGCAAAAAACTTAGGTACATTTGCATGATGAATGCCGAAATTATAACCATTGGCGATGAGTTACTGATTGGCCAAACCATAGATACAAATAGCGTTTATCTGGCAAAGAAACTTGAGGAAATTGGAATTCGCATCAGTCGCAAGACTGCAATTTCGGATAGCAAATCAGATATTTTAGAAATGCTGCATTCTGCTCAACAAAGAGTTGATTTATTAATTATAACAGGAGGTTTAGGACCTACAAAAGATGATATTACCAAGAAAACATTGGTGGAATACTTTAATTGCAGCTGGCGCACAGACCAATCTGTCCTATTGCATTTAGAAAAAATATTTGCCAAAAGAGGTCGTGCATTGCTTGAAACCAACAAAGTACAAGCCGAATTGCCCGACATTTGTGTTACCCTTCACAATGAGGTAGGAACGGCACCGGGAATGTTGTTCAATGAAAACAAAAAAATCGTAATTTCATTGCCTGGCGTTCCAAATGAAGTTCATTATTTAACTGAGTTTGAAGTCTTGCCCAAACTACAGCAATTTTTCAATTTACCCAAAGTTGAACATAGAACCTTAGTTACATTAATGGTCCCAGAAAGCTTACTAAGCAAGCAATTAGAAGCATTTGAATCATCACTTCCAGAAGATTTAAGCCTGGCGTATTTACCAAGTTATAACTGCGTTAAACTAAGACTTAGCTGCAAAGTTTTGCAAAAATCTGAGCATTATTTAAATGATTATTTTCAAAAACTGCAAAAAGCTGCTTTCCCCCATGTTTTTTGTATTGGTGATGAAACCCCGGCTAATTTCATCGGTAATTATCTCATCAAAAACAATTTAAGCATTGCTACAGCTGAAAGTTGCACCGGTGGTTTTATTGTAAATCAATTGGTTCAAGTTCCCGGTATTTCAGAAATTCTACCAGGAAGTATCCTTTCATATTCAAACTCAATTAAACACGAAGAATTACATGTCCCCCAAGAGACAATCCATACCTATGGAGCAGTGAGTGAAGAGGTTGCAGTTGCAATGGTTGATGGCGTTTGTGCCAAATTTGGAGTGAATGTTGGAATAGCTACCACGGGTATTGCTGGTCCAACTGGAGGTAGCCCAGAAAAACCAGTGGGGTTAATTTTTATTGCCGTAAGATTCAATGAAAAAATCTTGGTTAATAAATTCAAATTGCATGGTTCAAGATTGCAATTCATGGAAAGAGCAAATAATTGTGCCATGGCCATGGTGAAAGAAATACTAGAAATTAATGAATAATTAGGCGATTCATAACCAACTCTTCGTCGCTTTATTTTACCTTTGTATTCGATTCATGAATGAAAAAATTTTAATTCTCGATTTTGGTTCTCAATACACCCAATTAATTGCTCGTAGACTGCGCGAATTATTCGTTTATTGTGAAATTCATCCGTTCAATCATCTGCCCGAAATTGATAACACTGTTAAAGGTGTTATTTTATCTGGAAGTCCATGTTCGGTAAATGATATTGACGCACCTCAGATAGATTTAAACTTATTGTTTGATAAAGCGCCATTGCTTGGGGTTTGTTATGGAGCGCAATACATGGCGAAAGCGTTAGGTGGAGAAGTTGGCAAAAGCAGCCACCGCGAATATGGTCGCGCCATGATGAAACAAACTGGAGAAAACAATTCCCTTCTCGACGGATTGAGTTTTGAAAGTCAAGTTTGGATGAGCCATGGCGATACAATTTTAAAAATGCCTGAGAACACAAAAATCATTGCTACAACCGATAGTATTCCTGTTGCAGCTTTTGAATTGTTAAATCAAAAACATCCAACCTTTGCAATCCAATTCCATCCGGAAGTTTATCATAGCACTGAAGGTACCGCAATGCTGAAAAACTTTGCGTACAATATTTGTGGATGCTCTGGAGATTGGACTCCTGGACATTTCATCGATGAAATTGTTCATGAATTACAACAAAAAATAGGCGCAGAAGATCAAGTCATTCTAGGATTATCTGGGGGAGTTGATTCTTCAGTTGCGGGATTATTGCTACATAAAGCTATCGGCAATCGTTTACATTGCATTTTCATTAACAATGGATTGTTGCGTAAAAACGAATTCGATTTGGTTCAAGAATCTTATCAAGGTTTAGATTTAAATATCATTCCAATAGATGCATCGAAACAATTTTATGATGCATTGCAGGGGATATCTGATCCTGAAGAAAAGAGAAAAACAATTGGCCGTGTTTTTGTAGAAGTTTTCCAAGAAGAAAGCTTGAAAATTAAAGATGCAAAATGGCTCGCTCAAGGCACAATTTATCCTGATGTAATTGAAAGTGTGAGTGTTAATGGCCCTTCAGCAACAATTAAAAGCCACCATAATGTAGGAGGTTTGCCTGAAAAAATGCATTTAAAAGTGATTGAGCCACTTAGAAGTTTATTCAAAGATGAGGTGAGAAGAGTTGGAAGTGCTTTAGGGTTGCCCGATAAATTATTAAACCGTCATCCTTTTCCAGGACCTGGTTTTGGTATCAGAATCCTTGGTGATATTACAGAGAAAAAAGTAAAATTACTCCAAGAAGCAGATGCAATTTATATGAATATCCTTCAAGAAACTGGATGGTATGATAAAATTTGGCAAGCAGGTTGCATTTTACTTCCAATACAAAGTGTTGGGGTTATGGGCGACGAAAGGACCTACGAACAAGTTGTTGCTTTAAGAGCGGTTACAAGTACTGATGGTATGACAGCTGATTGGGTTCACATACCGTACGACATTCTTGCAAATATATCCAACAGTATTATTAATCAAGTGAGAGGCATTAACCGCGTTGTTTACGACATTAGTTCTAAACCTCCAGCAACCATTGAATGGGAATAATATGAACCGCAAAATAGCTATCGCTTTAATTATTTTAGGGGTGTCTTTTGCCAATTTCGCAAAAGCTCAATCTAAATTCAGCAGTGCTGAATACAAAATTGGAATACTCCTACCCTTTTCATCTGATGGAACAAACAAGGATAATAAAAATGCGGAAGCTATTTTTGATTACTACCAAGGTGTAAAAATTGCTTTATCTCAATTAGAGAAAGATGGATTTAAGTCAAAAGTTTATGTTTGGGACTTAAACAATAAAGATTCAGTTGAGTTAGAAAATTTATATAAAACTGCTGAATTTCAATCATTAAACTTATTAATTGGACCCATAAGTCAGAAATATATCCCTCAAATTGTTAAAAAAATCAAAAACAATACGACTTGTTGGGTGTCTCCTTTAAAATCTTTAAATATTCCCAACGGACTTACATCATTGAACTTTTTTTCTCCAGATTCATTGCGAATGAGAGGTTTGGGATATGCTGTTTCTGATCAATTTAAAATGCATAAATTCTGCTTGGTTACGGATGGATCTTCTCAATCGAGAAAAGATGCCAATACATTAAAATTCGTCTTGCAAAATTTATCAAAAGGCAGAAAAGTAAGCATTCATACATTTTCTGGAACAACTTTCACTCCAAATTTACCCAATAAAGACAGTGTAATATGTATCAATACGTTTACAAATCAAACCGCGAAAGTTCAACTGGTTAATTATGTATCTGGTAAAATTAATGACAAGAAAAATGCTTCATTTAGATCAGCATCTTATGTTGTAGGTCATTTTAACTGGTTTGAAAACATTAGTTTATCTCAAAATGTGGATGAAGCAAAAATAATCTACCCTGCCATAAATTTTATTAATTTAACCGATAGTAGCACCGGTGAATTTATAAAAACATTCCTTGAAACAAATTACTCTGAACCAAGTCGTTTCGGATATCAAGGCTTCGATCAAATGTTGTTTTTAGGGTATGCATTGATGTATTCTGGTGAGGAGTTTTTAAATACAGTGCCAAATGCAAATAGTGTTGGATTTATCAATACCATTCGTCCGTATAAAATTGGTAAACGTTATTTCAACATTGGCGTTCGACTCATTTCATTGGGTAATCACGAGCAAAAACTCTTTACAAATTGACATTTCTAAAGAAACAAATTGACCAGTCTTTGCTCATTGTAGCGAAATACCAAGGTAATTTACCTTTTCATTTATACATAAAAGAAATCTTTAGAAACAATAAAAATTGGGGAAGTAAAGACCGTAAAAACTATCGTAATATTTGCTATACGTATTTTAGAAATTATCAAATATTAAAAAATTTAAGCCCCGAAGAAAAGTCGCAGTGGATTTTCGAAAACCTTTCAAATACGGAGAATAAAACATCAAATACACAGGCTTATTCATTTCTTGAGGGACATATTAGTCAACAAATTGATATTAACTTGTTGAACATCGATTTTGCTCAAGAGCCAGATATTTTCTTTAGAACTTTACCAAAATACGAAACTGTTTTCTTGAAAGATTTAGAGAATCGCGAAATTGAAATCAAAAAGATTGATGCTGTTTCAGGCGTTTATTCGTTGCCATCAAAAATCGACATCGAAAGTCATATTGCGAGGGGACATGGATATATCCAAGATTTAGCTTGCCAATTGGCCATACAAGAATTGTCGAAGCATTCAAATTTAAACAGCGTTTGGGACTGCTGCTCTGGTGCTGGGGGTAAATCGTTAGATATTGCCTTAAAACACCCTACAAGTCGCATATTTTGCAGCGACAAGCGAGGCAGCATCCTCCAAAATTTAAAATTACGGTTTAAAACATTGGGATTAAAAATTCCAGATAGCCAAGAAATTGACTTATTAAAAGATTTAGATAATTTAAATGATGGTTTTTTAAATCAAAAACTTGTCATTGCCGATTTACCGTGCACAGGAAGTGGAACTTGGCGAAGGAATCCTGAAAACATCGTTTATTTCAATGAAGCGAATATTCAAACATATGCAAATTTACAATATCAAATCATTCGCGGATTGGATCGTTTTATTTCAAAAGATGGTTTATTGTATTACATGACATGTTCTGTTTTCAAGGCAGAAAATGAAATGAATGTATTAGAATTCATCCAACCCTATGGATATGAAATTGTATTTGAAAAATATTTCGGAGGGACACTCCATGAATCTGATACGATTTATGGATGTTTATTAAAAAAGAAATAAAAATTGGTTAAAAAAAAGCCCTCAAAGGGCTTTGCAAAGAATTTTTTATCCTTCATTTGGATCGTAGGCCCACTTCAGATAAATACTACCCCAAGTAAAACCACCACCAAATGTGCTTAAAATAAGGTTATCACCTTTTTTAAATTGTTTTTCAAAATCATACAAACATAAAGGAAGTGTACCGGAAGTGGTATTCCCATATTTCTGAATATTCACCAACACTTTAGATTTATCTAGGCCCATGCGTTCAGCGGTTGCATCAATAATTCTGAGATTTGCTTGATGAGGAACCAACCAATTTACATCATCACTGGTAAGTTGATTGCGCTCCATAATTTCATAGCTTACATCAGCCATGTTGGTTACTGCGAATTTAAATACTGTTTTACCTTCTTGATAAACGAAGTGCTGTTTATTATCGATTGTTTCATGCGTTGGAGGATTCATAGAACCGCCAGCATGTTGAATAAGATAATTACGACCACTACCGTCAACTTTAAGAATTGAATCTTGAATACCAAGACCATCGGTATTGGGTTCTAACAAGACACAACCTGCACCATCGCCAAAAATAATACAAGTATTGCGATCGGTATAATCTACAATTGCGCTCATTTTATCGGCACCTACAACAATAATTTTTTTGTAAACGCCAGAAGCGATAAATTTTGAAGCAGTTTCTAAACTAAACAAGAAGCCTGAGCAAGCTGCAGATAGATCAAATCCCCAAGCATTTTTGGCACCAATTTTATCAGCGATAATATTGGCAGTTGCAGGGAAAATATAGTCACCAGTAACGGTACCACAAATAATTACGTCAATTTCTAGAGGGTCGATGCCTTTTTTGGCAAGCATTGGTAAAATTGCAGCAACGGCAAGATCGCTAGTTGCTTTACCTTCTTCTCTTAAGATATGGCGTTCTTCGACACCCGTTCTTGTTCTAATCCATTCATCGGTAGTATCGACCATTTTTTCAAGATCGAAATTTGTAAGCACTGTTTCTGGCACATAGCCTCCAACAGCGGTAATTGCAGCTGTAATTTTCATTTTTAATTTGTTGCGTTCTGTTGAAAAGCAATTTTTTTGAATGCCAATTCAACTTTAGAACAGAAGTTTGATTCTACAGAATTTTTACAAACTTCAACCATTTTAACAAAGGTATCGGCTTTAGAAATTCCATGACCAACTAAAACAGGAGCCTTCACTCCAAGAACTAAACCACCACCATGATGTTTAAAATTGAATTGGTTTAAGAAATCATCTTGTACGCCTCTTTTCATCAATTGGTAATAGAACCCTTCAACCAATTTTATGACAATATTTCCAGCAAAACCATCACAAACGATTACGTCGGTGGTTTCTGTGAATAAATCACGGCCTTCTACATTTCCAAAGAAATTAATTTCTGGAGTATTTCTCAATAGCTGATTTGCAGCTCTAGAGACAATACTACCCTTTTCATCTTCTTCACCAATATTTAACAAACCAACACGTGGGCTTTCAATTTTCTTTACAGACTGAGCATACAAAGAACCCAATATAGCAAATTGTTGTAAATGTTCAGCCTTGCAATCAGCATTCGCTCCAACATCCAATAATATGCCTGGATTTCCGCTAGGACGAGGAATTGCAGATGTTAAACAAGGACGATCAACGCCTTCAATTGGTTTCAAAATTTGAATAGATCCAACCAACATAGCACCGGTATTTCCTGCACTAAAAAAAGCATCAATTTTTTTCTCAGCCAGATATTCAAATCCAACAGAGATACTAGAATCTCTCTTTCCGGCCAAAGCCTTTACGGGATGTTCACTCATTTCAATCACTTGAGAGCAGTGAACTATTTCGATATTCGTAAGGTCGAGATTTTCTTGTTCCGCGATAGTTTCGATATCAGATTGAACGCCGAACATCACAAGTTCAACAGTGGGAAATTCTGCTATTGCAAGAACTGCCCCCTTAATTGCTTCTAATGGGGCGTAATCACCGCCCATTGCGTCAATACCGATTCTCATTATTATGCGTCGTTACGACCTTTCATAACCTTAACACCGCGATAAGTTCCGGTTTGAAGGTTAACACGATGATACAATGAAACGTCTCCAGTTACTGGATCAGCAATCATAGGACGTACTTCCAATTTGTCATGTGTACGACGTTTGTCGCGTCGGGTTTTTGATATTTTTCGCTTAGGATGTGCCATAATTATTTATTCTTCGTTATTTAATATGTTTTTTAATTTTTCCCATCTAGGATCTAACTGTGTAGAACCTTGATTGATTCCGTCTATTTTATCTAACATTAATTGATCACATGGCTTATCTATTAAATCATCACAATTTTTAACCATTGGCAAAGCAATTAACGTTGATTCGTATAATGCTTGTGTTATGTTAAAACTATAATCTTGAGGTTTTAGATAAATAACATCTGAATTCAAATCGTTCACTACTTCATTTTCTAAAGTGTGTTCGGAATTTAAATGATAGATGATCTTAAATTCTGCCTCAATAGGTAACCCAATTTCCGACAAGCATCGATCACAAGTAATGTTCATTGTTCCAGAGGTAAATAAATCTGCAACGATAACATTCCCGTGTTTCTCGATGTCTAATTCAACAAGTAAATTAGCATCTAAGATATCGTGATTGTCGAAATGTTCAAAGAACGTCTTGTCCAAATCATAGTCAAATTCGTGGTGTCCATCAGTAAGCTTTACAAAATCTACCGACAAATTTTCTATTTTAAAAGACATGATAATTAAAACGAACTGCAAAAGTACAGCATTTTCAAATAAAATCCAATAGAAAAGGATATAATTTCTAAAACCACTCAAAAAAATAGGCCATCAATATGATGGCCTATTTTATAAAATATTTATGTATTTAAATTAATACTCCCACAAATCATGTTCGAAAATGAATAAATCATTTTTGATTTTTTCAGATTCTAACAATAATGCAGTGTAATCCGAAGAATAAGCACTTTTATCTTTTAAATATGTATCATCCTGATCGGTAGTTTTAACGATATAACTATCAAACAATCTAAGACCATTGATATGTTGATCCCAATTTAAACGCATAGCATCATTGTATCTGTTAAATACTTGCGATTTCGCCAAAGTTGGTCTGCAATCATCCATTTTTAACCAATAGGGTCTAATTTCATTTTTCAAATCACCCGTACCATCTAGATCAACTAATGGAGCAATCGCAACGATTACTGGACGCATTTCACCATATTTGTAGTCAAAAATCCAATCTTCCATGATTTCAAATTTGCGAATTTCCTTCCAATCAAAAGGATCATAAACTATCGTTATGTCATAGTTAGAATTATCATCAGCATCATGATTTTCAGCATCGACTCCAGCTTTCAATGTTCTTTTATTCCTCATTTTGCCGCAATTTGCAACAATATCCTCTGGTGTAATGACCCTACGCAAAGAATCTGTTGCATAAGCTCTTACTTTAGCTTGAGTCGCCAATTCCCAAAAAACCTGAGTCATAGGAGCTCTAGGCCAAGTCCAAGATTTATTGAGTTTCTGTCTTAAATCAATCACTCTCCATACTCTTTTACGAAATTTTTCATCGGCTTTACGTAAGTATGGGCGAGGTATAAATTGTCCTTCTACTACAGTCAAGTTGGTATCTTGATTCACATATTCAGGTTCATAATGAGCTTGAGCATTTGCCTTCAATGATGTAAAATAAGAAGTATCATTATTGTATTGTAACGCAATTGGCGGTACAATGGGCTTAGGCGGTGGAGATGGATTAGGCGAGGGAGGGGGTTCTGTTGAAGGAACGTCTAAATTACCCTTTTTACCCTTAGAATCTTTCTTAGTTGTTTGTTCTTGAGTTTCACCTCCAGAAAAACCCGAACCAAATTGGGCTTGTGCATCAATTACTGAAAGTAATATAAAAAACAAAATTATACGTCTCATATTTTTTTTATTTTAAAGTAGCTATAACAGATGGCATTAGAACACGTGAATTTCCTGGACCTACAGCCATGATATCTGTAAATTTAACGTCATCACCTTTTCTTAATTGACTCAAAGTACCAGCTATTTTATCTAATCTAGCACCTTGAACATTTATTGGAGCAGTATAACCGCGTTGCGCACTAATTCCAGTAAATTTAAAACTTTGAATTTGAAATTTTACACCGTCATATACGAATCCATCTAAAGCTGCAACTGCAACAACAGCATCTTTCAATTTAGTTAATTCAACTGACCCACTTTTAAAATCAACATTACCACATTTAAATGTTGGTTCAGGTATACCCTTAACTCTAAAGTTTTTTGTACCCATTGCTTTCATCCGACCGTCTGGTAATTTTGCAGAAACTTGTATCTGGATATCACTCACTTTTACAGGAATTGCAACTGTATAGTTCCCATTGCTTCCACGTAAAACAGCGTTTGTAGCCATTCCAACGTTTTCTGCGGCCCCAGTTTGATAATTGATTTTACAACCAACTATTCGAGGCACTACATTTTTAGGATCAATACCTGCAACTGAAATTGAAATCGGATTTTCCAACGACACATACATCACATTCAACTTAACAGCTTCAATTGCAGCTTGTGGCGCAAATGCCGTAAATTCAGCTGTAGCCGTTTTAACTTCAAATCCACCGCCCGGTTTAGGCACCGAAATTTTCACATCAAGATTATTGGCTCCAGCTCTTTGTGGTGTAACTTTATATTTACCAACACCATTTTCAACCGGAACAGATGCTCCATTCACGTTAATCATCATGTTCGCTTTTGAATTGTATGCTGCCAATAAAATATCGGCTTCATAAGTTTGACCTGTAACAACAGCTCCAGTTTTTGCAGAAATTACCGGTATGATTGCATCAAATTTAAAATCTGCAGCACTCACCGATTCTGCCAAACCTTGACAAACTTCAGCTTCAAGAATCTTTGCATCATTTTCAATTTTACTCATCATTGCAAAAACAGCTGCTAAAGGTGTGCTGTGCATGTATACCTCAGCCCATGAAAGTTTTGCACCTTCGTGATTTTCCACTAATCCAGAGGTTTTGTTGAATGGATCTTTTACCTCACCCGCAGACAAAGTTGTCTTTAAGGCAATATCTTTCATTCTCGTATTCAAAAACTCTACAGTTTCCTTATTTTTAGCCAAGTTTGGATCAGATTGAGCCCTTTTCATCATATTTAACAAGTTCACACGAGTCTCATTGATTTTAGCCTCTAAGTCTTTACCTCTTTTACCATTCAATTCTTCGTTAAAATAACGAACATGATCATCGAGATTATCACCAGAAACCAACTCAGGCATTTCACCATTCTTTTTAACAATCCAAGGATATTGGGTTGTTTCGATATAATCAGATTTTTTCTCAGGATCAACTTTGAAAGCCAATTTAGGATCTCCTAAATTTGGATCAACTGATCCCTGAGAATATCTTAACAATTCAGTTTTGATACGGTGAATATAATCTACCAGAGATTTCGTTTCTGTGTTTGCTTCATCGCAAAACTTCAAAGCCGACTTAGCTCCAAGATTATTATCTTCCGCAGTTTTTTTCAATCCTTGAACAATTTTTTCGGTTTTAACCGCAATATTACCCGTAGATTTCTGCAAACTATTATCTAAAACTGTAAATGCTAATAATATTTCTTTCGTAACGTTCAAAGCTAGAAGAGCTGTTAACACGAGATACATCATATTAATCATCTTCTGCCTTGCCGACAATTTACCACCTGCCATCTTTTTTTTCCTTTATTTTGTGGTATAATAGTAAATTAACGGTTGCCGCCCATGGCGCTTAACATGTTACCATAGATTGAGTTTAAGTTACTCAAGTTTTGGTTTAAACGATTGATTTCATTTTTGAACTCGCCTGTGGCTTGTTCTGTTGCTGCGATATTATTCAAAACACCACTTAAACCACTAGAAAATGATCCTAATGAATCTGAAACCATTGCTGAACTGTTTGCAACATCATTCATGTTGTGAGCTGCTTTGGTTGCACTGTCAGCATATTCTTTGGTTGCTACAGCTGCATTTGACAAACTCGACATATCTTTTACATTGGTGCTCAAAGATACCAAACCAGTACCTAAGCTTTCGATCAATTCTGGACCAATTTTAGCTTGAGACAAAAGAGAATCTAACTGTTGAGAAACACTTCCACCAGCTGCTTTTTCTTTACGCAAAGTTGGCTCACCGCCAGCTAATTCAGGATACACTAAAGACCAATCTGGATCCATGTGAACAGGTTCGAACGCTGAAATGACGAAAATCCCCGCCTCTGTTAGTAGACCAACGGTTAACATACCATTTGCTCCAGGCCAGTGAAGGATTTTAAACAAGGCTCCTACGATTACAATTGCTGCACCGAAACCATACACAAAATTCATGGATGTTTTCCACTTTTTCGATTCAAAGAAACTTTTACTCATGTTTTTTTTATTTAGTTTTGTTGTTTTTGTTTGATTATTGATTGTTGTTTGATTTATTTTTTGTCCATACTTGAACGACCAATGTAGGTTTGAACGCATCTGAAACCAACATAGCATTTGCTTGTATCTTGGAATTCATATGTTCTTGCTCCGCACTCAATGTAATAGGCCACATCTTTCCATGAACCACCGCGAATAACTTTGCGTTTTTGGTTGATAGGTATTTTAGCTATTTTAGCTTGCTGTTGAAGATCGTCACTATGTTCTTTGAAATAAACATCATAATTACCGTTTAAATCATGTGAAAATGTATTTGTACTTTCATCCCATTTCGTTTGTGTCCATTCTGACACGTTTCCTGACATGTTATACAAACCAAAATCATTTGGGAAATAAGAGTCAGCTCTCACTGGATAAACACCACCATCACTTGCTCCATAGTCACCACGCATTGGTTTAAAGTTGGCTAACATACATCCTTTGCCATTTCTAGCATAAGGACCACCCCAAGGGTATTTGTTTCCGATTCTACCACCACGAGCAGCATATTCCCACTCATATTCCGTTGGTAATCTGAAGTTTTCAGTGTTTGGTAAATGATCATTCATTTCCCAATAAGCCTCTTTTTGATAAGATCTCCAATGACAGAAAGCCCTTGCTTGTGCCCAGTTTACACCAACTACTGGATAGTCGTCGTAACGTGGATGCCAGAAATACACTCTTGCCATAGGCTCATTAAATGAATATGTGAAATCTCTGATCCAACAAAGTGTATCTGGATAAATTAATACATCTTCATCTTTAATGAAATCTTTTCTGTTTTGAGGTTTATATTTATCTCTATTCTTATCTGAATTTGAGGCCAAAACTAAATCGAACCATTGGTAATGATATTTTAACTTAGAGACATCAATTTGACGTTTACCTCTAAATCTTTCTTCACCTTGATAGAACATTTCTGCATACAATAATTTATGCAATTCTTTTTGTTCCCAATCTAAAGCTTCATCATGGTTAATGAATGGAACTTCAGGAGCATTTGGGTCGAAACCTTCAGCTTCTTCATCTTCAGGGTTCGGTTTTTTAAACAATTCAGCAACTAACTTAGTTCCACCACCTTTTTCTACACTTGGAACGATTTTCTCTTTAATTTCATCGTCGTCGTACAATTTCATTCGGGCAATTGAATCAATTACGTATGCTACGAATTGTCTGTATTCGTTGTTTGTGATTTCCGTTTCGTCCATCCAAAAACCAACAATCGTCATTTGCTTGTTAGGTTGAAGGTACGATTGGAAAATATCCTGACTACCTTGACCCGTATGGAATGTTCCTGTTTTTACATAAACAGTTCCTGGAGGCTCAGGGTGGAACCACGGACTTCTCCCTTGAACACCTGTAAGGTCTCCAGTGTCTGTTGGTCCACACGCAATAAAGGTAACAACGACAGCCATTGAAACAAGACGTAAACGTTTGTTACCAATGATCATGTTGAATCCTTTTGTCATCCTCTCTTTAGAGAAGAAACCCATCACTTTACTTTTCATTTTTGTGTTTTAGTTTCGTTTATAGGTACTATTGTGAAGTTGCAAAAATAAAGATTACATCCGAAAATGCAAGTCTTTTGATATTTTCTTATTATAAAACGTTATTTTTAAATGTTTATTGTATGTGAATAAAATATTAATCTGTCTTAGGACTTCTATTCATCCAACGCGGATGGCGATAGATTTTAGGAGGTCTTGAAGGCAATTCGAATGTGAAACAGTAATTGACCTGTAGTTCATGTGTTCCATAAGAAGTGGTGCGTATATTAGACACAACCAAATCATATGCATAACCTACTCTTAATCTTTGGCGTGAAGATGGACCACCATTTCCACCTAACAAAGGAGGATAATATCCAAGCATAAAACTGATTGCATCCACCCCAGCAATGTAAGATCTCAAATTTAATCCGCCAGCAAACATATCATTATATGTAACCATACCTTGTAAATCTAGTTCTGGTTTAACCAATCCACCCGCATCGCCAACAACTGTTTTAATTAACATTGATGGTTCTAAGGTTAATAAAGGATTCGATAAAAATTGTTCTTGCTTATATCCTGCTACCAAATAAATATGTCTTGCAGTTGTGATTTTAATTGCTCCACCACTTCCATATGCATAAGTTTGAGGCAACATATTTGTCATACTTAATCCAGCAAACATACCATTGAAGATATTGGGATTTTGATAATAGAAACCTGCGCCAAATGCCATTTTTGTTTCACCGGTAACACCAGTTGGAATATTTGGATCATTTGGATCGTGATATCTTAAGCCATCGCCGTCTAATTTCTTCGTTAAGCTATTTGCTTCAAAACCCAATCTATAAGATACGCCATCGGGTGTTGTATATGCTGCAGATAAACCACCTCTTATATAGGTATTGTCTTCATAGGCAACCTGATCTTTAATAAAAGAAGCGAAAACACCACCAACATTAATTTTAGCACCGCCTATGGTTAGAGCAATCGGGGCACTAAATGCAGCACCACTTGTTTTTGGCGCAATGTTTTGCGGTAACTCGCTAGAAATGGGCATTCCGCCTTGTGTTTTTAGCAATTTAGTTTGGTCTTCGTACCCTACGTACTGTTGATGCGTCACTGCATTCAAACAAAACTGATTTGACGCACCCGCATATGCCGGGTTGTACATCAATTTGTTATAGATAAAATGCGTGTACGAAGGATCTTGTTGTGCCTGTAAATTAGCACTTACTGACAATCCCAATACTGCAATCCAAAGTAGTTTTTTTCTCATTAGGTAACGGCTGTTTTCTAACACTTAAAAACAAAGATGCATTAAATACAACAATTTCGCAACTATTTTTTTTCAAATTATTCATTTTTCATTTTCCTTAGGTATTTCAACACGGTGCGAAAATGGTGGATAATATTCTAATCAAACGTATCGATGTCTAATAAATAATTCACAATATTTGTAGTATTAATTGTACAAACATGGCACACATACTAGTTGTAGATGACGAGGCTCCTATTAGAGAAACACTGAAGGAAATACTTGAATATGAAGACTTTGAGGTTTCTCTTGCAGACAATGGAGAGAAAGCTTGGCAGCTTATACAGAAGAATGATTTCGACGTAATTTTATGCGATGTAAAAATGCCAGGCATCGATGGCATGGAATTGTTGGAAAAAGTTCAAGCGTTTAGACCTGAAATTCCGATGGTCATGATTTCTGGACATGGAAATGTTGAAATGGCCATCGACAGCACTAAAAAAGGGGCTTATGACTTTATCACAAAACCACCCGATTTAAATCGATTGCTCATAACCCTCAGAAATGCGATAGATCGAAACAACTTGGTTATTGAAACCAAAGTTTTGAAAAGGAAAGTTGCTAAAACATTCGATATTATTGGCGAAACGCCGGCAATTTCCAAAATTAAAGAAACCATCGAAAAAGTTGCTCCTACGGAAGCAAGAGTTTTAATTACGGGAGAAAACGGAACGGGTAAAGAATTGGTTGCTCGTTGGGTTCATGAAAGAAGTACCCGCGCTTTGAATGCGCTCATTGAAGTCAACTGCGCTTCTATTCCCACGGAACTTATTGAAAGCGAACTCTTCGGACATGAAAAAGGAAGCTTTACATCTGCGATCAAACAACGCATAGGCAAATTTGAACAAGCCCATGGGGGAACACTTTTTCTCGATGAAATTGGCGACATGTCAATGGCTGCTCAATCGAAAGTCCTAAGAGCCATCCAAGAAGGCAAAATTACCCGGGTTGGCGGCGATAAAGAAATAAAAGTTGATGTTAGAATTGTTGCGGCAACAAATAAAAACCTTCTAGATGAAATTGAAAAAGGCAACTTTAGAATGGACCTTTATCATCGACTCTCTGTCATTTTAATACACGTTCCCACACTCAATGAGCGGGCCGAAGATATCCCAATGATTGCCGATAAATTTCTTGCAGAAATCTGTGAAGAAAATGCGATGCAACCAAAAAAATTCACTCCAGATGGATATAGAGCCCTTCAAGATGTGAACTGGACAGGAAATATCCGTGAACTCAGAAACGTTATCGAGCGATTGGTGATTCTTTGCGAAGAGCATATCTCAGGCGACAATGTATACATGTATAGCAATCCTGCTCAGCGTGGTGCCGATCCATTTGGTGTTGTTGACGAATATAAAACGCTTCAGGAATTTAGAGATTGGGCTGAAAAAGTATTTATTGAACGCAAATTGGTTCAAAACGCTTGGAATGTAGCAAAAACTGCAATAGAAATCGATATCCAACGCAGTCACCTTTACAATAAAATTGAAAAATACAGCCTAAAACGACGTTAAAATGCGTTCTGAAATAGGTAACGATATACTCAAATCTGTTGAAATTCTAAACCGCGGTGGAATTGTTGCCATCCCTACTGAAACAGTATACGGATTGGCGTCAAATGGCCTCGATGCAACTGCCGTGGCTAAAATTTTCGAAGCTAAAAACAGACCCTTTTTCGATCCCCTAATTTTGCACATTGCACATTCCGATGCGCTGAATCAAATTGTAACCAATGTCCCTCAAAAAGCAAAAATATTGATGGACCATTTTTGGCCAGGACCTCTAACTTTTGTGCTTCCTAAATCGGATTTAGTGCCTGATTTGGTGACATCAGGACATTCAACAGTGGCAGTGAGAATGCCCAATCACCCCGTTGCATTAGAATTGTTATCAAAATTACCATTCCCTCTTGCTGCTCCAAGCGCGAATCCGTTCGGATATGTGAGTCCAACAAATGCACAGCATGTGCAAGACCAACTCGGCCATAAAATTGATTATATTTTAGATGGGGGTAGTTGTTGCGTTGGTATTGAAAGCACCATCATATCTTTTGAAAATGAACCCACAATTTTACGATTGGGGGGCATCACTCAAAAAGAGATTGAACACATTATTGGACCAGTTTCAGTAAGTTTGAATGGGCATAGCAATCCTAAAGCACCGGGTCAGCTCGATCAACATTATTCTCCACATTGTAAACTCAAAGTTTTAAACTACGAAGAATTACAAACCAATTCAACCATTTTGTTTTATTCCCCTGAATCGGAAATTAAATATTGGAAATTGAATCCTGAAATAAATTGCAACACAGTTTATTTAACACCCAAGAATGATTCTATTGAAGCAGCTGCTAACTTGTTTTCAATATTGAGAGATTTCGACAAAAAAGGACTTTCTCAAGTATTTATTGAATTGGCAAAAAATGAAGGACTTGGATTGGCAATTAACGATAGACTGAACCGCGCAATGGCAAACAGAGATTAAATTTCTTCGTCTTCAATAAATTCCAAAGTATTGTCGAGCATTAACCAGAAATCTTTATTTACATCTTGCAATCCTTGAATTGGATGGGCAACACCAAACGTGTGATCACCACCTTCCACTTTATATAAAATACTGTGTGCGCAAGCGTTATAAATATTTTCGGCTGCCGCAAAAAGAACAGATGAATCGGCAGTTCCATGAACAACTAACAAAGGCTTAGTGAGTAAATTAGCCGCATCAAGAATGTTGTATTTTTTTTCATTTTGAATATATTCTTCATAAATGAAATAATTCAACGGCATTTGTTGTTTGGTTCTCGAATTTTCAATATAAACCCTACCCTCTTTTTTCCATTGCTCTTTATCCAATCCTTTTAAAAGATGTGTAAATGAATCGATGGCAGCCCAAGTAATTGCTTTTTTCACATATTCCGGGAATAATTTTGTAAATAAAATTACATTCCCTCCACCTCTACTATGTCCTAGCCAATTGATATTTTCAGGATCGAAATTATACAATTCTTTACCCTCGTTCACAATCCAAAGTGCAAGTGATTCTAAATCCCTCAATTCTTGTCCTACAGAATTATCTGCAAAAGAATCTAGATCGTCAAAATCTCGCGTATTTACACCATTGTGAGAATGATTAAATGTAATGAGTGCTAAGTTTTCTGTGACTAAAAATTGATTTAAATGAGGGACAAAGCCCCAATCTTTGAAGCCTTTGAAGCCATGACAATACACCAGCGTCGATAATTTTTCGGTCCCTGGGATTTCTGGTAAAAACAAATCGACGGCCATTTGATGACCGTCGATGGTTTCAATTTGAAAAGAAATTTTCTTATTCACTGTGGTGCCCAGGACCGGAGTCGAACCGGTACGAGTGTTAGCTCACAGGTGTTTGAGACCAGCGCGTCTACCAATTCCGCCACCTGGGCAATTTGTTCCTTTTAGAACGGGAGTGCAAAGATATAAAAAAGATTTAAGTTTACAAATCGAAATTCATACATTTTTTATCCCATTCAACTATTTCTAGAGCAGTTAATTGACTATTCACAATTTGAAATCGAATTGCAGTCCTTACCAAATGAAACCCATGTAAACC
>CAMBFD010000018.1 GCA_945865625.1 Chitinophaga pinensis
AAAAAAGGAGCCAATTGGCTCCTTTTTTTTTGCTTTCAAAAAAAGGTTTATTTTCCTGTATTTGAACCTTTGTCAGCGTTCTTCATCGTGGCTTTAACTTGTGTAGAGTTTACGGGAGCTGGTTTAGATGAACCATTTTGTTGGGTTCCTTTAGCAGTTGAAACCCTTCCAGATTTGCCAACTGGGTTGTTTTTTCCAGCTATTTTGATGTCTGTAGACTTTTGTTTAGCCGCTTCAGATTGAACAGTTTCGTTAGCAACTGTTGTTTTTGCTGGTTTTGCAGTTTGAGCGAATGCACTAGTTGCTGCAAAAATAATGGTTGAGAATAAAATTAGTTTTTTCATGATTTCTTTTTTTATAAACGAATATACGAAAATTTGAGAAATTTGATATCTTTTTAAATTTCAGTTAACATCAAAATATCAATACTATTTTGAAATTCTGGGTCAATGTTTATGCCAATGCATTTTGCGTTTTGTTCTACATAGCGTTTAAACAACATCGGAATTTTTTCGCCATTTGGTTCAATGTTCTGCACCAAATCATCAATTCTTTTAAAGTCTTTACCATTCGTTCCTTCGATAAATGAATCAATAACAGGATGATCAAATTTTTCAAGTTTATGATATGCATTGAAATATTTTGAAAATTGGTCGCAAGAATGATTTTTAATCAAAAAGTCGACAATGATTTTTTTCGAAAATGGTTGATATGTGTTTGGTAAACTTGTTTGACCAATAATGTATTTAAGTTCTGGATTTTGAGATATATAATTAAAAATTCCCTGCCATAGCAAGAATAGAGGAAATGCCTTCTGTTGGTGGCTCACAGTGATGAAAGCCCTGCCTAAAATTAAAGATTCATTTACAATGTTACTTGCTTCCTCATTTTGTTTGTAAAAATCAAAAATGATTGATTTATAATTTTGAACTGATTTTAATTTATTCCCATTCCCTAGTCGATAAGCACCTGCTATTTTTTTCGTTTCTTTATCCCATAAAATCAAATGTTCAAAATATGCATCATGGTGATCGAGATCTATTGATTTGCCTGTGCCTTCATTTACTGTTCTGAAGGTGATTTCTCTTAAACGTCCTATTTCTTCAATGATTTTAGGACTGGTATTTTTAGTTGTTAGATATACTTGTAGCGCTCCTTTTTCAATAATGGGATTGCCAATGGAATTCACCTCATTTTCAATAGTTTCAGACAAGGTTTCTGGAATTATTTCCGACCAAAATTCTGTTGTGTTAATTGTTTTGAGTGCACTTTTAGATGATTGTTGCATAGACATGCACATCAGTTTTATTTTAGTTTCTAAATCGGTTATAAGTTGTTCGTTACCATTGAATTTGGTTGGAAATCCGATTTGAGAATAGATTGGTTTTCGTCTGCTTTTTAGTCCTTCCCTTGTCATTAAAGCAGATTTTATTGAAGGATGTATTTTGCCAAGTTGATAAAATAAAGAGCTGTTTTTGCCATTGATTGCCCAAGGCAGAACATTGCCGGTATGCTTCAAAATGATTTTCTTAGCCGTTGGGTGCCAAAATTGTTCATCGAGTTGTTTTTCCTTGAAATTGTAATTGGCAACATCTCCAGCTGGGAATAAAATGATACAATGTCCCTCATTTAACCAATCAAAAATACTTTTGATTGGACGTCCATTTTGGATTTTTGACGCTGTTTGGTCATATGGGTCAACGGGAATGGTATGTGGTTTTAATGGGTCAACTTTGTATGTCATTTGATTGGCAACAACTTTAACATCACTTCTGATTTTTAGAACTTGGTCTAAAATGAGCAAGCCATCAGGAATACCCGTGGGGTGATTTGCAATAATCAATAATGATCCAGTTTCTGGAATTCGCTGTTGTTGATTATTAGAAACGATATGCTTGATTCTTGCCTTTCGTTTATATGCATTTAAAAATTGTTTTGCGTTGTAGGTTTTGACCCTGTCATAGAATTCATTTGCCTTAGTCCATCCCAACAATCCAGACATGATTTTAATTGATAAATCACTGCTAAATATAGATGATTTGAGGGTTGTTTTGATTTCTGATTTTTCTATCAATGACATATTGTAAAATAAATAACAGAATGTTTTCTAGGTGTTTCGCAACTATGAATTTATTATGAAATTTATTTCTGATTGCGCTGTTTTGGTAATGTGAATTTTACATTTGGTATGTCACAATGCCATTCTTAAATAATATTCTTTTCATTTTTTGGCTGTATATTTGCAATATTAAATTATTGAATATCGAAATCAATTTCAAAGAAAATTTTGGGATATTGTTTCAAAAGGAATCTGTTTTATCGTAGGTAATTTAGAATATGGAACGAGATTTGTAACTTAGGATATAGTTAATGAATATACATATGATTTTCATGAATGTTTTAAAGAGTTTATTTCTCGTTTTTGCAATTATTTTTTGCAATATTTCCAATGCTCAAAGGCTTAAGAATGGCTCTGGGTCTATCATTGGCTACATTGAAAATGGTCGGGTTAAAAATAGCTCAGGTTCAGTGTCTGGTTATATAGAAGATGGGCGTGTGAAGAATAATTCAGGTAGTATTATTGGTTATTTTGATCAAGAGCGCATTAAAAATTCATCGGGATCTATCATTGGGTATTTCAATGGCGAAACTGTGAAAAATAGTTCAGGGTCTATCATTGGTTATATCAACGACGGTCGCGTTAAAAATAGATCCGGAAGTATCATCGGGTATTATGAGAATGTTCGAAGAATTGAGGCGGCATTGTACTATTTCTATTTTTTCTATTGATCATTTTGTGTTCAATTGTGACAAATGTCACTCTAAATTGGTTGCCGTAAATTTACCTTTGCAGATATGCGCAATTGAATATTGATTTAAGATATTCTTTTAAGGGATTTTTAAAAGAATTAGACATTCAAGGTTTGTATGTTTTTAAAAATGCATTGTCAAAAGACCAGTTCTTGCCAAAATATGAAATAAATAAAGTAAATTTAAACCATTATAATTTAATCCTCAATTATCATTTAACATTTGGATCAACTCGATAACGATAGATTATTTTATAAATAGTCAATGTCTATGAAAAAAGTATACCATCAGAATAATTGTGAGTGTGGCTGTAAGAATGAAATTACAGAATCCGACAGACGAACATTTTTAAAACAAGCATCAACCATGGGCTTGGGCTTGGCCTTCGGTACTAAAGTTGCCTATGGTCTTTCCAATGATGATTCAACGATTCGTGATATCGAAAAATCAGAATCCATTCGAAAAGGGAAAGCACAACATTTTACCATCCTTCATACAAGTGATATTCATGCTCAATTGGATACTCATGATGAGTTTTTTCTTGAAAATGGAAGTCCTGTATACAAAAAGCGGGGTGGTTTTGCTAGTCTTAAAACCATGATTCGTACTTTGAAATCACAAAATCCATCCAATACCATTGTAATTGATGGCGGTGATTGTTTTCAAGGCGGAGGTGTGGCTGCGCTTACCGAAGGTAAAGCAATCATTCCTTTGATGAATGATATTGGTTACGACCTCCTGTTGCCTGGAAATTGGGAAGTTGTTTATGGCAAGGAAATGATGTTGAAAGATCTCGGAGGTTACAGAGGCGCAAAAATTTGCGCAAACATGTTCCACGATACTCAAGACGATTTTTCTGGGGAAATGATATTTCCGCCGTATTGGACAAAAAATGTGGCGGGCATCAAAATTGGGTTTATTGGTTATAATGATCCGTTAACGCCCAAGCGTCAAAGTCCTGCTTATTCCGCAGGAATAAAATTTACAGATCCTGCCTTAAATGTTGCGAAATATGTTAGGGTTCTGCGTGATTACGAGCAATGTGCAATGGTGTTTTTGGTGACACACATGGGATTGGCTCAACAAGTTGATCTCGCGAATAAAGCCTATGTTGATGGTGTTGATTATATTTTAGGTGCCGATACCCATGAGCGTGTGAGGAAACCAATACAAGGTAAGTTTTCTAAAGTAACCGAACCGGGTGCTTTCGGATCATTCGTTTCAAAAATGGATATTGTAGTTGAAAATGGAATTGTAAAAGAACACCATTATGCGCTTCTAGACGTTGATCCCCAAAAATACAAACCGGATGCTCAAATGCTGCAGCTTGTTGCCAAGGCCAAAGAACCTTTTGCAAAGGAGTTGAATACGGTAATTGGATCATCTAAAACCACTTTGGTGAGGTATTATGTGATGGAAAATCCTATGGATAATATGATCACAGATGCCCTCATGTGGAAATTGAAACCAGATATTGCTTTATCCAATGGATTCCGTTTCTGTCCTCCATTAGTGCCAAATCCTAAAACGGGAATTGCTGAAATTACAAACGATTTTCTTTGGAGTATGCTTCCAGTAAATTCGGAGGCAAAATGGGCGCGAGTAACAGGCTTACAATTGAAAAATTGGCTTGAAAAAGAACTTGAAAACGTTTTTGCGGAAGATCCTACAAAACGATTTGGTGGTTGGGTTGTGCGTTTTCAGGGTATGAAAATTAACATTACAGCAGATAAGCCTATAGGTCACAGGGTGAATTCGATTGTCATTCAAGGAAAAGAGTACGAAGACGGTTCAATATATTCTGTAGTGGCTTGCGAAAGAGATGGGGATCCAGATGATACGCTTTGTAGAATTGAACACGTTCTCAATCCTAAAAAGTTAAATATTACACTCCACGACATTTTAAGGGAATACTTAAAAGTTCATTCTCCAGTTTCTCCAAGTGTTGATGGTAGGGTGGTTTGTACTGATAAACCAATTACATTAGTGTCGCAATTAGAGGGGTATGATTATGATTTTATTTAAAGTGATTTTTGTCATATACTTTTAACGTATAAATATAGATTTTTGTAAGAATTTAAAAAAATAAAATGGAAATTATAGGGTATATCGGGGCTGTTTTAATGGGACTTTCGCTAGGTTTAATTGGTGGCGGTGGTTCAATACTCACTGTGCCAATTTTAGTTTATTTGTTTCACGTAGATGCTGTTGTTGCTACGGCGTATTCATTATTTATTGTGGGATTAACAAGTTTGGTTGGTTCTGTGAGCCACGTAAAACTTGGAAATATTCACTGGAAAACAGCTTTGGTTTTCGGGATCCCCAGCATCATTAGCGTGTTTTTAACCCGCTTATACCTTGTTCCTGCAATTCCAAATCCTTTGTTTTCAGTAGGGACATTTGTTGTTGCAAAACCTATGGCGCTGCTTGTATTGTTTGCCGTAATCATGATTCTTGCGGCCTACAGCATGATTAAGCCTGTAAAAAAGTCTGCGGAAACTTCAGGGAACGGAGCTGTTGAATTTAATTTTCCTTTGATTTTAGCGGAGGGACTTATTGTTGGAGTTGTTACGGGCTTGGTAGGTGCTGGAGGTGGCTTTTTAATCATTCCAGCCTTGGTTTTACTCGCGAAACTTCCAATGAAGCAAGCCGTTGGAACGTCCCTCATGATCATTGCTGCCAAATCATTGATCGGTTTTATTGGTGATATGAACGGTGATGAAGTGTTTGATTGGCAATTTTTAGGATTTTTTAGTACCTTAGCAATTGTTGGTATTGTTGCCGGTACAATGTTGTCGAAAAAGATAGCTGGAGAAAAATTGAAACCTGCATTTGGATGGTTCGTTTTGATCATGGGTATTTACATCATTGTGATGGAAGTTATGAAAATGAAATAAACGTATGTCAAAGGAATTTGAAGATATAGAAAAGCTTTGGAAGCAGGTGAAAATGCTCATGATTCTGATTGGCGTTATGGTGCTGGTGGCTGTTTTGTTGGTTGTTAGAACTTCATTTAAATCAAAGCCAACTGACAATTATACCCCGGTAGATTCGTCAACGCTTTTAGAGGTGAATTCCAAATCTCTAGATCCTTCAACAGATTTGTGGAGTGCCCCAAAAATTGAAGATGCAAAGAATTTAACTGAAGCACAAAAGAGTCAACTTTTGTATGGAAAGGAATTGATTTCAAATACTTCGAAATATTTAGGACCATTAGGCAGTGTTTCGAAATTAACCAATGGCATGAATTGTCAAAATTGCCATTTAGATGCAGGAACCAAGCCTTATGGCAATAATTATGGTGCGGTGTTTAGCACTTATCCCAAATATAGAGCACGGAGTGGCGCGGTGGAAGATATTTATAAGCGTGTTTCAGATTGTTTTGAAAGGTCTTTAAATGGAGTTTCTCCAGAAAAGGGAAGCAAAGAAATGGAAGCAATAGTTGCCTACATTAATTTTACAGGTAGCAACGTTGAAAAAGGTAATAAGGCAAAAGGGTCTGGAATTTACGAATTGAAATTTTTAGACCGTCCTGCTGATCCTGTAAAAGGTAAAATTGCCTATCAGGCAAAGTGCCAAAGTTGTCATCAAGCAAATGGGGAGGGACAAATAAACCCCGATAAAGTGAGTTATCAATACCCACCATTATGGGGTAAAAGCGCATATAATTCAGGAGCTGGATTGTATAGAATTTCGAGATTTGCTGGTTATATCAAGGCCAATATGCCGTTTGGAGTAACCTATCAAGAACCTCAATTAACAGATGAAGAAGCTTGGGATATTGCGGCATACGTAAACAATATGCCACATCCTGGAAAAGATATTTCAAAGGATTGGCCTAAAATAGAAGAAAAAACCTTTGATCATCCATTCGGACCTTTTGCCGATGGGTTTACTGAAGTACAACATAAATTTGGTCCATTTGGACCAATCAAAAAAGCTAAATAAAAACAAAACGAATAAAAATGAATATTGAACAAATTTACACTGGGTGTTTGGCACAAGGGGCTTATTACATTCATAGTAATGGTGAAGCGGTCATTATTGACCCACTTCGCGAAGTACAGCCTTATTTAGAACGTCTTTCAAAAGATGGTGTGAAATTGAAATACATTTTCGAAACGCATTTTCATGCAGATTTCGTTAGTGGTCACATTGATTTAGCGGCTAAAACTGGAGCGCAAATTGTTTTTGGCCCAACCGCAAAGACTGAATTTGAAAGCCTTGTTGCCGAAGATAACCAATTGTTTACGGTTGGTAATATCACAATGATGGTGTTGCATACTCCAGGTCATACCATGGAAAGCACTTGCTATTTGTTACTCGATGAAAACAATCAACCTCACAGTTTATTTAGCGGTGATACCCTGTTTTTAGGGGATGTTGGACGTCCAGATTTGGCTCAAAAATCAGCCGATATGACGCAAGAGCAATTGGCTGGTATGTTATATGATTCTTTGATGAATAAAATCATGCCGTTGCCAAATGAAGTAATGGTTTATCCTGCTCACGGTGCTGGAAGTGCATGTGGTAAAAACATGATGAAAGAAACAATGGATTCTTTAGGTCATCAGAAAGAAATGAATTACGCCTTAAATCAACCTTCAAAAGAAGCATTTATTGAATCTGTTTTAGATGGTTTGTTACCTCCTCCGGCATATTTCCCAATGAATGTTGCCATGAATAAAAAAGGTTATGAATCTATAGATTCTGTGATGAATAATGGCATGCGCGCATTGGATGCTTCGGCATTTGAAGTTGCTGCTGAAAGTACAGAAGCTGTTATTTTAGATACCCGTAATCCTGAAGTTTTTGCAGCTGGATTTATTCCAAGAAGTATCAACATTGGTGTAAATGGTCAATTTGCTCCTTGGGTTGGGGCCATTGTTGGTGATGTGAAAACCCCAATTTTGTTGGTTACCGAATCTGGGAAAGAAGAAGAAACTGTGATTCGTTTATCACGTGTTGGATTCGACAATATCTTAGGTCATTTGGCTGGCGGTTTCAATTCTTGGAAGGTGAAAGGTAAAGAAATTGATACGGTGAATCGCATCACAGCTGCACAATTTGAATCTGAAGTGAATTTGGCTGAAGATACTGTTGTAGACGTTCGTAAAGAATCTGAATACAGAGCTGAACACGTTGCCGATGCGTATAATAAACCTTTAGATTTTATTAACGATTGGTTTATGACTATGGGTCAAGATACGCCGTTCTACCTTCATTGCGCAGGAGGATATAGAAGTATGATCGCTGCTTCAATTTTGAAAGCCCGAGGTATACATAATTTTAAAGAGGTTGAAGGTGGCTTTGCTGCCATTGCAAAAACGGCTGTTTCAAAAACAGATTTTGTTTGTCAAAGTAAATTACAACAAAACTAATGGATACATTTATAGAGCTTTTAAAACAACCCTGGCCTTGGTATGTGGGCGGTATTTTTGTGGGATTGACAGTTCCTGCACTTTTACTCTTAGGTAATAAATCATTTGGTATCTCAAGTTCATTGCGTCATATTTGCGCAGCTTGTATTCCGGCTAAAATTCCTTTCTTTAATTACGATTGGAAAAAAGAATCGTGGAACCTATTTTTTGTTTTAGGTACCATTATCGGTGGTTTTATTGCAGGCCATTTTCTAATGTCGGGAGATCAAATTGTGATTGCTGAAAGCACTAAAAAACAATTGGTTTCACTCGGGATTCAAGATTTTACACATTTAATGCCAACGGATATTTTTAGCTGGGAATCGTTATTGACGGTAAAAGGATTTGTTTTTATCGTACTCGGCGGATTTTTGGTTGGTTTTGGAACGCGTTGGGCTGGTGGATGCACAAGTGGTCATGCAATTATGGGTTTGAGTAACCTGCAATGGCCTTCATTGGTGGCAACATGCTGCTTTTTAATTGGTGGGTTTCTCATGACTTGGTTTGGGCTTCCCTTTTTATTGTCGTTATAATTTCGTATATTATGAGTAAACATTCAAAAGAAATGGTAGAAACTGGCACTGCGTGTGTCAATGAATCAGAGGTTCAAAAACCTTGGTATAGCAATTTAAAATATAGTATGGTTGGCATTTTGTTTGGAATTGTCTTCGTGAAATCTGAAATCATTAGCTGGTTTAGAATTCAGGAAATGTTCAGACTTGATTCTTTTCATATGTACGGTGTGATTGGAACAGCAGTTTGCGTTGGTCTAATTTCTGTGCAGATTATCAAACGCAAAAAAGTAAAATCGTTTGAAGGAGAAGAAATTGTAATCCAAGATAAAACCTTTAACAAAGGTCAAATCTATGGTGGGTTGCTATTCGGATTTGGTTGGGCCATCACCGGAGCTTGTCCCGGTCCATTGTATGTGCAATTGGGAACAGGATTTACAGTGATCATAGTAACCATTCTGAGTGCAGTTTTGGGTACTTGGGTTTATGGTAAATTCAAAGATAAATTGCCACATTAATTGAACTTTTATTATTTTGGAGGGACGATGATTCGTCCCTTTTTTTATTCTTTTTTACGTGACCAAAGTCACAGCATTCATATAATTAACGCAGTATTTTTGTATCATAATAAATAATAGAATCAATGACAATTAGATCACTTGTTACAGAAAAAGGAGCCACCGTAGTTGATGTACGTGGAACTTGGGAATTTGAAGATGGGCACGTTGAAGGTGCTTTAAATATTCCATTAGATGAAATTCCAATGAGAATCGAAGAAATGAAAAACTTGAAAATGCCTTTGGTTGTTTATTGCAGAAGTGGCAATAGAAGCGGAATGGCAGAAATGATATTAAAGCAAGCTGGCGTAACTGAAGTTTATAATGGCGGTGGTCTTGCCGATATGCGAATCGCTTTAATGTAAGGATATGTGGCACTCTTTAACACATAATTGGAATGTTGCCCGAATCATGCGTTTGGTTCTTGGAGGGATGATATTCTACCAAGGATATTTAACCAATCAAAACGGGGTGATGATAATGGGTGGATTTTTTACACTATTTTCGTTATTTACTTCAGGATGTTGTGGCACAGTTTGCAATACAAAATCTGAAAAAGTAAATAATCATGACTTAAATGAACAAATAACTTATGAAGAAATTAAATAAACTATTTTTGATTGCCGCTGTGCTTTTTAGTGCAAGCATGGCAACTGCATGTAATTCAACAAGCACAAGTGCAAATCAAGTTGCTTCAGCAAATGTTTCAGATACAACCAAACCAAACAATCAATCTCCAAAGTCGGCAATTATTGTTGACGTGAGAACGGTTGAAGAATGGAACGGCGATGGACATGCAAATTGTTCTGTGAATATTCCTTTGTCTGATTTGTCCACCAAAATTGAAGAACTAAAAAAGTACAATGATATCACTTTGGTTTGTAGGAGTGGCAATAGAGCCAATAAAGCAAAAGCAATGCTTGAAGAAGCGGGATTGAAAAACATCACAAATCTTGGAGCTTGGGAAAATATTCAATGTAAATAATTTAAACGTTTTATAAACTAAAAAAGAGGCCGCAAGGCCTCTTTTTTAGTTTATGTACAAAAGAAATTACTTGTTAGTTTTCTTCTTTAAGTTGTAATCAAATAACCCAATTTTCAATCCTGCGTATACGCCAAATCCTTTGAGCGAAGTTTATCTTTTGGTTGTGTCAGATAAATTATTCGTACTATCGGATTCTATTTTTTGGCAATTTTCGCATTTTTCACTCTTGTGATTTGCCAACTCTTCATTTGTTTGACGGCTGTTTCTTGGGATCAACATGATCACAAGGCATAGTACAAACATTGCGGTGAATAAAAATTGACTTGAAATTTTAGCGATATAAGACTTATCTGATAAGCTCAGCATGATGACAATGAGGAATAAAATAACGGTGGTTAATTGCAATGCTGTTGCATTCGGCCAATGCATGAATTTGAATAAAGTTCCGAGTACCAATGTAGAAAAACCCAAGGTTACAGTCATGTTCTGAAAGGGTGTTAATTCATTTGTTTCATTTTCTTTGTATCCAATAAAGATCACTCCAATCAATAAGCCAACACTCCCAACGACGAGTAGAATGTTTGCCATAGGCCATGATTCTAATTTAAAAGTGGTTCCTAATAAGAGGATAGTTGCGGTGATTAGATTTATTGCTTTTTTCATAGAAGCGAATTACAATAATTTAATATTCAATTCCAAGATTTTGGTATTTTTTTTCAATAATAAAATAAGTAAATCTGGAACCTATTTTGTTGAAATAATGCTCGTTGGGAATATGTTTGCCAATAAAATCAATAGAAATTAAGGATTTTTTTAGGCAGTATTTATTTCTTCTTTTTTTTAAAAAATCTCAATAAAGGCTCAAGGTTATTTAGAACTTGAGTGTATGGAGCAGTATATAATTCGTCGTAGGTTTGGGCGCCGGTGTATTAGGAGTGCGCTCTTACTATGAATTAATGTAATGATATTTTTACAAACATATTAAAATAACGGATATATCTGTCCTTTGACACTTAGTTATGCATAGGATACTTTTTTTTATTTTCGTTTCGTTATTTCAAATTGGGTTTTTGTTTTCCCAAAATCAACCTTTAAAATTAGAAAAGCGTTTTAATTACGTTGTTCCAGGACAATTTGAATACTGTAAAAGAGATTTAGCAGGTAGATCAGTTTTGCCTAGTGGTAGAATTGTTTCACCAGTAGGTGATATTTTGGAAATTAGTCGATCTGCATTTGGGCTAGCTGTGAATTCTAAAGAAACACGAGGCATAATATTGCATAACAATGCAATTTCAATTGTGAATCTTCAAAATAAAAAATTTGCAGTTGAACGTTTTCCGGAATATGGAAGAGAGAAAGAAGTTGGGCTATTTCAAAGTACGTTTATAGGAGCTTCTTTTGGAAAAGATCCAGAGGTTGTTGCAATCAGTGGTGGAGATAATGGTAAAGTTTTCTTTTTCAATTTATCTACGAAGAAGATAATTGATTCCATCGACTGTAATTTATTTCATCCTGAGGCTTTGGGTGAATCAATGATTACAGATATTGTTTGGGATACTTTTTCAAACGAAATCTGGATATTGGATCGTGCTTGGCAGCAATTATATAGGGTGAATGTTCAAAGTAAAAAGTTAATAGCAAAAGTCAATACAGGGAGAATTCCTTTTGGCTTGCAATTGTCATCAGACCGAAAACATCTCGTTTTTGTAAATGTGGGAGTGTATAATTATCCTCTATTGCCTGGCGTTACACCAAAGAATAAAGATAGTTTTTATTTGCATTTTCCGCCTTATGCAGCCCATACAAAAGAAGCTGAAGAAGGCGTGATTGTGGAGAATAAAGTTGTGCCTGGACTAGGAAAATCAAACGTTGAGGAATCGATGTCGGCTTGGGTTGTCAATACGTTAACAAATAAAATTAGTGCTAAAATAATTACAGGGAAGAAAATTGGTGAGTTTATAGAAGATGCCGAAATTGTTGGAGGATCGCATCCTAATTCAGTCGTTTGTTTTGGCAATTATGCTTACATTAGTCAATCCCAAAGCGATGAAATAGCGGTTTTGAATTTGAATTCCTTGAAAATTGAAATGCAAATTCCCATAAAAACTGGAACTTTTTTAGACAATCATAGGGGTTATTTTCCATATGGGCTTGATATAGATCATCGGAATCAACGTTTATTTGTAGCACTTTTAGGTTACAATGCTGTGGCTGTAATTGATTTGAAAAAGAAGCAATGTACATCCTTTATCCCAGCGGCTTGGGGGACCTCTCGAGTAAAATATTTGAGTCGAACAAACGAATTATTAGTTACTTCAATCCGTGGTTTGGGAGCTGGCCCAAATGGTGGCAATGGGTTTAAAGAACCAATTCAAGGTCTATATATTGGAGATATTCAATTGGGAATTTTGCAAAAAGTGAATTTAAACCAATCTTCAAACCAATTTCAACAATGGTCTAAATCTTGTATGAATCAAACTTTTGTTCAAAAGGCGGATTCATCTATATCGAAATTGGCCTCCTTTAGATATTCTGCAAAACAAACAGATTCGACTAAAATTAAACATATTGTTTATATAACCAAAGAGAATAGAACATTTGACGAAGTATTTGGCCAATTATCTGGAGTGCGAGGTGATTCAACACTATCGAGATTTGGGGTAAATGCAGAGCGCTTTTTAATAGACCAGATTGATAAAGTATCAAATGAAGATTTAAATAAATACGGATTTGATACTCTCATGCGCAAACAATTTGTTTTAGGGTTGGATAATTTAAGAATTGCTCCGAATCATTTAAAAATTGCGAAGGAGTTTGGTATATCAGATAACTTTTATTGCGATAGTGATGCGTCAATTCATGGTCACCATTGGATGGTTGGAACCATACCGAATGAATATGTAGAAACCAATTCAGCGAATGCTGGCTCCTTTAAATTGTTTTCTAAATCACCCGGCGGGAGATTCCCTAGAACAACGGGTGCTCAGGACCCAGAAGATTATAATCAAATTGGAGGGCTTTGGGAATCGTTAGACAGGAACAAGATTTCAGTTTATAACTTTGGTGAAGCAAATGAATATACAGATGTTCAAGAAGAATGGTACGATACAATCAATGGAACAGCTTTAGCAGTGCCATTTCCAATGCCAAAGTCAATTTATTCGAAGACCTCTAGAAATTATGCCGGATATAATACAAGTATTCCTGATCAGTTTAGAGTTGAGCAATTTGAAACTGAATTCACAAAATTGTGGATTGATGGCAAAAACGATATGCCCGAATTATTGACAATTCAATTGCCCAATGACCATACTTCTTCCCCTCGGCCTAAAGATGGCTACCCATTTATACAAAGTTATGTTGCGGATAATGATTTGGCCTTGGGTCGTATGTTGCAATTTTTATCGCATACTAAATACTGGAAAAACATGCTTGTGATTATTACAGAAGATGACCCCCAAGGTGGTGTTGATCACATAGATGCGCATAGAAGTGTTTTATTATTGGCAGGGCCACATGTAAAAAGAAATTATATCTCAACCAAACATGCAAATTTTGGTTCAATTATTCGAACAATTTATACCTTAAAAGGATTGCCTTCGGTGAATCATTTCGATGCTACTTCAACAGTATTGAATGATTTTTTGACAGAAACGCCAAATTACAAACCATATATATTGGAAAAATCTGACCTGAGGGTCTTTGATCCTGAGTTAGCAATGAAAAAATACAACCGGAATATTCCTTGGAGAGAAGTTAAAATGGTTGAACCAATGGATAATGAAAAATTTATTAAGCAAAACAATCAAAAATAAGGCAATGTCAAAACATATTCATTTTAAACTTTTCATTGTATTGCTCTTTTCTGTTGTTCAGAATTCGTACAGCAATGCAGCCGCAATCCTGCAAGATACAACTGGCATACTTTTGCCCAATGGTTGGCGAATTTCACCGGTTGGAAATCAAATTGCGTTGGGTGATTTGCCAATACAATTAGTGACTCATCCAAGCAATCATTGGATTGTTTCAATTAATGCGGGACAAAGCGACCAATCGTTGATTGTCATTGATACAAGAAATGGCAAAAGAACAGACAGTATTAAAATTGATAAGACATTTTATGGTTCTGTTTTTTCAAATGATGGTCAGTCGCTTTATGTTAGCGGTGGCAATAACAATTCAATTGAAGTTTTTAAATTTAAAAATGGAAGGTTAAAACACAAAGAGACAATTCAATTAGCGAAACCATGGCCTGTTAAGGTTTCACCAACAGGAATATGTATTGCAATGAATCAGAAAATTTATGTTTCTACTAAAGAAGATTCTTCAATTTACGAAGTTGACTTAATATCGAAAACATCAAAGAAATTGGCTAAACTGATGTCTGAGGGATATGCAACTTGTTATGATCCTAATTTACAAAGAATTTGGGTGAGCGAATGGGGAAATCAATCTGTTGCATGTTTTGATTTATCAGGGAAACTCATTGCCCGAATTTCTGTAGGTTCAAATCCCAATGAAATACTGTTAGATCTTAAAACACAAAGGGCTTTTGTTGCCTGTGCAAACGACAATTCTGTTTATGTAATTGATATCAATAGTTATAAAGTACAAGAAATATTAAATACTTCATTGTTCTCAGGTTCTCCCACAGGAAGTACCCCAAATGGACTATGTATTGACACCACTCGCGGGTTATTATTTATTGCGAATGCTGATAACAATAATATTGCAATTTTTAGCATTCGAGAAATTGGGGAATCAAAAATATTGGGTTATTTCCCAACTGCTTGGTATCCAACGCAGGTCAAATTGGTTAATGAAAATATTTATATATCAAATGCTAAAGGTTTGAAATCAGCTCCTAATCCGAATGGCCCCAATCCGATAGCTCGAAAGAATCAAGTTGAATATCAAAAAGGCATTAAAAATTTACCGGTTCAATACATCGGTGCACTTTTTAGAGGGACGCTTCAAGTATATCCATTAGATAAACTACTTTCAAATATGGATGGACATACCCAAAGAGTGTATTCAAATACTCCATTCACAATCAATCAATTGACGAAAGACACATTGATTCCAAATGGAAATCCTATCCCTCAAAAAATAAGTGATAAAAGTCCAATAAAGCATGTTTTCTATATCATAAAAGAAAATCGCACGTATGATCAGGTATTAAGTGACATTGAGGGTGGTGATGGTGATACCAATTTGCTATTGTTTGGAAAAAATGTTACGCCGAATCAACATAAATTGGCCTCGGAATTTGTGCTTTTAGATCATTTTTATGTAGATGCGGAAGTTAGTGCTGATGGTCATAATTGGAGCACTGCTGCTATTGCAAATGATTACACTGAGAAAACTTGGCCAACAAGTTATGGCGGTAGAGGTGGTGATTATGTTTATGAGGGACAATCAAAAGTGGCAACTCCTCAAAAAGGATTTATTTGGAATCATGCAAAGGAAAGAGGATTGAGTTACAGAACCTATGGAGAATTTGCCGATGATTATAAAGCCAATATTCAGGTTCTCGAAAATCATTTATGTTCAAAATTTACTTCTTGGGATGAACGCGTGAGGGATACATCGAGATTTAACCAATGGAAAAGGGATTTCGATTCATTAATGTCTATAAATATGGTTCCTCAGTTAAATACAATAAGATTTATAAATGACCATACAGAAGGAGTTAGAAAAGGTAGACCTACCCCTTTTGCACATGTTGCAGATAATGATTTGGCTGTTGGATTATTTGTAGAGTATCTTTCTAAGTCTTCAATTTGGGATAAATCAGTAGTGTTTATACTTGAAGATGATGCACAAAACGGTGCTGACCATGTTGACGCACATAGGAGCACGGCATACGTTGCCGGTGGATTTGTAAAACGGAACTTCATTGATCATACGCATTATTCAACGAGTTCTATGTTAAGAACAATGGAATTGATTTTGGGAATGTCGCCAATGAGTCAATACGATGCTTCAGCTAAATCAATGTGGCGTTGTTTTAGTGATACTGTAAATAAGAAGCCGTTTAAAAGTATCCCAAATTTGGTTGATTTGAATGAAATTAATGCTCAAACAAATTCAAAATCTACATCGTATTTAATGGAATTGAGTGAATATTTAGATTTATCGAAAGAAGATGTTGCAAATGAAAAATTGATGAATGATTTACTTTGGAAGTATGTAAAAGGAGAAAATTCAACGGTTCCAGCACCTAAGCGAATGGGGTTAAAATAATCATCAAATGTTTAAGAGTATTGCATTTTTGTTTTTTTGTTGTCTTTTTTTTGAAATTAAGGCTCAACATTTGGAGCATGAAAATACTCATTTTCACCGATTAGATAGCATTGAAATTTCTACCATTTTTAGACAAAATCAAGCGGAAAAGAACACGCCTTGGAATTTGAATTCTGTCGATATTGAAAAGGAATCAAATAAATTTTCTAGCACAATCCCTGACGCACTTTCTTTAATGCCAGGGGTTTTAATGCAGAGGACAAATTTAGGAGGAGGTTCGCCTTATATCAACGGACTCACTGGAAATCAGATTTTGATGCTCATTGATGGAATTCGAATGAATAATGCCGTCTATAGATATGGCCCCAATCAATATTTGAATACAGTAGATCTTTTTAGTTTAGGAAGGGTTGAAATAGCTTCTGGCACCGGGTCTGTGCAATATGGTAGTGATGCATTGGGTGGTGTTGTCCATTTAATGAGTAGGGTGCCTAAATTCAATGCATCTCAAAAAATGATTCATAATTTTTCTGGAAGAGGTAAGTATATTACAGATTTCCAAGAAGGCTCGATGAATCTTCGGTTGGAAGGTATGAATCAAAACAAGGCCTATGCCATCAATGGAACAATTCGGAAGTTTGGTGATGTAGTTGGCGCAAATTCTGTTGGAACTCAAACTCCAAGCGGATATAAAGAATATTCAATAAACGCAACAGTAAGATTTCAAGATTTAAATGGTGAATGGATTGTGAATAGCCAGTTGGTTTCGCAGTTTAATGTCCCCATTTATCATAAATACAAATTAGAAAATTTTGCCTTGAATGAAATGGCACTTCAGTTCAGAAACTTGAATTATTTGAGGAGAATACAAAAACTTGGGAAAGATAATCAGTCAGAAATACAAACTACAATTGGTTATATACAATGCATTGAGGATAGAAATCTTCAGAAAAATTCATCTCAAATTAAACGAAGTGAGAGTGATAGAGTTGGTACCTATTTTGGGACGTTGCAATTTTCAAAGAAATTTAAAAGGGGTTATGCAATCAATAGTGGAATGGAATTCTATTTAGACAAAGTGGGCTCAACACGAAGTGATTTAAATATAGTAAATGGTAAAATTTCAGATTTGCGAGGCCTTTATCCAAATAATTCGCAATTTCAGCAAAATTCTATTTTCTGTTTGATTCATAAAGAAATGTCAAAATGGAACATTTATAGCGGAATTAGATACCATTTATCTTTGGTTGATATTCACGATAAATCTTTAGGTAGTATTCATGATAATACGAATGCCATGGTCTATAATTTTGGTGTTTTGAGATCATTTTCTAAAACTTTATCGCTTTACTTAAATTATAATACGGGCTTTAGGGCTCCGAATATCGATGATTTAGGCACTTTGGGTATCGTAGATTTTCGATATGAAGTGCCTCAATATAATTTAGAACCTGAATATACGAAAACGAGTGAATTAGGATTGAAGTATACAAAAATGAATACTAAATTTAGAGTAAATGTGTTCTATACAAACATTCAGGGCCAAATTGCTAGAATAAAACTAAACGATAGCATTAGTGGATATCCTTTGTATCGAAAAGAAAATGTTGAGTTTAGTGAACTCTTCGGGATGAATTTTAATTTTAATCAGAATATAGGAAAAAAATGGAATTTAGATTTGGGAGGTTCGGTATGTATAGGGAATAATTTGACCCGAAATGAACCTATGAGAAGGATTCCACCAATAAATGGTTTCGTTAAGGTTAATTCAGTATTAAATCATTTTTGGAAATTAAATTTAGATATCCAAATTGTAAATGAACAAAAGAGGTTAGCAAGCGGCGATATTGCAGATAATAGAATTGGTATTCAGGGCACTCAAGCATATACAATTGCGAATGTAGGGGCCACCTATAAATCCAATAAATACATGGTTATCATAGGAATAGTGAATGTATTTGATAGTCTTGCAAAAGTTCACGGTTCTGGTATTTATTTGCCTGGTAGGAGTTGTCAAATTCAACTCATTTTTTAATTTAATTAAAAAAAATAGTGATCAAATAACTAACTGAATATTATATTTAAGTTGGTTATTATTTGATAATGTGTGAGGGTAGATTTCGTAATTTAAGACGGTTTATTTTGCGTCACACAGAAAAAATAATCATGCGAAAAATTACATTGTTAAATGCTCGAAAATTTTGGTTGTCGTTGACGGCGATTGCCACGATTTCAACTTTAGGAGCCCAAACAGATGACATCTCAGATACCACGAAGGTAGACGAGGTTGTTGTGACTGCATTGGGTATCAAAAAGGACAAAAAGAAACTTGGATTTGCAGTTCAAGAATTTTCAGGAAGTACCTTAACCAAGGCAAAAGAACCAAACGTTGTCAACAGTATGGTTGGTCGCGTTGCTGGTTTAACCATTGGCCAAAGTGCTGAAATCTTAGGTGCTCCTTCTATTGTTCTGAGAGGTTCAGATCCAAGAAGAGGTCAAAGTGTATTGTTTGTTGTTGATGGTATTCCAGTAAACTCAGATGCATACAATTTAGCGCCAGATGACATTGATAAAGTAACTGTTTTGAAAGGCCCTGCTGCTGCTGCATTGTATGGTTACAGAGGTCAAAACGGTGCCATTGTGATTACAACAAAAAAAGGAACTCAAAAAGGAGTTCAAGTAGAATTTAATTCTAGCAATATGTTGGAATCAGGATTTTTAACAATTCCTAAAGTACAAGATCAGTATGGTCCTGGCGATCACGGGAAATACTCATTTACCGATGGTAAAGGTGGTGGATTGAATGATGGTGACTATGATGTATGGGGTCCAAAATTTGAAAATCAATTGATTTCTCAATACGACAGTCCAGTTGATCCAGTTACAGGCGTTAGATCAGCAACACCTTGGACGAACAGAGGTAAAGATAATTTATCTCGTTTCTTACAAACTGGTTTGGTAACAAATAACAACTTTAGCATTTCAACGTCTACAGAAAAGGCGGATGTTCGTTTTTCATTCTCGAATATGCACCAAGTTGGTCAAGTTCCAAATACTTCTTTAACAAGTCAAACTTTTAACATTAGCAATACAATTCGTTTTAATGATAAATTGAGATTGGATGCAAATATCAACTACAATCGTCAATCAACACCAAACATTAGCGACGTGAATTATGGTCCAAACTCTATGATTTATAACATTATCATTTGGGGTGGAGCTGATTGGGATATTATGTCTGATGATATTCGTGGTATATGGCAAAAGGGTAAAGAAGGTGTTCAAAGCGTATTTGCAGAATACCAACGTTACCATAACCCTTGGTTTATGGCAGAAAAATGGTTGAGAGGTCATTATAAAAATGATGTTTATGGTTACACTTCTTTAAATTATCAAATTACGCCAGCATTGAATTTAATGGCAAGAACATCTGCTTCTACCTATGATTTATTGAGAACTGAAAAAATGCCATTCTCTGCTCACCCTTACGGAAGAGAAGAGGGAAGAGGTGATTACAGAGAAGACAGACGTTCAATGTTTGAAATGAACAATGAATTTTTAATCAATTACAAAAAAGATCTTTCTCTATTTAATGTAGATGCTTCTTTTGGTGGAAACCGTAGAGACTTCCAATACACATCGTCTTTTGCTACAACAGATTATTTAAATGTACCTGAGGTTTATAGTTTTGCAAACAGTGCAAATCCTGTAAAAGTGTCTAATTTCAATGCAAATATGGCGGTTTCATCTTTGTTTGGATTGGTTGATATTGGTGGAAATGGCTATAATTTAAACTTAGCTGCACGTATGGATAATTTATCTACAATGCCAGAAAATGCAAGTTCTTATGTTTATCCATCTGCTTCATTGGCTGTGATTCCAACCGAAATATTTACAAAATTAAAATCTAAAAACTTAGGTTTCTGGAAGCTTCGCGCTTCAATTGCTGAAGTTAAAGGTGGATTAACAAACCCAACTATTGGTATTGTTGGTAATCCTTTAGGATATGGTTCTGATTACAGTTCTCCTTATAATGGTCCTTCATATACAAATTCATCTGTATACAGCACGCCTTTGGCATACAACAATAAACCTTCAGCTAATTTTACAAATACACTTTCGAATGCAAGTTTACAACCTTTTTCAAGAACAAATATTGAAGTTGGAACTGAAGCGAGAATGTTGAACAATAAAATTGGTATTGAAGCTACATATTTTATCTATAACGATGGACCTGGTATTTTCCAACGTTCAATTTCTGAAGCTACTGGTTACACAAATCAATTGGTGAATGGTATCGAAACACAACGTAGAGGTTGGGAATTAACCATCAACGCCGACATTATTAAAGCTAAAAAGGCTGGTGATTTAGAATGGTCTACATCTGCGAATTTTTCGGGATATGGTGAATATTTAACAAAAGTTTATGATGGTGTGGATCAATTGGCATCTAATTTCTTCTTGGATAACAACAGAAACGATAGGGTTTTGAAAGTTGGTGACAGAATTGACGGTATTTATGCATCTGCGTTTGCACGTAGATCTAATGGTGATATTATCAATGATGCTGGCGGAAGACCTGTTGTATTGGCAAAAGGTAAATTCTTAGGCAATTCTTTACCGGATATGGTTTGGGGTTTGTTTAACAATGTGAAATATAAAAACTTTAATCTTTCTTTCCAATTTGACGGTCGTGTAGGTGGTAAAATTGTGAATCAGATTCAACGTCAAACTTATAGAGGTGGTAGAAACATAGAAACAGTTGAAAACAACATCAAAGATGCAAATGGTTTAGGAATGGGCGATGCTCGTTATCAAGATTATTTAGGCAATAAATCTTGGGTTGGAGAAGGTGTTCAAATTACTTCTGGTACTCCAAAATATGACGACAATGGTACTTTGTTAAATGAAAGCGAATTGACATTTGCAGACAACTCTACAAAGACTTATTTGCAAGATTATGTGAGCCGTTATTATGGTCAATATGAGGCTAACATTATGGATAAATCTTACTTTAAGTTAAGAGAAATTTCATTAACATATAACGTTCCTACATCTCTAATGGGTAAAACTTTCAAAGGTGCAAGTATTTCTTTGATCGCACGTAATGTATTATATTTTGCTATGGATGAGAATAATCATAATGATTTAGATTTAGATCAATTCCCAGGTATGACAGGATATTCAGCTCTTCAAACGCCAACATCTAGAAGATATGGCGTAAACATTAATTTAGTATTCTAATATATAAAGAACAAAAAATGAAAAAGATATTATTTTTAGCAATTACAGCAGTTTCTGTGATGCTATTTCAAGGTTGTCAATTGGGAGATAATTTAGATAAAGATCCCAACAAACCAACAACAGTAACGCCAGACTTGGTTTTGAATGGAATTTGTAACTCAATTTACATGGAACCTTGGGATGATGTAGCAAGATGGTGCCAATATAATTGTTGTAACTATAACTATTATGGTAATAATGAATATAACTGGGCTAATGCTTCAATGAGTTTTACAACAATTAAGAATGTAATTAAAATGGAAGAAGAAGCGAAGCGTGTAGGCTACGATGCAGTGAATCCTTATTCTGCTTTAGGTAAGTTTATCCGTGCTTATCAATATTACAATATGACAATGTTGGTAGGTGATTTGCCATTGTCGGAAGCGTTTTCAGCAACCAACTTCACTCCTAAATACGACAGTCAAAAAGAAATTTTCATCCAAATTTTAAAGTGGTTGGAAGAGGCTAATGACGAAATGACCACTTTATTGGTGAATGGTAAGGCATCTTTTAACGGAGATATCTATTTTAACAATGATTTGTCTGCTTGGCAAAAGGTGAACAATGCATTTGCATTAAGGGTCTTGATTTCTTTAAGTTCTAAAGAATCTGATGCTGATTTAAATATTAAAGCAAAATTTGCAAATATTTTTTCAAATCCAACGAAGTATCCAATGTTAAATAAAAATTCAGATGGACTTCAGTATGTTTATAACAATACATTCAATAAATATCCTGTAAATCCTGATAATTTTGGTTTCGATGCAACGCGTTACAATATGAGCGCAACTTCTTTAAATACATTTGCTAAGTTAAACGATCCAAGAGCAATGTTCATTGCAGAACCTTGTGGTGCAAAATTAAAAGCGGGTATTCAACCAACTGATTTTGCGGCTTTTGTAGGCGCTCCAACGAATATGGATCTTGCAGATATGAGTTCAAAAGCAGGTATCGATAATGGTGCGAATTATCTTCCAGGTGAGTTTTCGTTTTATAACCGTAAGCGTTATTATAGTACTTATACCGCTGAGAATTGCATTCAAATTGGGTATGCTGAAATGTGCTTTAATATTGCTGAAGCTGCCAACCGTGGTTGGATCACTGAAAACGCTAAAACTTGGTATGAAAAAGGAATTGTTTCTGCTCAAGACTTTTATGGTATTGGTACTGGCGCAATTGACGTGTATTTCTTTAAACCAGGTGGCAAGGTTACTGATGGTGGTTCGTACAATAAATTTACCGTTAATTTTGACCAATCAGCTTATTTGCAACAATCTTCAGTGAGTTATGCTGGAAATACTGCAACTGGATTGGGTCAAATTTTAACACAAAAATATTTAGCTTTCTTCCAAAATAGTGGTTGGGAAGGTTATTTTAATTACAGAAGAACCGGTTTGCCAACTTTTTCAGAAAATGGACCTGGTATTGGCAATTCAGCTGGTGGTTCTTTAATCCCAAAAAGATTTAAATATCCTGTTTCAGAAGTATCTAATAACTCTGTAAATTATAAAGCCGCTCTACAATCTCAGTTCGGTGGTTCAGATGATATTAACGCTTCTTTGTGGGTGAATAAATAAATTTTAGTTAGTAATATTCATGTTTTGTATGAAGAAGGAGATTTATTCTCCTTCTTCTTTTTAGTTTAAAATTATGTCAATAGATAAATTGAAAACCTTATTCGAACGCCAAGGGTCAAAAAAATATGGTGAAAATGTTACCCAGCAGGAACATGCAATTCAGTGTTATTTGAGAGCTGTAGAATATAACGCAACTTTAGAATTGAGAGTTGCAGCTTTTTTACATGATGTGGGACATCTACTCTATGCTGAAATTGATGTTCATCAAAAGATGGATTTCGAACATGAAATTATTGGCGCAAACTTCTTGTATGAATTGAAAATATGTGATAGTGTGGTTGATTTAATTAAATCGCATGTTTGGGCAAAGCGATTCTTAATTACGCAAGATTCAAATTATATGAACCATTTATCTCAAGCGAGTATTGATAGCTTTTATCTACAAGGAGGTAAATTAACCACCGAAGAATTCAATGTGTATTCGCATTTTTCAAACCTTCAAGAATGTTTAACTCTAAGGCGCTTTGACGATGAAGCTAAAATTGAAGGATTGGTCTCAGAAATTCCAGAAGCCGTTTGGTTAGATATTGAAAATTGCTTGAATTAAGCAATTTTTGGAATGATTTCATGGGCCATTCCCCATCCCAATGTCATACCAGCGCCACCAGGCCCATTGAAGATAAATACGCCATTTTCAACTTCTTGTATCCACTCGCTTTCTCCATTTGTCATTTTTAAATATTTCCCCATCCATCGTTGTGCAATTTGAATATCATTTTTATTCATGATTTCGGCATAATAATCGAGTATGAATTGATCTATATCTTGACTTTGAAATGGATCTAATTGATTGCCATATTCGTGAGAGTCACCTATAGTTAGCGCCAGTTCATGGTTTTGTGAAACCAATAAATGGATTCCATTTTTAACCTGATTTGGATATTTTTCTAAGCAAAAATTTTGGTATTCATTTTTTTGGCTAAGTGTGCTATATGAATCGTAATGCAAATAACTTAAGCCCGCACATATTGCTGGAATTTGATGGGCAATTGGTGCACTTCTCAGCATATTTAATTGACTTATTGTGATTGGCGCTGTTTCGAAAATAGATGGATATAAAAGATTCGTTTCGTATCCACTGCATATTATAATGATATCGGCTAAGTAGGTTTCCCCATCAGAAGTTTTAACTTTACCTGTAGTTGACTCAACAATGGTTTTTCCAAAATTAAACTCAATGTTATATTTTGCAGCGAGATAAGTAGGGATCACCCTAATTGCCTCTCTCGATTCTACAATCACTTCTGTTGAACTGAATAGTCCGCCAATAACATTCTTTTGATTTAAATTGGGTGCCATTTCTAAACACTTTTCTGCGGTCAAAATTTTCAAATTGGATCTATGGTGAATTTCAGCATCGTAAAATTCATTTGCCATTTCAAGTTCTATTTTATTCGTGAATAATTGTAATGAGCCGCTAGAATGATGCCAAATACCGGCATTTTTGCAGATATTTGTCCAAGTGTCGCGACTTTGCAAAGCCCTTTCTAAATATTTGTTAGAATGTTGTCCGATAGGCCAAACCATACCAAAATTTCGAATAGACGATCCTTCAGCCTTTAAAGATCTCTCAAATACAGTTACCTGATAATTTAATTCAGATAATGATTTGGCCGCGGCCATACCCAGTATACCTGAACCTACAACTATTGCTTTTTTTTGTATCATATAATTGGTTCTTGTTTGTATTTCTTGATTTGTACAATAGAAATTATTGCGCCTACAATAATGATTATTCCGCCTAATTTTAATAATTGCTCAAATAGATATAACCAAGGAACATCTCCTTTTTGCGTAAATAGTGCCGTTCCACTGATTGTAAGAGTCATTAAATAACCAAATGAGTCGGCCATATAAACCAAAAACCCCGAATTGCAAGCAGATCCGTTTAACGCCACCAATCGATCCATAATGCTTATGTTAATGAGTATATATCCAAGATAAACACCTGTTCCACTTAGGAGTAATAACATATATCCATCGATATATTGGTGTTTAAATAAATATGGAGTGATGGCACAAATGAAGCCACCAATAATTGTTGTAAATAATGTAATGAGTATTGCTTTTTTGTGATTTCTGATGCGCGATATAAAAGGAATACAGAGCAACATAAATACAGTAAGTGCAGTTTCTAATTGAGATAAACTCGAGGAATGATAAATGTTTAGAGACTTCATAAGTTCTGCACTAAAATTATCTCGAGAGTCTCGTATTAAGGTGAGTATACAATAAGTTAAAATGGTTGAAATAATGAATATTTTGTATTTTTTTATGAACGTTTTCCTTTCAAATTGATTTAACGGTAACCGAGGTGCATTCTCTAACTTTTCTTCAATTGAGGGCTCTGGTAGTTTTTCAAGTAAAAAACTGAAAATAATGGAAGGGATATAGAAAGCAACAGCAATGAAAAATGGAATCCATTTTGTCATAAAATGAATCTCCTGCAGATATATTGCCAAAGATTTTACCATTCCAGATGAAAAAATAAATGTGCAAGCCAAAATGGCACCAATAAATTCAGTGAGTCTGCGTCCTTCAACAAAAGAAAACACCAATCCCCAAATTAATCCAAGTGGAAATCCATTTAAAAAAAACCAAAGTGGCCATAATTTCAATGGTGTCAAAGGCATAAGTAAAAGTGGAATTACAGAAATAAAAAGCAAAATAGAAATTGTTGAACTTCTGTTTTTTCGCTTCAAATTACCAAAAAATGAAATTCCAAAAAATTTGCTACATGTGTAACCTAAGAGTTGTGAAATAACCATCCAGGATTTAATTCCATAACCAAATAGTTTTTCATCGAATATTAACGCGGTAAATGGTTTTCTGATTGCATACATACACGTGTAAATGCAAAATGTTGTTAACCCAATGAGTAAGGCTTCAAATAATTTATTTTGTTTGATCGAATGTGCCGAGGCAATCATAAAATATGATGAGAAATAAAGTCTTCTACATTAAGCCAATTTATTGGAATATTTTGCTTGTCTAATTGTTCATTTAATGCCGAGAATCCTTGCTTTAATTCACAGGCATGGTGTGCATCAGAACTTAATATTGTTGGAATGTTTAAATCGCTAATTGTATTCAAAAACTGATAATTAGGATAAGGATTGCTTCTATTTTTGTTATAAATAGACCTTGTATTGATTTCTAAGATGACAGTGTTTTTTGGTTGGTCTCTAAGAATTTCATATAAATGATTGTAAAAGTCTTCGGCGTATTTTTTAAATATGGGAAATTGCTCTGCGTTGATGCATATTTTATCGATGTGGCCAATAATTTTAACCTCAGGAAATGGGAGGCTCAACATTGTCTTCAAGTTGAGGAGGTATAGATTTAAAACCTCTTCGAGGCTATCGTTGTAATAGTTGACAATTCTCGAAAAATCAGAGAAACTTCCATCGATTTCAATATACTCAATTACATTGTTGTTGGATTTTAAAATGGGTAAATAGTGAATACTACAAATGTGATAATCGGCTTTAAGAATTTGAATGTCTTGCAGAGCCGGGAAATCTTTCCCATGTAAATAATCTATTTCCCATCCAATGTAGGTGTTTATTGCTTTTTGATAATGCTTACCAAGAGATTGAATTTCATGGATGTAATTTGTGATATCAGATTCATTGATACACCATTCACATTGGAATGGAATTGGTGCATGCGCACTAAATCCAATGAATTTCCAGTTTAATTCAATCGCCTTTTCAAAATATTCAACAGGGTCACATAAACCATCACAGTAGTTGGTGTGTGTGTGTAAATTCATTGTTGATTATTTTTTCTTTTTTTCAAAAATTCTGAGCAAAGGTTCTAGATTGTTTAAAATCTGAGTATAAGGTGCTGTATATAAATCGTCGTATGTTTGAGCGCCAGTAAGTACGGCAATGTTCCATGCACATCCAGCTGAATATCCCTCAAATAAATCGCTAATGGTATCGCCAACTTTCATGACTTTGTGCGCGTATTCAATTTTTTCGCGTTTCATAGCAAGTTGAATCATGTCGGGATGTGGCCTTCCTTTTTTTACCTCATCTGATGCAACGTAGCCATCAATGATTTGATTTAAATTTAATTCTTTTACTATAATATCTGCAAGGTGCTTATTGAATCCAGTGTTTAAATAAATTTTTGTCCCTCTCAATCTCATTAGGTCAAAAAGGTCTTTTACAAAAGGCATCAATGTTAAATTGCCTGGGATACTGTATAAATGTTCTAATTCATTGTTGAAGTGATGTAATAACGCCTCAATTTGCTCAGGTTCAGCATTTTTACCATGAATGGAGCAAAGTTGTTCAAATGCCACTTGTTTTGGAATTCCCATTACTCTGTTTGCATCTGAAAGTGAAATTTGGGTATTGGCAATTTCTTTCATTGAATTGATTGCTGCTTGTTGAACCAATCCATTGTCGTTCACCGTAGTGCCCGCCATATCTAATACCGCTAGTTTAGGTGTCATGGTGCAAAGGTTACTTTTGTATATATTTATTGCATTAACTCAATGTTAAACTTGTGCTTTAACATGTTAAAGTTGACATTCTCAAATTCATCGCGAATGCCTTGATGTTCATTTATAATGCTGTACCAATTTTTAGTACAGTTGTTTTCAATGAAATTTTCTTTGGTGAACTTCCCAAGTTTTTCAATGACATTGATTGATTGTCTATTTTCTATATTTACTATGGCGTGAATTTTATTTAATTTCAGTTTATCGAAGCCATACTGTATACATGCTTTACTTGCTTCTGTTGCATATCCTTTACCCCAAAATTCTGGTTTAAGCCTATATCCAAGATCATAATAATGAGTGTAGTTATGTCTTTGTTGTTCATTGTATTTTATCCCGCACCAACCCATATACTCATTGTTGATTTTGTGAATCATAGCAAGTCTACCCGTATTGAATTTTTTATATTGGTCAATCACAAAATTTAATAAATCTTTTGTTTCCAGAATGTTTCTTTTAGGATAATTTCCGTAATATTTCAATATGGTTTCATCTGTTTCTAAAAAATGGAAATTCTCCAAATCAGAAATTTCTAACTCTCTTAAGATGATCCTATCTGTTACTAATTCAATGGACATACTTTCAATTTTGTGTGTGACAAAAATAAAATGAGAGAAAGTAACTGAATGTTATCGAATCTTTATTCTATTGAGAATTTATGTAATAG
>CAMBFD010000019.1 GCA_945865625.1 Chitinophaga pinensis
TTTAAAAATGTGAATGGCAATTGCAAAAATTTAGCAGACATTGCAAACGATAGTAAGAAAAATTATGGTTCTCATCATACAATGGGAAATATTACAGGAAATCAAGATAGACCTCGTTTTATTTCATTGGCCGATGGTAGTTTGAAGGACGGAGAGAATTTTAAGCAAGTTGGTTGGGATAGGAATATTCAAGTACAAGACAAGTTAGCGTATCAGCGCTTACAAAATTTAGAAGCGTTTATGGTATCGGTTCCAGGAGTGCCTGTAATTTATTATGGTGATGAAATTGGGATGCCAGGAGCCAATGATCCAGATTGCCGAAGAATGATGCGTTTTGGGGGTAAAAATGATACAATTGCCTTTTTAGAACAGATACATTTATCTATGGTCACAAAATTATTAGAGCTAAGAAAGTCTGAAATATGTTTGCAATATGGCGACTGTAAAATTAATTCTATATCGCCAACACTTCTGATGATTGAAAGGAATTATTTTGGATCAAAATTGATTTTTGTGTTTAACACTAGCAACAAAGAAATTGATATAAAACAAATCAAAGAAATAGGGAATAATGTCCAAATTCTTTTGGCGAATGGGCATGAATTGATAACCCAAATAGGAGCTGAAAGTTTTATAGTTTTGAAACAGAATTAAACAAGGGTAAACACTGAAATTTCAGGATAAATACCCATCCTTCCAGGGTATCCTAAATAACCAAAACCACGATTTACATACAAATGCTGGTTGTTTTCAGTATAAAGGTCTAACCACTCTGGGTAAATGAATTTGGCGGGGCTCCATTTATAGAAAGCAGTATCAACTCCAAATTGCATTCCATGTGTATGACCGGCAAAACTAGCTTTAATATCAGGTTTGTGGTTTAAGACTTGCTGACGCCAATGTGTAGGATCATGGCTTAAGAGCAATTTCACAGGAATATCTTCAGTTCCTTTATATGCTTTTTCTAAGTCACCATATTTTGGAAATCTTCCTACGTTGCTCCAATTTTGAATACCTAAAATGGCAATTTTTTCACCATTTTTTTCAATGATTCTGTGTTCATCCATCAATAAATCCCATCCAAGAGATTTGTGATGCTGAAACATTTCATTCAGATTTTGTTGTTTATCTTCGGGTGAATTCCATAGAACATAATCGCCATAATCGTGATTTCCAAGAGTTGAAAATACACCCAAAGGTGCTTTTATTTCTTTAAAAATATCGATCCAAGGCTCAACCTCTTTTGAGGTGTCATTCACTAAATCTCCGGTAAAGAAAACCATATCGGCTTTTTCCTTTTTAATCAGTTCAATGCCTTTTATAACAGCTTCTTTATCCCAAAAACTACCAGAATGGATGTCTGAGATTTGTAAGATTTTGAGTCCTTTAAACGACACAGGCAGCCCATCAATTTTTAGGGTTTTTCTATGTATTATGTAATTATGGGCACCTTTAAAAATTCCCCATACAGCACCACTGATAAAAAGCCCACCTATTCCAAGGCCCATGTAATGTAAAAACTTTAATCTTGTGATTCCATTTTCTAAATCTGATGTTGCAGGCGTTCTTCTTTTCTTAAAATAATAATGAGTGTGTCTAATGATTCTCTGGAAATCGTCAAAAATCAAAAATATGATATATAATAGTTTGCAAATTAAAATAAACAATACAAATACACCAACGAATTTACCCCAAGAGGATGGTTTTAGATTCAGATATTGACCGATTGAAAAAGCCAAATAAATTAAAACCGAATAACTCCAATAAATGATTTTGGTTATTTTAAACTTTTTAGCTGAGGCATTTCTTAAGAGAAATTTAATCCCTTGCCAAACGTATAGATCAATAAGAATAAAAATTGCAAAAAATACAAATGGCCCAAAAAGCTTACTTTTTAACATGTAGTTACAAAATTAAGTTAAAGATGTCCTTGAGGTTGTAATCATCGTTAAAATGTTTAAAATGTTTGTTAAATTACATTTTGCTCAATTTTAGTTAATTTTGAAAATATGCAAAAAAGATTCTTCCTAAGTATTGCAATATTTGCAACTTTCGTTTTAAATGCTCAAGTAGATAAAGTATTGCAAAGCATTCCTTTAAGAAATATTGGACCTGCAGCGATGAGTGGTAGAATTACGAGTATTGCAGTTCCAAGGAGTACAGCAGCCCTCAATTATAAAAACACTATTTATTGCGGAGCTGCGAGTGGTGGAGTTTGGAAAAGCGAAAATGGGGGAATTATTTGGAAGCCAATTTTTGACGAAATGGATGTACAAAGTATTGGTTCAATTGCAATTGACCCAACAAATGCAAATATTGTTTACGTTGGTACAGGTGAGGGGAATCCTAGAAATAGTCATAATAGTGGAAAAGGCATATACAAGAGTTTAGATGCTGGTAAAACTTGGAAATTTATTGGTTTAGAACAAACGAAAACCATACATAGAATTGTAATCAATCCATTGAATCCAAATCAAATTTTTGTGGGTGCCATGGGCAGCATTTGGGGTCCAAATGAAGAGCGTGGAGTTTTTAAAAGTGAAAACGGTGGGTTAACTTGGACAAAAGTGTTGTACGTAAACAATACAACTGGATGCGGCGATTTGGTGATGGATCAGAATCATCCCAACAAGTTGTTTGCATGTATGTATGATTACCAAAGAAAACCATTTACATATAGAAGTGGAGGAAAGGGAGGTGCAATTTATTTATCCAGCGATGGAGGCATTACTTGGGAAAAATTGGGAGAGAAAAACGGATTGCCCAAGGGTATCATTGGTCGTTCTGGTTTGGCTATTGGTTTGAATCAAACTGATAGAATTTATGCATTGATTGAAACGGAAAAAAATACGCTATATAGAAGTAACGATGGTGGACAAAATTGGAGTAAAATAACGCAAAACCCCAACATTGGTAATAGGCCGTTCTATTATTCTGATATTTATGTGGATCCTTCTAATGAGAACAGAGTTTATAGCATTTGGAGTCAAATAACCAAGAGTGAAGATGGCGGCAAAAACTGGGAAATATTGGCAGATTGGGGGCATATTCACCCCGACCATCATGCATTTTATATTCATCCTGATGATCCGAAGTTTATGATCAATGGTAATGACGGTGGCTTAAATATCTCTTATGATGGTGGATTGACTTGGCGTTTTGCGGAGAATATTCCGATTGGTCAATTTTACCATGTAAACGTTGATCAAAAAATACCTTATAGTGTTTACGGTGGTTTACAAGACAATGGAAGTTGGGTTGGTCCTGGTTTTCTTTTCAAACATGGAGGGATTCAAAATCATCATTGGCAGGAATTGTTATTTGGCGACGGATTTGATGTTGTTCCAGTTGAAGGAAATAGTGATGAGGGTTATGCAATGTATCAGGGTGGAAATGTTTACCATTATGATTTAAAAACGCAAAAAACAACCTTTATCAAACCTGTACATCCAACAATAAAAAATTTAAGATACAATTGGAATGCAGCAATTGCAACAATTCCGGGAAGCCCTAATGCTCTCTATTTTGGCAGTCAATTTTTACATCTAAGTGATAATAAAGGAATCAGTTGGAAGGTGGTATCGCCAGATTTAACAACAAATGATACGTCAAAATTACATCAAGAAAAAAGTGGAGGATTGACGATCGATGCAACAGGTGCTGAGAATTATTGTACCATAATTAGCATAGCGCCAAGTCCAATAAATCCGAAAGAAAAGGTTATAATAGGAACCGATGACGGGCAAGTCCAAATGTCGACCGATGGATTTAAATCATGGAATGATTTAACTAAAAATATTTCAGGTTTGCCAAAAAATGCGTGGATTCCTATGATTGTAATCGATACAAATAGGGCCGGAGGAAAGTTGACGGAAGATATTTGGGTGGTTGCAAATAATTATCGTCAGAATGATTGGAAACCTTATTTGTTTCTATCTACAGATAATGGAATTACATGGAAATCGATGATAACACCTGATGTAAAAGGATATTCGTTATCGGTACATATTGATCCAATTGATAAAAATCTTGTCTTTTTAGGGACAGATCATGGGCTTTGGGTGAGTTTTGATGGTGGCAATAATTGGAAAAAATGGACAAAGTTTCCATCTTGTCCGGTTCAAGACATTAAATTTCAATCCATTGAAAATGACTTGGTTATTGGTACTTTTGGTAGAGGGATTTGGGTAATCGACGATATCTCTGTGTTAAGAAAATTCACACAGAAATTGAATCATTCAAAAACAATTGAGATACTCAGTGCAACTCATGGTTATGTGGTTGATTATATGCAATCTGCAGGTATGCGATTTGGCGCCGATGGAGTTTGGACAGCCCCAAATAAACCATATGGTTGCAATTTGAGCATTTATGTAAATTCAACAAAGAAAGACGGTGATTGGCAGAAACAAGATTTTGAGGGATTGGTTTTCGATAGCGAAAACAAGCAAATTAGGAAGCATAAATTCTCATTCGATAGCACTGGGTTTTATAGAATTCAGTGGCGTATGATTGAAGATGGTTTTTATTTTCCATCCCATCAAACACCAAAACCTGAAGAAACATTGCCAAGTGGACGGATTGTTAAACCGGGCAAATATAAATTGGTAATTCAACAAAAATTGCAGCGGTTCGATAGTGTTTTGGTTGAGGTAAAGTATCCTATGAATGATTTTAATCAAAGGGATTATGAAAGCCAATCTTTGGCAATTCAGAAATTTAAGCCTTTGGTTGAAAAGGGCTATCAAATTTTTGAGGGACTTAAGTCCATGGACAAAAATTTAGTTTCTTTGTCTGAATTATCTTGGGAATCAGATTCTATCAAAACATACATTCAAAAGAATAAATCTAGGTTTCAAGATAGTCTTAAAACGCTAAAATCGTTATTCATGCTGTCTGAAGAAATTACATATTATGAAGAATCTACGATTCGATTAAATACTTTGTTGGATCAGGCGAATGGATATATTTTTCAAAGAAGTGAATTGGGTGGAAATATGGAATCATCTGTAGCCTTGATTGAAAAAGAATTAAAAACCATTACAAATCGTGTAAACTTGTTTATTGAGAAAGAATGGCAACCTTTCGAAAATAAGGTTAAGTCTCAAAAATTTAAAGTGATCACTGAAATCAAAAAATACTAATTACAAGGTTGCTTAAATCATAAAAAAACCCTTGAGTTATCAAGGGTTTTTTTATGGGGTAATTTTATTTTATAATAGATTCTTCGCTTTTTTAATAAATCTTTCTAAAGCTTCACCTTTGAGTTGTTGCTTTTCTAAAAGTGCCAAATCTAAGCAGTACTGCAAATCTTCTTTTTGCTCAGGTTCATTCTTAGAGAGTATTTTAAGTGCCAATTCATTGTTTGTATTGATAACCAATGATTGTTTTTTCAATCCTAAGTCGCCGAATGGCATTGACTGGCCCATTTTGGCATACTCATCCATTCTTCTTTCCCATTCACTTCTGTGAATACTGATGAATTCTTGTTGAGGTGGTAAAGATTCAATTTTTACATCAAAAGCCAACTCATTCACAATGCCTTTTACGGCAGTTTCAATGATTTCTTGTTGGTCTTTACTTAAAACAGATTCAATGGTAATATCTTTTTCTATGAGTTGATCAATTGGTGCGCCATCAACACATCTAAATTTTACTTTTTCATATTTGCTTTCAGCAAATCCTGCAAAATGAACATCTAAAGTACCATCTAAAAGAATCACTTCATAACCCATATCTTTTGCCGATTTAATACTCATATGTTGAGCATTTGCGTCTGTTGTATAAAGTACAACTGAATCGCCACTCTTATCTGTTTGGTTGATTTTGCAATGGTCAATCCATTCTTGCACAGTATTTAATTTACCTTCAGTGGTTTTTACCAAACAAACATCTTTCATACGGTCGGCAAACTTTTCATCGCTTAGCATACCATATTTTGCAATTAGATCTAAATATTCCCATTTAGATTCGTAATCTGCTCTATCTTTAGTGTAAAGTTCTTGAAGTTTATCGCTAACTTTTTTTGAAATGTGTGCCGTGATTTTCTTTACGTTTGTATCGCTTTGTAGTGAGCTACGACTTACATTCAGTGGAATATCTGGTGAATCAATAACGCCCTGCAATAGCACTAAATATTCTGGCAATACATCTTTTACATCTTCGGTTACAAAGACTTGATTGCTATACAATTGTACTCTATCTTTTCTATTGTCTAAAGCTTGATTTACTTTAGGGAAATAAAGTACTCCAGTTAGGTTGAATGGATAATCGGTATTAATGTGAATTTGAAACAATGGCGCTTCTTGCATTGGATACAATTCTTCATAGAATTTCTTGTAATCTTCGTCTGTTAAATCAGCTGGCTTTTTTGTCCAAATAGGATTCGGATTGTTAATTTGTTCTCCTTCAAATTCAATAGGAATCGGTAGAAATCTACAGTATTTTTTGAGTAGTTCTTTTACTTTCCAAGTAGAAAGATAAACTTCAGCATCTTCATCGGTGAGGTGCAAAATGATATCTGTACCACGTTTTTTTCGTTTGCCTTTGTCAAGAGTATAAGTTGTTGTTCCATCACAATTCCATTCAACGGCTTCTGATCCTTTTTGAAACGATTTTGTAACAATGGTCACATTTTTAGATACCATGAAAGCAGAATAGAAACCTAAACCAAAATGTCCTATCATTTGATCTGGTTCTTTATCTTTCCATTTTTCAACAAATTCGGTTGCTCCTGAGAATGCAAGTTGTGTGATATATTTTTCAACTTCTTCTTCGGTCATACCAATACCGCTATCTGAAATGGTAATGGTTTTCTTTTTTTCGTCAATGCTAACTTCAACTTTACAATCGTGAATGTTATCTTCAAACTCACCAACACGAGATAAAGTTGATAATTTTTTAGTTGCATCTACAGCATTACTCACAAGTTCACGTAAAAATATTTCTTGATCGGTATAAAGAAACTTTTTAATGATTGGAAAAATATTTTCCGATTGTACTGAAATTTGTCCTGTTTTCATATTCACTTCAGTTACAAGTTGTATTCCAAATTTTAAAAGATGAAAATTTGTCAGTTTGAATGAACGAATAAAACACTTATTGTCAGTTTTTTCGCAAATGTGCGAATCAAATGTTGATTATATAGTGCATTTTTTTTTGAAATGTTCCCTTAATTTTGTATTTTATTATTTGAAATGTACGATAAAAAATTGACTAAGACCTACAGTAAAGATGGAGCAAAACCCAAATTGGAAAAGTATTGTGCTTACCAAGAAAGGAGCCACAAACAGGTGTTTGATAAATGTAGATCTTATGGTTTATCAGAAAGCGACTCAAATGAAATCCTCGTAGAACTGATACAGTCAAATTTTTTAAACGAAGAAAGGTTTGTAGAGGCCTACGTCAAAGGCAAGTTTAAAATCAAATCTTGGGGTAAGCAAAAAATTAGTCAGGGACTTAAGCTTGCAGGTATAAATCAGAAGTTAATTTCATTGTCAATTCAGGAAATAAAGTTTGAAGACTATATTAAAACCATCCAAAGGCTTGCAGAGAAAAAGATGAAAACATTGAAGGAAGGCACTGATTTTGAGAAAAAAATAAAAGTACAGAGATATCTTTTATCAAAAGGGTATAAGTACGATGAAATTTCTGAAGCGCTAAAGCTTCAAGATTAAATTTTATAGAGGTTTGAATGGGAATGCCTTCAATTATATTTTAACTGTAATTATAAAATAGTTATTTTATAATAGAATCATTAAACGTTGAATTAATATTCACGGGGATTTCTTGCGCATTCATTTCCATTCTGCCTTCAAGGTTTATATTGCCATCGGTAGAAATGATATAGTTTGATTTGCGATCCACAGTCATAGATCCTGTCATTTTGCCCAATAAATCATTGTGAATGATGATGCCATTTTGATTCATATCACTTTGAACGATCATAGATGTAATGAAGCTTAAAATGGCATCGCCATTTTCATTTCGATCATATGTGTATTGCGTAATCATTGAATTCCCAGCATAGGTATTGCTATCTAACCAACTATCGCCAATATTTTTAGTTGATTTTATATTTAAAAACTGCGTAAATGTTTTGTTCAACTGGAAACTCCCACTGTACGATTGTTCCATTTGTTTAAGTAATTCAGGACTTCCAGTAATTGAATTTATGGCACCCTGATTATTGGTTGTTAAAACTATAGGTTTGAAATTTTTTGAAGCATCAGGAATATTTTGTTTTTTACCCATTACTTCAATATCGCCTTCTATTTTATTGTAGGTAATAGAGATTTTTTGACTATCAGAAACGGGGCGTTGAATATTAATGATTGAATACATATTCATATTCGTAACCATTGTCATTTCCTGACCTTGCATCAACATTTTATTTTTTGCAAGTTGAGTCATTTTACGCGTTGTTTTTTGAATAGGATAAAATCCTTTATTGGGACTCAAATTTTGGCCCAATGCATATCCACAAAGCAAAATGAATGCTAAAAAACTAAAAATCGACTTTTTCATGTATTTCAAATGTAAGGAATTGATAATTTATTCGTGGGTTTATCGGTTAATCACTAAAATTAATCGACTACGTGAATCCCTTAAATAAATATCTTTTTATCCATATTTAGCCATTCGAGCGCAGAAGTTCCAAGCATTATTTCTTGGGATTTCAAATCAAATCCAGCGGTTTTGATTAATTCACCTGGATTGTCTTCACCCAGCGGGAATGGGTAATCTGTACCCAATGTAACTCTATTTGCGCCTACCAGATCAACAACAAGTTGTAACATTTTTGGGTCATGCACTAAGCTATCTAACCAAAATTGACCTAAGTACTTTTTGGGATTGTGGATGTTGTCAACTGCAACCAAATCGGGTCTGGCTTGCCAACCGTGTTCAATTCTTCCAATTGTTGCAGGAAATGCACCACCACCATGGGCAAAAGCAACCCTTAGTTTTGGCAATCGCTCAAATATCCCTCCGAAAATCATGCTACATATAGCCAATGAAGTTTCTGCGGGCATTCCAACCAACCATGGGAGCCAGTATTTGGGCATTTTTGTTTTTGCACTCCACCACCAAGGATGTACAAAAAGTGCCATGTCTAAGTCTTGCATTGCTTCAAAAATTGGGAACAATGCTGGTTCATTTAAGTTCCAATCGTTCACATGTGAGCCAATTTGGATTCCCTTTAAACCTATTTCTTTACAACGGCGTAATTCTTTAATCGCCAATTCTGTATGTTGCATTGGCAACGTGCCTAAGCCAACAAATCTCTTTGGAAAAAGATTGCAAACCTCGGCAATGTGATCATTTAAGTATTTTGCAATTTCAAGCGTATGTTTTGGTTCTGCCCAATAGCTAAACATTACGGGTATTGTACTCAATACTTGAACATCTACTTGGTGATGTCCGCATTCTTTGAGTCTGGTTTCGGCATCCCAGCAATTGCTTTCAATTTCTCTGAAAAATTCACCATCCATCATCATATTTGCACAGCAAGGTTTATGATGTTCGAGAGAAATGAATTCTCCATACCCAAACTTTTCTTTCCATTTAGGAAGGTCCGATGGAATGATATGTGTATGAATATCTACGGTAAAAAAACGATTTTCAGGGGTCGACATGTTGCAAAAATAACTTCATTCTTAAGAAAGTGGCAATTATTTATTTATTACAAATGAAAAAACAATGCTATAAAAGCTGTTTTTTTGAAAGAATTTTATGTCGAAACGCAAAATAGATTTTTGGGGAGCAACAAGTATGGTTGTTGCCAATATGGTTGGAACCGGTGTTTTTACGAGTTTAGGTTACCAATTATTCGATATTCAATCTGGATTTGCAATTATTATGATTTGGGTAGTGGGTGGAATTTTGGCCTTGCTCGGTGCTTTCTGCTATGCTGAAATTGCAAGTAGATTGCCAGAAGATGGTGGTGAGTTTCATTTTTTATCGAAGATTTACCATCCGGCAATTGGTTATATGGCAGGATTTGTGAGCTCAACTGTTGGTTTCGCCGCGCCCGTTGCTGGTGCTGCATTGGCTTTGGGCGCTTATGTAAATGGCGTTTGGGGTGGACTGAATGAAAGATATATCGCACTTTCTGTTGTGGTCATTATTTCTTTGATTCACCTGTATAGCATGAAGTTAGGCTTGATATTTCAAAAAGTTTCTACATTAGCCAAGGTAATTATCATTCTGTTATTCATTATCACAGGATTTGCAATTTCTCCAAATGCAATTTCATTTGCACCTACTGCTCAATCATGGACAGAAATCTTTAAAGATGGTTATTTAGCTCCTGCATTCGCAATTAGCTTAATCTTTGTATCTTTTGCTTACAGTGGCTGGAATGCAAGCGCATATATTGCGGGAAGTATTGAAAAACCTGAGAAAAATCTTTCGAGAAGTATTTTATTAGGGACATCGGTTGTCATTGTTTTATATGTATTGCTCAATGCTGTTTTCTTAATGTCGTCTTCGATACCTTCTTTGGTTGGAAATAAAGAAGTGGGATTGATTGCCGCAAAGTCATTGTTGGGTTCATCGGTGGGCAACTTAATGGGTGGAATCATAAGTTTGCTATTGGTTTCAACAATTAGCTCAATGATTTTCACCGGGCCTAGGGTTATGAAATCAATGTTTCAGGAAATAAACTCTCTAAAAATATTGGGCGTTACATCTGCCGATGGCACTCCAAGAAATGCAATCGTTGTTCAATGTTTACTGAGTTTAATTTTCTTGTATACATTAAACTTTGAATCGCTTATCTATTTTACGTCGTTCACCCTGTCATTGTTTACATTGTTAACTGTTTTTGGTTTGTTTGTTTTGAGAATCAAACAAGGTAAGCCTGATGGTTATAAAGCTTGGGGATATCCAGTATCTCCTTTGTTATTTGTAATTATGACAAGCGGTGTTGCATATTATTTCATTAAGGATAAACCCTTGGAAAGCATTTTGGGATTAAGTACAGCAGTTTTAGGATTGGTATTTTATTTTATTTTTGCGAAAAAGAAAGCTTAAGGTAGTTGCATATATGCAAAAAAAAGGCTGTCATCTAATTTAGAGACAGCCTTTTAATTTCTATTAAAGTTTATTTCTCATATGTAATTCTTGTGGTCAGTATTGCAGCAACGATAAGCAAAATGCCACCACACATAACTCCGTATATTTGGTTGTTATGTAAAACATTCTTCATAAAATTGCCGAAAAATAGGGCGGCAATGATTTCAGGAAGCACAATAAAGAAGTTGAAAATACCCATGTAAATTCCTATTTTATTTTCAGGTAAACAACCACTTAGCATGCTATAAGGCATTGATAAAATACTGCTCCATGCAATACCAACACATGCCATCACACCATAAAGTCCTAGAACACTATCTTTATCAATGAATTGAATCGATAACAATCCAATTCCACCAATCAAAAGACATAACATGTGGGTATATTTATCACTTAATTTAGAAGCAATAAACGGAATTAAAAATGCAAATAGGAATGTGATAATATTTTGAAATGAATATGTGAGCCCCGCGAATTCTGTACCTCTTGTGTACATGAGTTTTCCTTGGTCAACAATTGAAATCCAATCTTGAACAATGATTTTAGAAGTGCCATCGGCAGACCCGGCATAAATTAGGTTTCCAACAGCTGGGGTATAATAGAACCACATGAGAAATAAGCCCGGCCAAGTTAAGAATTGAATTAAAGCAAGTTGTTTCATGCGTTTTGGCATATTGGTAATTGCATGAATAATTTCGTTAAATCCGTTCAAAAACCCACCTTTTTTACTTTTTAATTCTTCTATTTCTTCTTGTGTTGGGGGATATTCTTTCGTTGTGAAAACGGTATAAAGCACAAAGGAAATAAACGCAGCCGCTCCAATGTAAAAGCTGATTTTTACGTTGTAAGGGATATGTCCTTTCTCTGAAATATTTGTCACTCCAAACCAATGTGATAAGATCCAAGGCAAAGAACTGGCGACAATACTTCCTAAACCGATGAATAAACTTTGCATTGAGAACCCGAGTGTTCTTTGTTCTTCGGGTAGTTTATCGGCAACAAAGGCTCTGAAAGGTTCCATAGAAATGTTAATGGATGAATCTAAAATCCACAACAATCCAGCTGCCATCCAAAGGGAAGGAGAATTTGGCATCAGAATTAATGCAATAGAACTGAGAATTGCACCGATTAAGAAATAGGGTCTTCTTCTTCCGAAAGTTGGATGCCACGTTTTATCGCTTAAGTAACCTATGATTGGCTGTACCAATAGTCCAGTTAATGGAGCTGCTAACCAGAGAAAGGGCAATTTATCAGGCTCTGCACCTAAGTATTCATAAATTGAACTCATGTTGGCCATTTGCAATGCCCAACCAAATTGGATTCCCATGAATCCAATGCTCATATTTATGATTTGCGATATCGATAAACGGGGTTTCATCTATTTAATTTTGAGTTGTAAAGACTACAAATCCAAAGCTTGGCAATGAAAATTCGCCATTTTTAAATTCAAATTGGCTTGAAACGTATATGTTTTTTTCATTAGGGACATAGTTTCCAACTGCCTTAAATGATTGTGGGCCTTCAGATAAATTAGCAACAACAATCACAGTTTTCCCGTCTAATGTCCTTTCAAAAGCTAACAATGAAGTTAGATCTTCAGTGTTATTTAATTGAATAAAGGTTGTTGGAGCACCATGGTTTCCATTTGCCAATGAAGGTTGGGAATGTTTTAGTGCATTCATTTTTCTGTACCAACCATATAGGCTTGTATCGCCCCATGTAATTGGGTCTTTTTCAAAAAATTGCAAACGTTTTTTATTGTTTGCTTCTTCTCCGCTGTATATTAATGGAAAAGTTTGAGGCATGGTATAGTTTAAAACACTAAACAATTGCCATTTTTTACCATATTTTTCTTCAATAGTTCCGTTCCAAGAATTTTCATCATGGTTGGTTAAGAAGCTCATTCTGTAAACATCAGAAGGGGTTTCATTATAGGTTTCTTCGATGTGTTTTAACAAATCTCTGTAGGTTTTTTTGCCTTGAGCAATATCTGCCGATAATCCGTGTAAACTCCAATTATAATTGGCATTGAAAGCATTTGTGAAGTAAACTTTAGGATTGGCATTGATGTCTTTTTGTGTTTCCATTTCAGCCAACATGAAAACGGGTTTAATTGTTTCGAGTTCAGCGCGCGCTTCAACCCAAAAATCTGCAGGTACTAAAAACGCAACATCGCAACGGAAGCCATCAATATCGCATTCTTGAACCCAATACTTTAGGGCTTTAATCATTTCTTTACGAAGTTCTTTGTTCGTATAATTTAATTTGGCAACATCAGACCAATCGTATTGTGTGATAATGTTACCGTTTTTATCTTTTTCATACCATTCTGGATGGCTTGAAATCCAGTCGTGATCCCACGCTGTGTGATTGGCTACCCAATCGATAATGACTTTTTGACCTGCATTGTGAGCTGACTGAACAAGTTCTTTGAAAGCGTTTAAAGTCCCAAATTCTGGATTAACGGTGGTATAATTTTGAACCGAATAGTAACTACCTAAAGTTCCTTTTCTATTTTTTTGTCCAATTGGATTGATAGGCATGAGCCAAAGAATGTCTGCACCTAATGCTTTAATTCTAGGGATATCTTTTGTTACCGCTTTAAATGTGCCTTCTTGTGAATGTTGCCTAACATTGACTTCATAAATCACCGAATTCTTGCTCCATTGTGGAGCGCTTAAGTTAACAATGATTTTTTCGTCAGTTGATTTACAGCCAATAAATGCGAATGCTGGAATGAGGAAAATAGATAAATAAGAGGGTATTTTCATTGTGTCAGTTTTACACTAAGTAATTGATGCGCAAGTTAGCAATTTAGCGATAATTCCCAAAATTATTTGCAAAGAATACAAAATGAATGTGTTCTAAAGTTTGGTCAAAAGGAAATGAGCAATTCAAATAGTATCTTTGCAAAGTGGAATTAAATGTGCTCATTAAAACCGTAGAAGATGCAATAGTATCGATGGGTTTATCGAAGGAGGAATCGCAAGCCGATGAACAAGGTCAATGGATTCTTCTAAAGAATGAAACTCCAATATATATAGATGCTTGGCAAGACGTAGAATCTACACCTTGGAATTATTTTATCTTCGAACAAGACAGAACAGTTTTTCAAATTACAGTTCCTTTTTGCTATGGCCCCACTTTAAAAAGATCAGAATTTTTAGAAGAGTTGTTGGTTGTGAATTTGAATTTGCATTTAGGTAAGTTTTCTTATAACACCCGCGACAATGTAGTTGTGTTGAGTTACAGAGTTCCTGGAGCCGCGTTTAAACCAGACAGTTTGGCACAAATAATTGATGCTCTGGCCTATTATACAGAAATGGCTTATCATGTGTTGAAAGATGAATTTAACCTAAAACGTGTTGTAGAAGGATAATTTTATTCAAATTAGAACTAATATTGTAACATGAGAAATTTCTTTTATTTAATCATCATTGCAGGTTTAACATTGGGCAGTTGCTCTTCTAATTCTAAAGAAAATGGGTATAAAAAGGCTTATGAATTGTCGCAAAAGGCTGGTGACCACGTAAGCAGCAGTCAAATTTTATTGCAGTGGGTTGCAAACGATTCAAGCATAAGCAATTGGGCTTATGATAGTCTCGCATTTTATCATTATTACTATGCGGCTAATCCTGCCACAGTTCGCAATCCTTCAGTTTCTATGTTTTACGTAGAAAAAGGGTTATCGATGAATGGAAATAATGAGTTTCTGAAGGATATAAAAGGAAAGTTATTGTTGGAGCAGGGTAAAGATACTTTGTCGTATAATACGTTTATGGAACTTTGGAACACAACCAAAAACTATTCGTACTACTGGGATATGGCGTTTATTGAAACGGCAAGAGGCAAAATGAATGTGGTTGATTCAATGATTCAAGTTATCATGAAAGCTCCAGATAATTTAACAAAGAAGGTAAAAATGGAACATTTGCAGGCGCAAGTAATTGAGGAAGTTCCAGCAAAAGCTGCATTTTTATATTTAAACGCTTTATTGCAAAATAGCCGTAGAGATATGATTGGTTCTGCAGAATCTATAAAAGAAGCTTTGCAAATTGCACCGAAATTTTATGCTGCTCAGCGTTTTATTGTTGACATGCAGAGAGCTGCATCGCAGGCACAAGGTGGAAGCCGTTAATAGAATAATTGATCGTATTTAAAGGTAGCTGATACCAATTTATGGTCTCCAGGTACATTTTTACGGCTGTTATATTTGATTCCTTTTAATGGATCAGAATAAAGGATATAATCAATTCTAAAACTTGGGAATGGTCCTTTGTAAGTTGTTTCTAGTCCATTGCCACAGGTAACAAAAGCATCTCTCAATCCTTTACAAACCTCTCTATAGGTGTAACTAGCAGGCACATCATTAAAATCGCCGACTACAATTTTAGGAATTTTGCATTCTTCTAATTCTTGGGTGAGAATGGTGGTTTGTTCTGCTCTTTTTTTGTAAGCCAATCGCATGCGCGCAACCAGTCCATCGGTTTTTTCTTTGTCGATTTCCTTTTTCACATTGGCTTGTTCAATTGCTTTGTAATCGGATTTGTTAAATCGAAAAGATTGTAAATGAACGTTATAAACTCTAATTGTGCGGTCTGATTTATTGTCGAGCGATGGTATCTTTACATCCACCCACATCGCCATATTTCCGGTGGTTTCACCAAAAGAAATTCTTTTCCATTTATGGATGGGGTATTTTGATAGAATCATCATTCCGTAAGGTCTGTTTTCGCGGAGTTTATAAACCAAAGCATACTTGTAATTACATCGATTTTTCATTCTTTGCACCAGTGTCGACATGGTTTCATTTTTTGCATAAACTTCTTGCAAACAAACGATATCTGCATTTTCTGATTTGATAATTTGTATGACAGAATCTTGTTGCCAACCATTGGTAAATATTCCAAACAAGTTTGCATTGTAGGTAATGACTTTACATAGATCTTCTGCACGGGTTGAAAAGTTTGGTTTAGAAGTATATTGCATGTAAAGACTCATTTGTCCAAGATTAAAAAGAAAAAAAGCAGCGGGGAAAAGCGATTTCCATTTTAATTGAATGAGCCAATAAACAAGAAGAATGAGATTGATAAAGAACAAGAGTGGGAAAGCAAGTCCAATTAAGGGCAAAAAAGTATTGATTTTAGGAGAAATTGCAGCCACTTGTCCCGATAAAAGCAGTAAAAGTCCATTGGCAAGTGTCAATGGAAAAACAATAAAATTGAATATTTTAATGAGGGTCTTCAATTCTTGTTTTTACTAGCAGAAAACAATTTTTCTTTTTCTTTGGCCGAAAGACTATCGTATCCGTTGGCACTAATTTTATCGAGGATCACATCAATTTCTTCTTGAGAAGGAGATTTAGAGTTGTTGATATTTACAGTTGCTGAGCGTTTTGGTTTTGATTTGAACTTAGCGTTATTAAATTTTGGAAAGTTCCACATTCCTTTGATTTCAGTGATGTAGGCAAGACCAAACAAGTATCCCCCAAGATGCGCAAGATTTCCGCCAATATGATACGTAAATAAAAGTCCAACGACATCAAAAAATATCTTAATGATTACAATCCAGCGCAATTCTATTTCAACAATACCCAAAAGAAAAACCCGGTAATTGGGTGCATATATAGCGGTTGCAATGAGTAAAGCAGCAATGCCGCCAGAGGCACCTACAAGCAGACCCGAATTTCCGGTCAATTGCGCAAAAATAAAATAGATTAACGAACCCAATATCCCCCCGAAAATGAACAATCGAACAATGTGTTTAGAACCGATTAAATCTTCTAGAATTGTTCCTACAAAGTATAGCCATAACATATTTCCGAGAAGGTGCATAAACCCTGCATGAAGAAAAATATTTGTGATTAAGCTATAAAATGAAATATAAATTGGTTGGCGTGGATTGAATGAAAATAGATTAAATAAAGTTTGACCAAATGGGAAAATACCCAGAATTAAAAAAAGAAAATAAACAATAACATTGGCCCAAATAATGTTTACAACAACAGAGTTTAGAGGACTAAAAGGCTTATTGGCAAAAGTGAAAGGTTTGTTTATCATCGGTTATTTCCAATTTTTCTGCCAGATTTTGATAATTATAAACCCAAAAATAGCTCCACCGATATGTGCAAAATGTGCAATATTATCGGAAGAAAGATCAACGACTCCCAAGAGCACATCTAAACCAACGATAATGGGAATCAAATATTTTGCTTTGATTGGATAAGGAATAAACAAAAAGATCATTGTTTCATTAGGATACAACACTCCGAAGGCTGTCATAACACCATACAAGGCACCGCTTGCCCCAAGCATTGGTGGGTAGAATAATTCAATATTTAAAGCATGTGCTGGAAAGAAAAAACCCTTACTTGAATGAATTTGGATGCCCATCCAAACAAAATGCAATAGCACAGCTCCTAAGCCGCTTAAAAAGAAAAGCTGCAGGAATTTTTTAGTTCCTAGACGATTTTCAACAACCATACCAAATGAAAATAAAGCAAAAGCATTGAATAAAATATGTCCAATACCCCCATGGCAGAATATATGCGTAACCAATTGCCAAATTCTAAAATTTGAACTATCTGGGTAATACAAATACCAACTTGCAGGATCGATACCAATTTTTGGAAGTGCAAGTTGAGCCATCGCTCCTAAACCCATAATAATGAGTATATTTTTTAACCCTGTTGGCAAATTTTGAATCATATATTTCTTTGTTTCTTGAATAAATCAAAAATGGTTTCTGCAGTTAATTTTACAAAAACTAACTTTCCATCAAAAGTAAACTGAGGATTGGTTAATGCAAACAATTCTTTGATTAAAAACTTTACTTCATCGTTGGAAGTGAAATTTTGAGTGTAATTTACTCCTTGACGCGACATACTAGAAGCTAAACTTTGATGTTTACTTAGTTTTACATCGCCTTGGGTATTTATATAATCTTCAATGATATGTTCAAGTAATTTTTGTTCATCGCAAGATGAAATCTGGGCTGGTAATCCATTGATTAAGATTGAATTTCCCCCAAAATGTCCGAGGTCAAACCCCAAATGCTTTAAATCATCGAGTATGTCCAATGCAATAGCCAAATGTCCTGGGCTCAATTCAACATTTCTTGGAAAAAGAAGCTGTTGGGTTGTGCCTTTCATATTTTCGAGCTGTTGTATGAATTGATGGTAAAGAATTTGTTGATGCGCCAATCGTTTATCGATAATGTACAAATGACCTTCAATATTGGCAACAATGTATCTTTCTGCAAGGTTAAATGAACCCAAAACAGCAATTTCATTTTCTTGCTTATGTATGACTTGATGTTGGTTCGATTGAAGATTAGATTCAAGGGATTGTTGCGAAAAATGCGGTTCAATAGAACCTAAAATTTTTTGCCAATCTTGGTTTGAATTTCTATCATAAGGTTTTCTATCTTGGGTAAAAGGATTGTACCTTGAATCTTGTTTCTCAGTGGTTGGTTGTTCAATTTTCGACCAATTAGAACTCCCAGGAACTGAAGGTGTGTGATTTAACCATTGGTTGATATTTTCTAAGCCCAGAATTTCGGAATTGGGTTGAACAACAAATTTACCAAGGGACTTTCTGGCAGTGGCTTTAATTAAATTATAGATGTGTTTTTCATCTTCAAATTTGACCTCTGTTTTGGTGGGATGAACATTTACATCAACTTTTTCTGGAGCTACATTTAAAAATAAGGTGTATGTTGGAAAGCTATCCGTTTCAATTAATCCTTCATAGGCTGCAATAACAGCATGATGAAAATAAGGACTTTTTATATATCGATCATTTACAAAGAAGTATTGTTCGCCACGTGTTCTTTTTGTAATTGAGGGACTTCCCACAAATCCATTGATTTCAACGATATCTGTAATTTCTTGCACTTCTAGAAAATCTGAAGTGTTTTTTTTGCTCAGAACATCGGCCAATCGATCGAGCAATGATTTTGGAATCCAATTAAAAACCTCACTATTGTTGTTAAATAGGGTAAAGTGAATGTGTGGATTTGCCATTGCTTGTCGTTGAAACTCCTCGAAAATATGTTTGGTTTCTACTGATATGGATTTAAGGAAATTTCTACGCGCCGGTATATTGTAAAAAAGGTTTTTTATGGCAATTGAAGTGCCATCTGGTGCAGCTTCAATGCGTTGTTCAATGACTTCACTGGCTTCAATTCGAATGAATGATGCAACTTCATCTATCTTTCTTTTGGTTTTCATTTCTACTTGAGCCACCGCAGCAATTGAAGCAAGCGCTTCACCACGAAAACCATATGTATTTAATGAAAATAGATCTTCTGCTTTTCTAATTTTTGAGGTTGCATGTCGTTCCCAACACATTCTAGCGTCAGTTTCACTCATTCCTTTGCCATTGTCAATGACTTGCATGAGGGTTGAGCCCCCATCTTTTATGAGAAGCTTTATTTGAGTTGCACCGGCATCAATGCTATTTTCGAGCAGTTCTTTAACGGCACTTGCGGGACGTTGAACCACTTCTCCTGCAGCAATCTGATTTGCAACTGCGTCGGTCAATAATTTTATGATGTCAGACAAGCTTTTCCTCCTTAAGCAATATGCTCAAATTTACATTCACTTTTTCAGATAACCCAACACACCCCAATCTTTGTGGGTATTTTGAGTCTGTTTTTCTAGTCCTTTTGAAACACAAATGTCATCGACCATTTGTAAATCAACCAATTGTAAACCACTGATTAAAATCAAACCATTTGGTTTGAGTACGCGGATATAATCGTTTAAATCGGCAATGATAATTTCTCTGTGAATATTTGCTAATATTACATCGAAATAGTTGGGTTCATAATTTGAAAGTGTTTCGGCGGTTCCAAGTAACATGAAGGTATTGGTACAATTGTTTACCAGCAAATTATCATTTGCATTGTCTACCACCCAATCGTCTATTTCAATACCAACAATTTCATTGCCTCCTAATTTTTCAGCGACAATTCCAAGAATACCTGTACCTGCGCCCATATCTAAAACTTTACCACCTTGAAATTTACCCGTGTTTTTAAGCATTTCAAGAATCATAAGGTGTGTGGTTGAATGATGGCCAGTGCCAAAACTCATTCTTGGTTCAATGGTGATCACAATTCCTTCGTTAACCTCTGGATGAAAAGGTGCTCTAATGTGCACATTTTCAATTTGTAAAGGCTTAAAAAAGTTCTTCTCCCAAAGCTCATTCCAATTTTCTTTTTCTTGGAATTCCCAAACTAAAGCATTGCAGTATGGGTTCAGTATTTCTTCAATATCTAATTTGTCGGAATCTGAAATGTCTTCAATTTTTGCATGGGCAACCACAGAATCTCCATCGGTGTTGAAATAGTTGAAACCGAATTCGCTGATTAAGGCAACAATAATTTCTTTATATTCATCCTCGGAAGATTTGGGTTGAATTGTTAATGAAATAAAGTCTGCCATGTTTATTTTTTCACTGCAGATTGCAAGTTGCATTCGTTAAACTCAGCGTTGTATCCAATGTTAAAAGGAAGCTTTGCAGGTTTTCTGGTAGCATATTCGGCCTTCATATCTTTTTGAACACGGCTCCAAAACAATTGAATGGTTCTGGTATATTCACCCAAAACAGTGACATCAAATCCTGATGCTTTTAAAATTGAGTAGGGCACTCCACTGTCGTCTTGAAGGATTCGTTTACTGTTTCTGGTCATGAGGCCTCTAATTTTATAGAAGTCACTTTTGTGCATCAAATAACTCGCAGCTTTATAAAAAGAAACGATTTGTTTTCTTGAATTTAAGAAATTGTATAGACCTCTATTTTTATTGCCGTTGGTTAAACCTTTATCGCTCAAATCACCTGAAATGTAAATGAGTTCTTTCACGTTTCCAGAGCCATCTTTCGCTTTGAAGCCTATTTTAATTCCAGTTCTTTTGTGTGGTTTTGTACCCACTTCAACTTCTCCCTTTGTGTTTCCGGCTTCATCAATGTCGAACGCCTTTATGTATTCAATCTTGTATCCAAATTTTGCCATGTAATACAGGCATGTGTGTATGGTTCCATTCAAATAGCCTTTCGTAAAATCGACTTCCATGCTAAAGGTTCTAAAGAACCCAAGCTTGTGAGGATAATACAATGAATGTTCTAAATTGGTTAGGTATTTTTCAAGTTTTACTGGATTGGCTGTGTCGATATCAAATAAATATCCAACTGGTTCTAGTCCCACCATAATCAATGTATCTTGCTTAGGAAAGAACATGTGTGAATAATAAAAATCGCCCCCAGCAAAAGGATAAACCAATGTTTTTGGTTCATTTTCAATTTCTAACTTTGAAGAGATGACCCAATTTGCTATTGGTTTGCTAATTCTTTTTGACAAAGAATTCCATTTGATATTTGTTCCACGGCTGTAGGTCAACCAAATTTTAGCATTTTTTAGGTTGGAAGTTATTTTGGTTGTGTCTCCTGAAAGCAAATCGCAAAAACGATTCCATTTTTCAACTGTTGCCGTTGAGGAGGGACTTATAACTTGACTCTCCGGATTTGCTTTTTTAGCAGAATCCGTTGTTGGTTTTGAACTTTGGGCTTGGTTGTTTTGGCATGCCATCAACGAAATGCCCAATAAAATGGCGAATGATATACGCATATAAATAGTCTACAAATGTAGCGTATTTTTCATGAATTGAATGGATTGAAACGTTAGAAAAGTGTTGTTTGTTTTGCAAAAATCGCGGGTTCTATAGCCCAAGGCTCATTTCTTTTGTTTTTAGGACTATTTAACTTCATCGAAACTGTATGTGAATTCAAGAATTCTTCTGGACATGGTTTACAGAGTTCTTGTCGGCCTAGCGTGTCTATAAGCAGCCATTTTTCAACATTTTCTTCGGTTAAAACAACTGGCATTCTCTTTTTTACATTGTGAATTTTTTCCATCATTTGGTTGGCATGGGTGGTTAAAATGGAATAGGAATAAATCAAATTTCCAGTACTTGAATTGATCCAAGTATCATAAATTCCAGCCATATATAAAATTTCATTTGAAGAGGGATAAATAAAATGCGGTATTTTGAGTTGATTTTGATGTTCCCATTCAAAAAATCCGGATGCTAAAATGACACATGGATTCTGCTCCCAGGCCTTTTGAAACATAGGCTTTTCGAATGCAGTTTCGCTGCGTGCATTCAAAGAGTTTTTCTGCAATTCTTTTGATTTTAAACTATCAGAAACCCATGATGGAATTAATCCCCATTCGAAATTATCGACTTTGAAATTTGTTTCATTTTGAGGGACAAAAAGCACAGGTAAATTGGGGTGCTCAAATCCATTGAAAAAGAAACCTTGCTTAGGCAATGAAACGTTTTCTATTCCAAACTTAGATTTGAGTGAATTTGGTGAAAAATTGATTGCGTACGAAAAGCACATATTCAAAGATAGTTTTATATTTGTTCTATGCAACCAACAACAACCATTGCGCTTGTACGAGAAAGAAAGAATCCGCCCGACAATAGGGTTGCACTCACGCCAATACAATGTATCGCATTGAAAAATAGGTATCCAAGTATTGAAATCGTTGTTGAAAAGAGCAATACAAGGTGCTTCTCCGATGAGGCATATGAGGAAGTAGGTATAGAAACTTGTTCTGATGTTTCGAGGGCAAATATCATGCTGGGCATTAAAGAAATTCCCAAAGAATATCTTATCCCTCAAAAGAAATACATGTTTTTTTCTCATACCATTAAGAAACAACCATACAATCAATTGATGTTGAAGGATATTATTTCGAAAAATATTGAATTAATTGATTATGAAGCATTAAAATGGGAAACAGGACAAAGGGTTTTAGGTTTTGGAAGATATGCAGGCATTGTTGGAGCGTATAATGGGTTTTTAACTTTTGGAAAGAAAACAGGTTTGTTTGATTTGAAACCAGCTTGGCAAAGTATTGATTTTTCTGAAATTTTATCGAATGCACTTGCGTTGAAATTGCCTCCAATTAAAATTGCTCTTACGGGCGGGGGACGTGTGGCACAAGGTGCGCTGGATTTTATGAGAAGCATGAGAATTAAAGAGGTCACACCACAGCAATATTTGACCATTCATTACAATCAACCGGTTTTTGTGCATTTGAACAGTCCCGATTTATACTGCCATCCTGAAAAAACACATTGGGATACCAAATATTTTTATACGCATCACAATGAATATCAAAGTTCTTTTGAGCCATTTACACGGGCAACAGATATTTTGATGAATGGGATATTTTGGACAGAAGATTTGCCACAATTGTTTTCTAAGGGTGAAACTGCCAAAGATTCTTTTAAAATTAAGGTGATTGCCGATATTAGTTGCGATGAAAACGGGTCTGTGCCAATTACATACAAGAGTACAACCATTCAGGATCCATTTATTGGGTGGGATATTTTGCTGCAAGAACCATGTATGCCATTTACTGCTAATAGTATAGATGTTATGGCGGTGGGTAACTTGCCCAATGAATTGCCCAAAGATGCATCGGAAGAGTTTGGTGAAATGATGTTGCAGCATGTTCTACCGGCTTTAATTTCTGAGGGATCAACACTCATTGAAAATGCAACGATTGCAAAAAATGGAAAATTGGGCGTTAACTTTCAGTATTTAAGCGATTTTATAGCTTAAATGTGAGTTTTATTTCCGAAATTTGCAGCGAAAATTCAAAAACAGATGACAACCAATCGTACATTCACAATGATTAAGCCTGATGCAGTAGCAAACGGCCATGCAGGTAAAATTTTAGATCACATTATTCAAAAAGGTTTTAAAGTAGTTGCTTTAAAATACACTGAATTAACGCCAGAAAAGGCGGGTGAGTTTTATGCAGTTCACAGCGCAAGACCATTTTATGGTGAATTGGTATCATTCATGTCTAGTGGTCCAATTTATGCTGCAATTTTAGAAAAAGACAATGCAATTGAAGATTTCAGAAATGCGATTGGGGCTACAAATCCTCAAGAAGCAGCTGAAGGAACCATTCGCAATCTTTATGCAAAGAGCATCGATGCTAACGCAATTCACGGAAGTGATAGCGATGAAAATGCTGAGATTGAAGGAAACTTTTTCTTTGCTGCTAACGAAAGATTTTAATAATTTAGAACTATTATTGAAGGGTCGTTTTTAACGACCCTTTTTTTATGCCAGAAAAAAAACAAAAGACCCGATTGGTAGGAGTTGCCGACATCAAAATGTTGGAGGGTCCTCACACACGTTTTACAGAATTGAAGTTTGCATTTAAAGTACTGACTGAATTTATTAAAGGTTTCAGGAAGCTCCATTTTGTTGGTCCTTGTATCAGTGTTTTTGGATCAGCTCGTTTTGAAGAAAACCATCCGTATTACCAAAAAGCAAAAGCAATGGGCTCATTGGTGAGTCAAAATGGATTTACAGTCTTAACCGGTGGTGGTCCTGGCATTATGATGGCGGCCAATCAAGGGGCAAAAGAGGCAGGTGGCAAAAGTGTTGGCGTGAATATTGAGCTTCCCTTTGAACAAATAGCCAATCCTTACTTAGATGTTTGGGTTGATATTAAATATTTCTTCGTACGTAAGGTTTTGTTGTTTAAATATTCATTTGGATTTGTTGTATTTCCAGGCGGATTTGGTACAATTGATGAAATGTTTGAAGCTTTAACCCTAATCCAAACGAAGAAAATGCCTTGGTTTCCTGTTGTGATTGTTGGAGTTGAATATTGGGAGCAATTGAAACAACAAATTCATCAAATGAATCTAACAAATACCATTTCTCCTGAAGATGAATCATTGTTCTTAGTCACCGATGACTTAGATGAAGCGATGCAATATATTCATGAAAAAATTGAATTGAATGCCCCTAAGAAAAAGGTATTCAAACGCAAATGGTGGCTGGGCGAATAAGCCGATCCTAATTTTATTAGCCAAATAAATAATTGTATCTTTGCACCAATGAAAGGTCCTATCTCTCAATTTATCGAGAATCATTACTTGCATTTTAATGCTGCTGCTTTAGTTGATGCTGCGAAAGGTTACGAAACTCACCTAACTGAAGGTGGAAAAATGATGGTTACATTGGCTGGGGCCATGTCTACTGCCGAACTTGGTAAAAGTTTGGCTGATATGATTCGCCAAGGTAAAATTGATATCATTAGTTGTACTGGCGCTAATTTAGAAGAAGACATTATGAATTTGGTGGCTCACAAGCATTATAAACGTGTGCCCAATTATAGAGATTTAAGTCCTCAAGACGAGTGGGATTTGCTTGAAAATCATTACAACCGGGTTACAGATACGTGCATACCAGAAGAGGAAGCTTTTCGAAGATTGCAAAAACACATTCATGGAATTTGGAAGCGTGCCGAAGATTCTGGCGAGCGTTATTTCCCTCATGAATTCATGTATCAAATTTTATTGAGCGGTGAGCTTGAGCAATACTATGAAATTGATCCAAAAAATAGTTGGATGTTGGCGGCTGCAGAAAGAAATTTACCAATAGTAGTTCCAGGTTGGGAAGATTCTACCATGGGAAACATTTTTGCGAGTTACGTTATTAAAAATGAATTGAAAGCCTCTACCATGAAGAGTGGTATAGAATATATGGTTTGGTTGGCCGATTGGTACGTGAAAAATAGTGAAGGTAAAGGCATTGGATTCTTCCAAATTGGTGGTGGTATTGCTGGTGATTTCCCTATTTGTGTGGTTCCAATGTTATACCAAGACATGGAAATGGAAAACATTCCTTTCTGGTCGTATTTCTGTCAAATTTCCGACAGTACTACCAGCTATGGTAGTTATTCCGGCGCTGTTCCTAACGAAAAAATTACTTGGGGTAAACTCGATATCGATACGCCTAAGTTCATTGTGGAAAGTGATGCCACCATTGTGGCTCCTTTGATTTTCGCTTGGATTTTAGGTTGGTAATTTAAAATTATGACCGATATTCAATCGTTCGAAGATGTGGTTAAGGTTGTTGACTTGCAATACAAACAATTGTTAGAAAACGATGTAACCCGAAAACATTTCGAACCACTGAATTTATCAGAACATTTGCCAAG